>CAYLZW010000032.1:0-33383 GCA_964388085.1 uncultured Myxococcales bacterium | reverse complement strand
CTGCCCCGACCAGGGCAAGAGCCTCGTGGTGGTGACGCGCGAGAAGATCGAGATCTCCGAGACCGTGTACTTCCAGACCGGCAGCGCGCGCCTACAGCCGCGCAGCTTCAACCTGCTGAACCAGGTGGCGCAGGTGCTGAAGGCGAGCCCGCAGATCAAGAAGGTCCGCGTCGAGGGGCACACCGACAGCGTCGGCCGCGACACGACCAACAAGCGCCTCAGCCAGAACCGGGCCGAGTCGGTGCTGAAGTACCTCGTCGATCAGGGCGTCGAGGCGACGCGCCTCGAGGCGGCCGGCTACGGCGAGGAGCAGCCCATCGCGCCGAACGACAACGCCGAGGGACGGGCGAAGAACCGCCGCGTGGAGTTCGTCATCGTGGAGCAGTAGAGGTGGCTCGCGGCAGGGGGGGACGCCTTGGTCCGCGTCGCCACGAGCTACCCCCCTGACCACTCGCGTTGATCCCCCCTCGCTCGGTCTTTCGCCCGCTGGCTGCGTTGCGTGCTCGAGACGACCAAAAGGTCGCGCCTCCGCTGCGCCTTGCCAGCGAACGCCTGTGCTTTCGAACAGCAGGCCGCTTCGCGACCATGGGACCAACGCAAGCGATCGGGGGGGTAAGCTCATCCCATGCGCCTCGCCCTCACCGCCCTAGCGATCTGTCTCCTCTGTACGCCGGTCGCCGCGAAGAAGGAGAAGAGCACCTACACCGACACCAAGCAGCGCTTCGCCGTGAAGCTGCCGCTCGGCTGGCGCTTGCATCCCATGCCCGGCGACACGCGCGGGATGATGTTCCGCCGTGATGTCGACGGCGTGTTCGCGGTCTTTCACGTCTCCGTGCGCCCCATGCGGCCGAAGGAGAGCCTCGGCGACTCGCTCGAGGACGCGACGAAGCCCTTTCGCGCCGAGATCGGCTTCACGCAAGGACAGGACGTGCCGACCAGCGTCGGGCTGCAGCCGGGTATGCGTCGCTCGTTGACGGTGTTCGCGAGCGGGGATTCGCGCACCGTACGGGCGGTCGAGCTCTACGTGGTGCACGCGTTCGGGCACGTGCACACGCTTCATTTCGAGAGCCTGCACGGGGAGCGGGCGCGCTTCGCGCGCGATCAGGATCGTCTGGTCGGCTCTTACGAGGCGCGGGCTGGCAAGAAGCTCTACGGCAGCCTCGTCGGCCAGTGGGACGCGGTGGGCGACGGTCCGCGGCTCGTCTTGACCGAGGAGGGACGCTTTCGGCTCGGTCCGCTCGAGGGCACGTGGTCGACGGACGGCGGGCGCCTCGCGCTGCACCTCGAGCAGGGCACGGAGCGTTATCGCTACGTGCTGAAGGGCCGCCGCCTGACGCTCCACTCCGGCAACCTCGCCGAGCCGAGCGTGTACGAGCGCAGCGGCAGCGCGCGCTTCTCGGCGGAAGAGGAGCGCGCCGTGAAGGCCAAGCCGGCCACGCGCGCGCAGCTCATCGGTCGCTGGCGGGTCATCGAGGCAGCCTCGACGGAGCCGCTCGTGCTGCAGCTCGCGCCCTCGGGCTCCGTGGCCTTTGGTCCGCTCGCCGGACGCTGGGAATTCAGCCGCGGGCTGTTGACGATTACCAGCACCGCGGGAGAGACGGTGACGTACCACGCGTCGCTGCACGACGGGCAGCTCAAGCTCGGCGGCGGAGATCTCGATCGCGAGATGACATTGATTCGGGACTGATCCCGCTGGAGGTGCCCGCTTGGCCACGCGCGAAGATCTGCTCGCTGCCCTCGACCCATTGCTCGCGCTGGTGCGCACGCTCGATCTCGACCATCCGGACGACGCCCTAGCGACGCTGAAGGAGCGCTTCCCGCTCGAGGGCAAAGCGCTCGGCCAGGTGCGGGCGCTCCTGCGCGAAGGCGTGCGCGACGGCTGGCTTTGTGAGAAGGAGAATGACGGCATTCGCTTCTCGCGGCTCAAGAAGACCGGCGACGACGACATTGTGATCGATCTCGTGCACATGGCGAAGCCGGGGCCGGGCCACCTGCATCCAAACGGCGAGGTCGATCTCTGTTTCGCCGTCTCGGGAGAGCCGCGCTTTGATGGCAACGAGCCGGGGTTTACGGTGTACCCGCCGGGCTCATGGCACGTCCCCAGCGTCGAGGGCGGCGTGATGGACATCGTCTATTTCTTGCCGAGGGGCGCGATTGAGTTTGGGCCGAAGCCTCAATAACTGCGAGGGAATCAGTAGGGGAGGTGAGCAGAATGAAGCGGCGACAAGACCGGCTGGCAGCGTTCGGGTGGTGCTTCGTCGTGGGCGCGACGCTCCTCACGGCAGGCGCGTCCCTCGCCGCCGGGCCGTCGTTCGGCATCACGGGCTTTCTGCCTGGCGGGGGCGAGATCCCCACCAACGCCGTCGTGTACGTGTTGAGCGCCGGCCTATCGTCCGACCTCCTGGAGGGTGGCATCACCGTGCAGGAGCCGGGTGCCGACGCGGGGCTCCTCTCTCCGGAGGGGGTCTTTGACATGCCCTGCGGCCCAAACTTCCTCGACTCTGTACCTACCCCCGTGACCACTCGCATTGATGGCGCCTGGCTTGGTCTTTCGCCCGCTGGCTGCGTTGCGTGCTCGGCACGACCAAGAGGTCGCGCCTCCGCTGCGCCTTGCCAGCGAACGAAATCCACGGCGCCGGGACACCATCACCGCAAGCGGTCACGGGGGTAACTGCCTGACGCGCCTCCCCCTCGGTGATCTCGCCGCCGGCAGCTCCATCGTCGTGAGCGCGGTGGCGTCAATTGGCGGAGACAGCGCCGTCGAAGCGTACACCGTCGGAGCGGGCGCCGACACCTCGCCGCCGGCCGTGCTCGGCGTGCAGGCCAGCGCAACCTACCGCGCCGGTGGCGTCACCGGCACCGAGTGCGATCGCTGGATCGACCCTCATTTCAACGTACGCCTCGAGCCCGAGGTAGAGGATGACGGCAGGGTAATCGCCTACGCCATCTATTCGCATCCGGAGGACGCGCTGATTCGCGTCGAGGGGTGGCCGAGTCTTCAGCAAGCACCGACGTCCGGCTTCTACTGCTATCGCGTCGTCGCCATTGACGCAGGGGGTAACGAGAGCGCGCCGAGCGAGCCGGTGTGTATCGAGCTCACGGTGCCCGCAGACGCACAGCCGGGCGAAGGCTGGTGTGACGACGACGGCGACGATACGCCCCCGACAGGGGATGAAGGTCCGGGCGAGAGTGGCGACGGGGACGGCGACGAGCAAGCCGGGGCCGTCGACGGCGGAGCGCCTGACGCCGCGGAAGGGCCTGGCGGTGGCTGCAGCCAGACCCAGGGAGCCGACGTCTTTGCGCTGCTCGGCCTCGTGCCTCTCCTGCTCGTGAATTCGCGCCGCCGAGAGCGTGGATTGCCGTCGAGCGGCTCACGCGATTGACGCTACCACCAGACCGTGCGCCGCTCCTGCGGAGTCCGCATGACGATGGGGGCACAATAGACCGCGTCGTCGTCGAATCGTTCGCTGCTCGTCTCCGGCACCGGTCGAACGCGCCACTGCCGCATCAGCGCCTCGCCCTCGTGACCGAGCGGCGCCAAGAGCGAGAGATCGGCGCCGTCGAGCCAGCGCTCGGCGACGGCTTGGGCCTGCCGTTCGTGCTCGTCGTGGCCCCTGACCTCGTGGCGCCTCTCGTCGAGCAACGCGCCCGGCACGCGCGGGTTCAAGTGCAGGAGCTCGTGTACGAGCGTCCCGAGGCGCCGGCTCGGATCACCCTCGAGAAAGAAGCGCGGGCGCAGCGCGATCTCGGCGCGCCGACGTACGCCGGCGATGCTGACACGGGCGGCGACGTCGTCGAGCGAACGCACCGACGCCGCCGCGCGGCCGTGCGCCGACACCGCGACGACGAGGAGCGCGCTCGCGTCGAGGCCGGTCAGCTCCGGTGCGCGGGCTATGACGTCGGCGAGCAGGCGCTCGAGGGCGTCGTCGAGCGACGGTCGGGGATCGCGCTGGAAGGTCACCGCTCGACTCTACCCCGTCACGCCCGCGCGCTTCGGACACCGCACGCCGCCGACGCTTCGCTCCGCAGCACGACCGTCAGAGTCGTCCGTCGAGCTCGCTCTTGGCGGCGTCGAGGCGCTCGAGGGCGAGCTTCATCCGCAAGAGGATGGCCGCCTCGCCCACCCGCCCCTCGTCGGTCAGCGCGTCCGCGATGTAGCCCACCTTCGATGAGAGGCGCTTTTTGCCTTGCAGCAGCTCGCCGAGGTCGAGCGTTTCGACGACCGCGGACTCGTCGCGGATGCGCTCGTCGCCGTCTTGCACGTCGGTGCCGATGCCCTCGGCGTGCGCGCCGCCCTCGACGATGACGAGCTGCGGGTTGGCGAGCACCTCGAGCGCGCGCTCGAGGGTACGCGCCTCGGTGAACCTGCCCTCGAGCTCCAGCGCCTCCCCGATGATGCGCACCTGCTCGCGCAGGCTGGCCACGCCCTGCAAGAGCTCGCTCAGCGGCAGGTCCTCGATGACCTCGGCGGGAGCCTCGACGTCCTTGTCGCCGGCGTTCGTCACCGGGCTGTCGAAGAAGCCGCGCTCGAGCTCGTCCGCCGGGTCACGCGTGGCGAGATCGTCGACGTCGATGTCGATGTCGATCTCCACCTCGGGCGTCTCATAGCCGCAGGCAAAGCAGGCATCGCCATCGAAGGCGCGTTTGCACGCAGGGCAGAAGGACAGCGGCACTCTTCACGACTCCAAAGGCACGCCAAGGTGTGCGTGCTCGAAGGACTCTCTGCCACGTGGCGCGGCGCATGCACAGCCTGCGGAGGAGCCAGCCAAGGAGGCGCCGCATGACAAAGCTGCAGCTCAGCACGCCGCAGGCCGAGGCCCTCCAGCAGACGCTGGAGAGCGTGCTCGCGGACCTCAGCTACGAGATCGCGAACACCGACAAGCAGTCATTCCGCGAGGGCCTCAAGGCGCACCGCGACCGGCTGACCGAGGTCCTCGCGCTGCTGCTGGAGGACGGGCGGGAGGGTCTCGAGGTGCAGTAGGCGGCACACCGCTCCCACCGCCAGGTCACGTCGGCGGACGCCACGTCGCGAGGTGCGCCGGTGTGCCACCTGTGTGCGATCGATTGGGATCCGGCGGTGGCGCCGGCCGAGAGCGCGTGGCACAGAATGAGCTACCATCGACGCGCCGTGTCCGCGCGGCGTCACGCTTGCCCCTGGGGGTCCCATGCTGCGCCCGCTGCTCCTCGCTTCTCTCTCGCTCCCGCTGCTCGCCGCCTGCTCGGTCGAGCGCACCTACGACAACCTGAACGTCGACGGCTTCGAGACGGTTCGTCAGCTCGAGCCCGGCCAGGTGGCGCTGCACGACGCGACGCTCGACGGCGACATCGGCCCCATCAGCGGGCTGGCGGGCGACGGCGTCGGCACCGGCTACCTCGCCGATTACGGCAGTGAGATCCGCATCGACGGCGAGACCGGCCGGGGCACCGCGTTCGTGCTGTTGTGGGTGAACGATCCGGAAGCGTTCGTGAACCTCCCGCGCGGGGTCGCGCACACCTTCACGGCCGACGACCCGAGCGTAGTGTCCGGCGCCGGCTGCTCGGACACGTTCGAGGGCGAGCACTATGACGCCACGGCGCAGGAGATCTCGCTCGTGCTCGAGGACGTCGACGCCAATACGGTCGAGGTGAGCTACGACGTGTGGAGCCACGAGGGCGACCTGTCCGGCTCGTCGCTCGACACCAGCGCCAGCGGCTCCTTCCAGATGGACGTCGACGGCTGATGGTCTGATCGCCCGCTGCGCGAGCCGCCCTAACGCCAAGCGACCGACAGCGTCGAGGCCTTCTTCAGCGTCGTGATGCCCTCCGGCATCCCGTCGCTGGAGAGCTCGACGACCACGCGCACGTGCACCGGGTCCGGCCGGCCGAAGCGCACGCGCTCGACGCCCTTCTCGCCGAGCTCTTGCGCCTTCTCGCTCGGCAGGGTCGCGTCGACGAGGTCCACCACCACGCGCGGCGGGTTCTCGAGCCCGAAGCTGCGCGCGACGCGCCCTCCCTCGAGCGGGATCGTCACCCGGCCGTACTCGACGCGCACCGACGACGGGCTCGCGTCGGCGACGGCCACCGCGTTCGTGAGCTCTACCTCCGGCTTGCGCGGCAGCTTGCCGGACGCCGAGGTCGCGATGACCTCGGGCGAGACGATCGGTACGGAGGGTACGGAGGGTGCCGTCGTCGACGCCGCTGCAGGGGGCTGCTCGACGGGCGCGGCGGAGGGCGCCGGCAGCGCGACGAGCTCCGCCTCGGCCTCGGCGACCGACTTCACCGCGGGAGCCGGCAACACCGTCAGCACGCGCTCGGCCGGCTGCTGCTCCGCGTGCTCCGCCGCCGCGACGGCGGGGAGCTCGGGCAGGGGCTCGTAACCCATCCACACCCCGAGCCCGCCGCCCGCGAGCAGTAGGCCTGCCGCCCACGCGACGCGCAGCCTTCGCGTCGACGTGGAGTCCACCCCGCGCGGCTCGAGCTGCGGGAGCTCGACGACGCTCAGCTTGCCGTCGAAGAACGCCTGGTCGACCTTCTCGTGCGCGGCGAGCTCGAAGACGTCGGGCCCTCTCTCCTGCTTCTCGAGCGGCGCCAAAGTGGCGGTGAAGCCCTCGTTGGCCAGCTCCGACGGCAGCTCGGTGATCGGCGGCGGGCTCGGCGGCGCCTTGGCAGGGACCTTCGCGGACGGCTCGGGACGCGCTCTCGGCGTGAGGCTCACCGGCGCGGGCATCCTACCCTTCGGCCCCGGCTGCTCGTCCTCGAAGGAGAAGCCGGTGCGCGTCGCCACGGGGACGGGCTCGCTCATGGCGTCATAGGGCGCCAGCGAGATGGCGTAGGGTGGCAGCGTCTCCGCCGGAGGCGGCAGCGTGTCGTTCAGCTCCGGCTCGTCGTCGTCGAGGGAGAAGGACGGGTCCGGCGGCGGCATGACCTCGGCGGGCATGACCTCGGCGGGCTGCTCCGGCACGACCTCGAAGCGCCAGCCGGAGAGCGGATGCTCGACGTCGGGTTGAGCGTGCTCGTGCGGCGGCTCGGTGGCCTCGAGCAGAGAGTCGTCCGGCGGCGAGGTGCGCTCACTCGGCAGGGTGCTGTCGTGCAGGGCCGCGAGATCCGGGACCCGATGATCGACCGCCGTGTCGTCCGCGCGCGGCGCTCGTGTGTCCTCGAAGACGTCATGAAACGCCGGACGCTCGGACAGGGACTCGAAGGGGGGCAACGACAGCGGCTTCAAGGACTCGAGCGACATGAAATCTCCTTGCGGCACATCCGCTTCGGGCGGCGGCGTCGGCACGTCGCTCTCCTCTTGTGGAATGGCTCTGTGCACGTAGCGGCGAATGGCCGCTCGCGTGGGCGGGTCGACGGAGAGGAAGCGCACGCCGACTCCCGGCAGCGTCCCGTCGACGTTGATGGGCTCGAAGGGTTTGACCCACACGACCTCGGCCGCGCGCACGTGCACTTCGCTCTCAGCGATGTCGAAGCGCAGCGAGAGGCGGTCCCCCGGGTGAAAGGGCTTCGTCGTCTGCAGGAAGACGCCTGTCTCCGAGAGGTTCTGGCCCCAGACACGCTGCGGCATGGCCTCGGCGGCGCAGAGGACGTCGACCTCGGCGAAGAAGGACGCGCGGGGACTCAGGCGGCTGTTCGCCATGGGGTGTGCTCCTCGCCGGAGGAGGTGGCCGCTCGGGGGAGGCCGGCGCCGCCTTCGGCATGGGGGTTCCAGGTGGAGCCATCGTGCACCCGGGGCGATCGGGGTCCAAATTTTTGGCCCGTCGGGAGCTCACGATCGGCTTCGGTTCGTCACCGCGCCGACCACACGGCAGCGACCACGGCTCTGTGCTCGGCGCTACGCGTCGTCGTCCACTTCGACTTCACGCGTGAAGATCACGAACGCCATCCGCGGGCGCTTCGAGGCCTCATTCGGCACGAAGCTCATGCCGTCGTAGACCCAGCCCTGCCGTGACCAATCGTTCAGCACCCGCGTGAGGCCCTCGTCGGTGACCGTGCTGGTCTCGACCACCTTGAACTCCGTGATCCGCATGGCGGGTGGCATAGCACCTTGCCAATAGGCCGACGACAGCGGCAAAAGACCCTGTGGCCCGCCCAACCCTCCTCGCGCTCTCCGTCGCCCTGCCTCTCCTCCTCGCGCAGGTCGCGAGCGCGCGCTCCATCGAGGGCATCGTGCGCGCGAAGGGCACGCGCGAGCCCGTCCCCGCGGCGCTGCTCTACTTGATGGAGCTCGAGGGTGAGGCGCTCAGCGACGAGAACGGCCAGTTCGTGCTCGAGCTGCCGGGCACCGGGGTGCCGGCGACCGTGACGCTCTCGGTCGAGTCGCCCGGCTATGACGCGCTCGCGCTCGCGCTGCCGGCGCCGGCCGACGGCAAGACGCTGAAGCTCGACGTCTACTTGACTCCGAACGGTGACGAGGACGCGACCACCCGGATCCGCGAGCGGCGCAGCGACGCCGAGCGCGCTCGCGGCGTCCATCGCATCTCCGGTCGCGAGGTGAACGAGATGCCCGGCACCTACGGCGACCCCGCCAAGGCGGTGGAGACGCTGCCCGGCATGGGGCGCGTGAAGCGCAGCCAGGGCTCGCTGTTCGTGCGTGGCGCGCGCCCCGAGGACACGGCCGTCTACGTCGACGACTTCGAGATTCCCGACCTCTACCACTTCACCGGCTCCACCTCGGTCATCAACATCCCGTTCGTCGACAGCGTCGAGCTCGTGCCGGGCGCCTTCTCCGCGCGCTACGGGCGCGCCACCGGCGGCCTCGTGGTGCTGCACACCAAGAAGCTCCCCACCGACGACATCCACGGCATGGCGAAGCTCGACGTCATCGACGGCGGCGCCTACGTCGGCGTGCCCATGGGCGAGGACGCGGCCGTCGGCGTGAGCGCGCGCCGCAGCTACCTCGACGCCATCCGCGGCGCGCAGCGCGCCATCTCGGGCACGGGTGACGACGTCATGCTCATCCCGACCTACTGGGACTACCAGCTCAAGCTCGACTGGGACGTGACCGCCGGGCACGAGCTCGTCGTGTTCGCCTTCGGCTCAGGAGACCGCGAGCTGTACGCGCGCGATCCTTCGCCGACGGCGGAGCCCTACGAGGAGGCGCGCGACAGCGACTTCGCGCGCGTCGGCATGCGCTATCGCCACCTGCTCGGCGGCGGCTTCACGCACACGCTCACGCCCATGATCGGCTACGAGCGGCGGCTGCACGACGTGCGGCAGGGCTATGAGCGCCGCTCACGGGACACCTTCGAGGCGCAGCTGCGCGACGAGGTCGTGTGGCGCGATGACGACACGCGCGTGGCCATCGGCGTCGACGCCACCGCGCGCGCCGACTACGTGCAGTTCGGCGGCGCCTGGGCGACGCCCATCGTGTGGAAGCTCCCCGCCGCCGACATCGAAGGGCAGGTGCGTGACCAGCGCTACGAGGACACGGCCCTTCGCGGCACGCTCGGCCTGTACGGCGAAGGCACCTTCGAGCCCCTCGACGGGCTCTCGCTCACGCCCGGCGTCCGCTTCGACGCCTACTGGTACCGCGACGTGCCGATGCTCTCCATCGAGCCGCGCGCCGCCGTCAGCTACGACGTGCTCGGCGGGCCCTTCGGCCTCACCGTGCGGGCGGGCGCCGGCGTGTTCGCGCGCCCGCCCGATCCCGAAGACCTCGTCGCCGCCCGCCGCTACGGCCGCTTGCTCGAGCCCTCGAAGGCGCTGCACCTGCAGGCCGGCTTCGAGCAGTCCTTCGGCGACGTCGGCACGTTCTCGACGACGGTGTTCAGCATCCTGCGCGATCACGTGCCCATCCGGGCGCCGACCTTCCCCGCGTCCCTCGATCCGCTGGCGTCGCCCGTCGCGATGACGGCGGCGCAGCTCTCGAACGGCGTGGAGCTGTTGTTTCGCCTGGCGGCGTCCGACCTCGGCTATGGCTGGGTCAGCTACACGCTCGCGCGGCACGAGCTGCGCGATGGCAACGCGGCCTTCTCGGTGCCCTACCCCTACGCCAACGAAGGCGACACCACGCACCTGCTCGCGCTGGTGGGCCAGGTGAACCTCGGCTGGGGCTTTCGCGTCGGCGGCCGCTATCGGATCGCCACCGGAATGCCCTACACGCCCGTCGTGGGCGGCATCTTCGACGCCGACGCCGGGCAGTATCTGCCGTACTACGCCGCCAAGAGCTCGGCGCGCTTCGAGACCTTCCAGGCGCTCGACCTGCGGCTCGATTGGTCGGCGCTGCTGCCCTGGCTCGAGGTGGTGCTCTATGCTGACCTCGTGAACGCGCACTCGGTCCTCGACTCCTTCCTCGGCAACAACGCGACCGAGGACCTCGTGTACTCGAGTGACTACGCGGCCTTCACCGAGGTGAAGGGCCTGCCGCTCATCCCCAGCGCCGGCGTGAAGGCGACCTTCTAGGACGTCATGCGCGCGAGCGAAGACGCGGCGGTCCTGGCCCGCAACACCAGCATCGCGAGCGTCCTGTTCGCGGGCTTGCTGCTCGGGGGGCTCGCCGCCCTGCACGGCGCGCGCTCGCTGTCGGTCGAGCAGCAGCCCACACCTCGTCACGCCGCGAGCGCCGCTCAACCGACCGCCGCCGTGACGACGGCGACGGCGACGAGCAAGCGCGCGCGACTCACCCCCAAAGAGGAGCAGCGGCCGGGAGTCGTGCTGCACCGGCGCGCGGTGCGGCAACGCGCGCAGCAAGCGCAGCGTCGGATCGCGCGCGCGAAGTCCATGGGAGCGCGCGGCAGCGTCGTGCTGAACCCTTGCCTGTCGCCGCTTGGCGACGCGTGTGCGCGCGGCGCGCTCGATCCCTTCTTCGACGCCCTCGACGCGCTCGAGCAGGGCTCCGCCAAGAAGCACGCCAGCGTCGCCGTGCTGGGCAACTCGCTCATCGCCGCCGATCACATCGTCGACGTGATCCGCGAGCGTCTGGTGGCGCGCTTCGGCGACGGCGGTCGCGGCTTCGTGCTGGCCGATCGCATCTCCGACTACGGACCGCGCACCCGCACAGGCAAGGCCTCCGGCTTTCGCCCGCACAACTTCTCCATGGGCGAACGCGGCGAGTATCCCTTCGGCGTCGCGGGCGTGCTGCACGTCTCGAAGGGCCGGGGGGCCCGCACGGTCTGGCAGCTCTTCGGCGAGAAGCGCGCGCGGCTGTTCCTCTACGAGCACGAGCGCGGCCCCGCGCTCCGTGTGCTCGTGGATGGCGTCGCCACCGGCACCTATTCCACGCGCGGCGCACCCGGCGAGCGCACGCTCGACATCGAGCTCCCCGCGGACGCGCGCTCACTGGCGATCGAGGCAAAGGGCAGCGGCGCGGTCCTCTACGGCGCCCTGCTCGAGCGCCAGAGGCCCGGCGTCCTCGTGAACACTTTCGGCGTCCCGGCCGCCGACGCGTCCCACTTCCTCTCCTCCGACCCGGACATCTTCGCGCACCAGCTGCGCGCGCAAGACCCGGCGCTCGTCGTCGTCATGCTCGGCGGCAACGAGACCAAGCGCCTGCACTGGAAGAGGCGCACCCGCGACGAGGTGGAGCGCGGGTACGCCGCCCTGCTCGATCGGCTGCAGCAGGTCGTGCCCGAGGCCGCCTGTCTCGCGGTCGGCCCCATCGACTCCGTACACGGCGGCCCCGAGAAGGTCTGGCGTACGCGGCGGCACCTCGCGTGGGTGATCGAGATGCAAAAGCGCGTGGCGGCGGAGAAGGGCTGCGCCTACTTCGATCTGTTCGAGGCCATGGGCGGCCCGGGCTCGCTGCGTCGCTTTGCCGCGCACGGGCTCTTGCACGAGGACATGGTGCACCCGAAGGAGGGCGGCCTCGTCCTCCTCGGCGAGCTCCTGAGCGATGCCCTGCTCGACGCGTACGAAAAGGCCCCGGCGCTCGCTCCCTCGTCACCGCCGCCGTAGACGGAGAAGGCGATCCGGTCGCGTACGGCGTCCCCCAAGATGGTGGATCAGGCTGGCGGAGCGAACCGGTCCCTGGCATCTTGCAGACAGCAACGGAGACATCTGTGAAGCGGCAATCCATCGCATGCAGCGCGGCCCTGAAGACCCCCGACCTCATCTGGGTCGGCGGCGTCTCGACGCGCCCCGCGGTGGGTTGTCTCGACGGAGATCCCGGCATCTGACGCCGAACCTCTCCTCGAAGCACAGCCACCGCGGGTCCCCTCCCGCGGTTTTTTGTTTCCGTTCCCGCGCCCAGCGCTCCTTCGGTGACTGTCATGCCCGCCCACGATCGAAACACGCCCGCGCCGAGCGCGGGTCTCTCCTGGGAGTCGCGCCCGGCACGCGCGCTCATCACGCTCTCGTGGCCCATCGCGGTCTCGACGATCTCCTACAGCGTGATGACGCTCGTCGACACGCTCTTCGTCGCCCGCCTCGGCGCGGCACCGCTCGCGGGCGTCGGGCTCGGCGGCACGGCGGCGTTCATGGTGCTGTGCTTCGCCATGGGCAGCCTGCGCGCGGTGAACGTGCTGATCGCGCAAGCTCGTGGCGCCGGTAACAACGGGAAGGCGCGCACCATCCTCGGGGGCGGGCTCTGGCTCGCGTTCGGGTTCGGTGTGCTCTGCCTCGTCGTCGGCGAGGGCGTCGCGTGGTTGCTCCCGGCGCTGTCGGCCTCGGCGCTCGCGGGCGAGAGCGCGCGCGACTACCTCGCCGTGCGCGTCCTCGCCGCCCCGGTGGTGCTCGTGTTCGTGGCGCTGCGGGAAGCGCGCTACGGACAAGGGGACTCGCGCATGCCGATGGTGGCAGGCGTCGTCGCGAACGTGGGCAACATCGGCCTCAACTCGCTCTTCGTGCTCGCGCTCGACATGGGCGTGACGGGCGCGGCGCTCGCGACGGTGTTCGCCCACGTCATCGAGGCCGGCGTGCTCGTGCTCGCGCAGCGTTCACGAGGCTTCGGCTTGCGCGAGGCAAGCGCGCGCGATGTGTTGAGCGTCCTCAAGGTCGGCTTGCCGACGGGCCTGCAATTCTTTCTCGAGCTCGGCTCCTTCGCCGTGTTGACGGCCATCCTCGCGCGCATCTCCGACGTGGAGCTGGCGTCACACCAGATCGCGCTGCAGGTGGTCCACTTCGCGTTCCTGCCCGGGGTCGCGGTGGCGGAGGCCGCGGCCGTGCTCGCCGGCGAGGCGGTGGGCGCGCGGCGCATGCGACTCGTGAACGTCGTCGCGCGACGGGGGCTCTTGTTGAGCGGCGGCTGGGGCGCGCTCTGCACCGTGGTGCTGCTCACTTGCGGCGACGTCATGGCGCGCAGCTTCACGGCGGACCCGCTGCTCGTGGCGCGCACGGCCGACCTGCTGCTCGTTGCCGCGTTGTTCCCCATCGTCGACGGCATCGGCGTCGTCGGTCGAGGGGCGCTGCGCGGCGCGGGTGACGTGCGCTGGCCCGCGCTGGTCGGCGTGCTCGCCGCCTGGGCGTTGACGCCGCTGTCGACGTGGACGCTCGGTCTCTGGCTCGGCATGGGCGCGAAGGGCGCCTGGCTCGGGCTGTGCGGCGAGATCCTGCTCGCGTCGACGCTGTTCTGGTACCGCCTCGAGGGCGGCGGCTGGTGGCGACCGGCGCGGCGGACGCGGCGGCTGTCGGTTGCGGCGACCTGAGCCGACGTGGGCTGGCGCTGACGAACGCTGATCGCCGCTCCCGGCCGTCGACGGAGCGGCGATCAGCGGGCTCGGTCGCGCAGACGGCGCCGGGCGAGGTGCCACACGAGGCCCAGCGAGAGGAGCCCGAGGCCCGCGGCCCAGATGGCGACGTCGACAAAGAACGCGAGGCCGAGACAGCTGACGAGCCCGAGCGCGGCGATCACCCTCGGATAGCGACGGTCCTCCGCGGGGAGCTTCCAGGCGGCCAGGTTCGTCAGCGCGTAATAGACGAGCACGCTGAAGGCGCTGAACGACCACGTCGTCTTCACGCTGCCGACGGCGGTGAGCGCGGCGATGAGCACGCCGGTGACGACGACGGCGCGCCGTGGCGAGGCGCGCGCGTCGAGCTTGGCGAGCCCCCGTGGCATGTCCCCCCGGCGGGCCATGGCGAGCAATACCCGCGAGAGGCCGAGCAGGAGGTTCAACAGCACGCCGGCCATGGCGGTGATGGCCGCGACGCGCACGATCCACACGACGAGCGGGACCCGCAGGTGGCGCGCGACCTCTTCGAGCGGCGCCGCGTCCTCGGTGGTGGCCGCCGCGAGGCCGCCCGCGCCCACCACCGCGACGGCCACGAAGACGACGCTGACATAGAGCAACAGCGTGACGAGCAGGGTCAGCAGGATCGCGCGCGGAATGTTCCTGCGCGGCGCCTCGATCTCCTCGCCGAGCGTGGCGACACGGCCGTACCCCGTGTAGGCGACGAACATCAGCGCGGTCGCGTGCAAGAGGCCAAAGACGCCGCCTTCCTCCGTCGCGAAGAACGGCGTGAAGGGCTCGAGGCCCGCCGCGAGCACGCGGGGCGCTGCCACGACGAGCAGCGCGCACAGCCCGAGCAGGGTAGCGCTGACGATGACGGCGTTGACGCGGGCCGAGCGCCGCATCCCCGCGGCCACGACGAGGGTGAGCAAGGCGACGACGAGCACGGCCAGCACGACCCGCTCGTAGCTCCCCGCGCGGCCGAGCGCCGTGAGGAGGTAGGCCGCGAAGCCGAGCGCCGCCGTCGCCGCCGAGGCGCTCTTGGCGCAGAGGAACATCCACCCCGCGCTGAAGCCGAGCGTCGGGCTCAGGTAGCGATAGCCATACTCGTAGCTGCCCCCGCTGACCGGGTGACTGGCGGCGAGCTGCGCGCTCGACAGGCCGTTGCAGGTGGCGACGAGCGCGCCGAGCGCCACCGCCAACACCACGGAGGGACCGGCGATGCCCGCGGCGATCCCCACGCTGACGAAGATGCCGGTGCCGAGGATGGAGCCAAGGCCGAGCAGCACCGCGCCCGGCACGCCGACGACGCGCTCGAGCTCCGCCGTCGGGGACGGGTCGCGCGTCACAGGAGCTGCAACAGCGCGGCGGCGAAGGCCTCGCCGGCGCCGGGGGAGAGCGGGCCGACGCGCACCACCAGCGGGCCGGCGGGCGCGAGCGCCGGGTCTCCGTCGGTGACGAGCAGCACGTCGTAGCTCTGCCCGGGGCGCGCCTTCTCTACGACGACGCCGAGCGTTCGTAAGCGGCCGCGCTCGTCGAGACCGAGGCGCGTGGGGCCGACGCTGGCGGCGAGCGCGCGACCGAGCCGCGGCGCGAAGTCGCCGTCGGCGCCGACGACACCAAAGCTCACCCGGCGCACATCGCCCCGCACGACGCTGGCGAGGAGCGACGCCGTGCGCTCGAGGGCCGGGTCCGACGACGCGCGCCCACGCTCGAGCGCGCGAGCGACGCGGAGGCGGGAGACGTCCCTCGCCGTGCGCTGCCACTCGCGCAGCAGACCGTCCGCGATGAGCTCTCCGAGCAGGTCGAGCCCGAAGCCGCGCGGATGGACGTGGTCGTCGTGCAGCATGCCGCGCTGGGCGAAGCGCCGGAGCGCACCGCGGCCGCCCATGGCCTCGAACAGGTCGAAGAACGCGCAGCCGCTCTCGAGGGCGACGCGCCGCTCGAGGGCGATGACGCGCGTGAGCTGCGGGCGCTGGTGGAAGGGCGTCACCGCTCTGCCGAGCACGCGCTCGTCGAGCAGGCCCTCCACAGCGTCGATGGGGCCGACCACCATGCAAGACGCGAGCGGCGCACCAGCCTTCAGCCGAGCGAGCAGCGCGCGCAGATCGCGCTCGATGTCTTCTTCCTGGTAGCGCCCCCAGGCGATGCGGCGGTTCTCAACGCCGCCGAGCATCACCATGAGCAGCGCCGGATCGCGCGCGCGAAGCTGCGCGTGCACGAGCTCCTCGTCGGCGCTGAGCCACGCCGGGCTGTCGGCCGCCGGCAAGCCGACGGTGTCGAGCACGACGCCCGGCTCGTCGTGTTGCAAGACGACGCCCTGCACGACGACACCCCGGCGCTTCGCGCGCAGCTCGAGGCGTTCACCTCCCGCGGGCAGCGACACGTCGACGATGCCGCCCGGGCGCGCGGCGCCGAGCGCGACGGCCTCGCCATCGACGCTCAGCTCGATGTGCTCGTGCACGCGAGCGAGGTCGTCGTCAACGTACAACCACACGCTGGCGCGGCGCTCCCCGGCGAGCCTGATGCGGGTACGCGCGCCGTCGTCGGTAGCGACGTGCCCCACCCCGGTGAGACCGAAGGGAGCGGAGCCGCGCGGACCCTGCGAGAGGTAATGGGGTGTGAAGCCGCTGCCCGTGCCGGTGCGCCGGCGGAGGCCGAGCTCCGAGATCCGCTCGGCCAACAAGAGGCCGCGGCCGCCATCGCCGAAGCGCGCCTGCAGCCGGCTGCGCACGACGTCGACGATGTGGTCGGCCGCGATGAGCGAGTTGCCCATGGCGAGCACCACCGCCGAGCGCTCGGCGCTGCCGTCACCGAGCGCGTCGAGCCGCGCGAAGAAGGCGTCGAGCGGACGCTCCACGCAAGGGAACGCGCCGCGGTCCCGGCAGGGGTTGTCGACGGGGGCGCCGCGCGCGTGCACCGTCTCGCGACCCCTGGCGAGCGCGGCCGCGGCCTGGGCGCTCGGCTCGTAGACGCGCGTCGGCGCGGGCGTCCGGAGCGCCTGCAAGAGCTCGCTCTCGACGACACCGAGCTCGATGGCGGCCTGCTCGGCGCCGTCCGGTGCGCTCGCCTCCTGGCGGAGATCGACGACACCGAGGCGGATGGTCGGCCGCTCGACCTCGGCGCGCGGCGCGCGCACCGCGAGCAGGCCAGCGACAAAGCCGACGACGACGAGCCCGATGCCGAGGAGCCTCTGCATGACGGTGCTATCAGACCCTCTCGGGCGCCCGCGACGCAACTTCGTGACTCGTGCAGCCGCCGTCCCGTCGCGTGGTCTCTCCGCCCCGTGGATTCTCTGCCCGAAGGCGCAAGCGCTGTGTTATCCCCGGGCGGCAACGGCTGCGCGTTCGTGCGTTGTTCTGCGTGCGTCCGTCGTCGCTGCCTCCCCCGTCGCGTCCGACCGGCCGCGATAACAACGGTGAAGCGCTCGTGACGAAGGAACCCCTCCTCGCCGCTGCTCCTGCCTTGCTGGGCCTCTGCCTCGGGCTGTGTTTGTCCCCGTCGTCCGCCGCCGCCGCGACCGGCACGAAAGATCCGGACGGCGGCCTCGCACGTGGCTACTTCGAGGGCCTCAAGCCCCGGCCGCTGAGCGTGCAGCCCGCCGGCAAGGAGGGCGGAAACGTCATCTTCCTCGTCGTGGACGCCCTCCGGCCCGATCACATGGGCCTATACGGTTACGACAAGGCGCGCGAGCGGACCACGCCGTTCCTCGACGAGTGGTCCAAGGACGCCTTCGTGTTCCTGCACCACCACGCGAACGCGCCGTGGACCCGTCCGTCGACGGCGAGCATGCTGACGGGCCTGTATCCGTCGAAGCACCGCACGCAGACCGACGAGAGCAAGCTGCCCGCGGGCATCCGCACGCTGCCCATGGACATGAAGGCGCTCGGCTACCAGACCACCGCCGTCGTCGGCAACGGCAACGGCTCGTCCATCGCCGGCCTCGAGCGCGGCTTCGATGACTACGTCGACACCACCACCGCGTGGAAGAAGCTGCCGAACGCGAAGCAGATCTTCGACGACGCCCTCGCCTGGACCGACAAGGAGCGCGAGAAGGACAAGCCCTTCTTCATGTTCCTGTTCGCCGTCGATCCGCACGACCCCTACCGCGCGCCGCCGGCGTACGAGGCGCGCTTTTTGCCGAAGGGCTTCGAGGGCGAGCCGCGCCGTCGCGCGCACTGGGAGTACCAGAACGACTACCCAAAGAAGGAGCGCGACTCGATGATCGCCGTGTATGACGCGGCCATCCGCTACACGGACGATCAGATCAAGCGCTTCTTCGGCGAGCTCGACAAGCGCGGGCTGCTCGAGAACACCACCGTCATCATCACCGCCGATCACGGCGACGGCTTCGGCGAGCACGGCTACTACCTGCACGCGCACCATCACTACGACGAGATCATTCGCGTGCCGCTGCTCGTGAAGACCCCCGCCTACCGCGGCAACGGCACGGTCTTCCACACCACGCAGTCCATCGATCTGGCGCCGACCATCGTCGCGCTAGCGGGCGGCAAGCCGCGCCCGGAGCTGCCGGGCAAGCCGCTCTTCGAGATGATGCGCGCGCCCGTCGATCCCGCCCGCCTGGTGCTCACCGAGTACAAGGCCTTCGGCATCCACCGCAGCTCGCTCTACAACCAGCGTTATCGCGTCATCTTGCAGCTCCCCGCCGACGAGGAGGAGTTCCTGCGGCACATCCCCCGAAAGGAGCTGTTGCCGAGCGTGAGCTTCGACAAGGAGGTGCTGCACGTCTACGCGCGCCAGACGGACCCGCGCGATCGCAACAACCTCGCCGGCAAGGGCTCGCTGCCGAAGGAGGCCGCCGAGCTGCGCGACAAGCTCAAGGGCTGGATGCTGCGCTCGCCGCGCTCGAACGGGGACGTCGACGTCAAGAAGATGAACCCGTCCGCGCTGCAGGACCTGAGGGACCTCGGCTATGTGCAGTGACCGCCGGCCGGGCCTGACGCGGGACAACGTCGTCACGGGGCTGTGCGCGGGGCTCGTGTTGCTCACGGCGCTGCCGGCGGCGGCGTACATCGATCCCGGCACGGCGGGCCTCGTCGTCGGCGGCGCCGGCAGCGCGCTCGTGTGGGTGCTCGGCGGCGTCGCCTTCTTGCGCCTCAGGCTGTTCTCCCTGCTCGGGCGCGCGTTCCGCTTCTTCCGTCGCCACCCGGCGGGCTCCGGCCTCGGGCTCGCGCTCGTCGTCGTCGCGGCCATCGTCGGCGCCCGTTGGCTACAGCGAGACGAAGCGCCCGCCCCGGCGCTCGCCGAGCTCAGCGGCGGCACCGCCGAGCGCGTGCTCCTCATCGGCATCGACGGCGTCGATCCCGACGTGCTGCAGTCGCTGCTCGACGAGAAGCGCATGCCGAACCTCGCCCGCGTCATCGAGGGCGGCGGCTTCTCGCCCTTCGGCGTCCCGAACCCGCCCGAGAGCCCCGTCGTGTGGGCCTCGCTCGCCACCGGGAAGAACCCGGGGCAGCACGGCGTGTTCGACTTCATCGGGCGTGACCCGGAGAGCTACCTGCCGAGCCTCGCGCTCATCGAGCGCGACGGCGACGAGTTCCGCTACCCGCTGCGCGCCGAGACCTTCTGGGACGTGACGAACGCGCACGGCGTGCCCGCCACCATCGTGCGCTGGCCGATGACGTTCCCGCCGAAGAAGATCAACGGCCGCATCCTGCCCGGCCTCGGCGTCCCCGACGTGCGCGGCGGGCTCGGCCGCTACAGCTACTTCACCGACGAGACGCCCGCCGCGGACGAGGAGGGCAGGGACAAGGTCACCGTCGTCGAGGTGAAGGAGCGCGTCGTCGACACCTGGCTGGCGGGCCCGCGCGCGAAGACGCTCACCGGCACGAAAGACCTGACGCTGCCGCTGCGCGCGGAGATCGGTGACGACGGAAAGAGCGCGCTCGTCACCCTCGCTGGGCAGACCTACGCCCTGCGCGAGGGAGAGTGGACACCCTTCATCGAGCTCACCTTCGAAGACGGCATGTTCGACAGGCACCGCGCCATCGTGAAGCTGCACCTCGAGAGCGCGCTCGACCCCTTCGCGCTCTACGCGACGCCGGTGGAGATGCACCCCGATGCGCCCGTCGTGCAGCTCACCTCGCCGCCCGAGTACGCGGCCGAGCTGCGGGACGCCATCGGCCTGTACCACACGCTCGGGATGCCGGAGGACACCAAGGCTCTCGGCGAGGGGCGCCTCAGCCAGGAGGCGTTCTTCACCATGTGTGACGACGTCGAGGAGCAGCGCCGCAAGATGCTGCTGCACGAGCTGGCGCGCTTTCAGAAGGGTGTGCTCGCGTTCGTGTTCGATACGCCCGACCGCATCCAGCACATGACGCCGTTCCATGACGAGGTCACGAGCAGCGCCATTGGTCGCTACCTGATCGAATTCGATCGCTTCCTCGGCACCGTGCTCGCCAAGCTGCCGAAAGACACCGCGCTCATCCTGTTCTCCGACCACGGCTTCTCGACCTTCGAGCGCGCGGTCGACATGAACCGCTGGCTGGTCGCGCACGGCTACATGGTCCTCGATGAGGCGGCCTACCAAGGACGCGAGCCGGGCAGCTACGGCGAGCTCTACCAGTACGTCGACTGGTCGAGGACAAAGGCCTACGCCGTGGGCTTCGCGGGCATCTTCGTGAACGTCGAGGGCCGCGAGGGCAAGGGCATCGTGCCGGCCGACGAGCGCGAAGAGATCGTCGCCGCCATCCAGAGGGATCTGAGCAGGCTGCGGGATCCCGAGGGCGACGCCCCCGTCGTGCACCACGTCTACGCGCGCGAGGACCTCTACAGCGGCAAGTTCGAGACGGAGGCGCCCGACCTCGTGGTCGGCTTCAACGCCGGCTACCGCGGCTCCTGGCAGTCCGCGGTGGGCGGCGTCACCCACGACGTGGTGTGGGCCAACGACAAGCCCTGGCAGCGCGACCACATCGTCGACGCCTCCTTCGTCGAGGGGACGCTCATCACGAGCTTCCCGCTCGCGACCGACGCGCCGCAGGTGTACGACCTCGCGCCCACGGTGCTGTCGTTGCTCGGCCTGCCGATCCCCGAGGACATGGAGGGCAAGCCCTTCCACCTGAACGGCAAGGTCGCGCAGCGCTGAGCGCTCCGTTCGCTCCGCGTCAGTCGCCCTCGATGGCGAGCGCGTCCTTGTCGGCCACGATGAGCTGGCGCAGCGACGACACGGTGGGCCCGCTGCCGACCTGGAACAGCGTCTCGCGCGAGTAGCTGCGCACGTTCTGGCTCGAGCCGTAGAAGCCCACGTAGAGGCGCTCACAGCCGAGCGCGGCCCAACGCGGGCTGCCGCTGTCGAGGTCCTGCTTCCATTGGCCCTGGCGCGCGATGGTGGGCGGGCGCGTCGAGAGGTCGAGCTTCAGCAGGTTCGGCGTCGAGGAGCTCGCGTTGGTGACGACGTAGGCGAAGCCGCCGCCGGCCGTGGCCGCTGGCACGCTGGTCTGGGATCCGGTGCCGAGGCCGGGCAGCTCCCAAACGTTTTCGCTGCTGAAGGAGAAGGCCTCGTCCGCGTAGGCGAACACGACGCTGTTCAGGTTGCCGAGCACGAGCGTGCCGCTCTCTTCGTCGAAGGCGATGCCGCGCCGGCCGAGGTTCGAGCCGTAGTCACCGAAAACGTTCGAGTCATCGACATCGGCGAGGCTGCTCGGGGCGACGGCGCCTTGTACGGTGAACACCGCGTAGCCCTCGGTGTGGTTGCCGGCGACGTAGTCGAGGCCGCCATGCGAGAACGAGATGAGCGCGTGGTAGTCGTTGCCGCTCGAGCCGAGCGGGTCTGTCTGGGCCGCGAAGGGCGTCGTGAGATCGAACGCCTCCATGCCGTAGCCGCCGAGCAGCGCCCAGCGGCCCTTGGTCGTCATGGCGTTGCCGTAGCTGCCGCCCGTGAAGGTGAGCACGCGCTCGCCGTCGCGCAGGTCCTCCTGGCGCAAGGTGGCGGTGTCGACGGCGTAGAGGCTCGAGCTGTCGCCGAGCACGAGGCGGCCGTCGTCGAGCGCGAACCCCACGAGGTCATCCGGCTCCCCGGAAGGGCTCGGATCGTCGAGCGCGGCGCCGCTGCCGTCCCCGTAGCTCGCGGGCAGCACGCGCAAGAGGCCGCCGTTGATGGGCTTGAAATAGAAGATGGGCTCGGCGGGATCTTCGCGCAGGACGACGAGGCGCTCATTCAGCTCGCAGCCCTCGCCTTCGCCTTCGCCTTCCCCCTCTCCCTCGCCTTCGCCCTCGCCCTCCCCCTCTCCCTCGCCTTCGCCTTCACCCTCTCCCTCTCCCTCGCCTTCGCCCTCTCCTTCGCCCGCGGCGAGCGCGTCGAGCTCGCCCTCGACCCAGACGAGGCAAGAGGATGCCGACAGCAGCGCGATCCCAAGAAGGCCGAGGGGGAAGCTTCGCATCACAGCGCTCCGACGATGGCCATGACGACGCCACCGATGACGATCGCGCCCCCCGCGGTGAGCAGGACGTCCGCGCCCCAGGCCTTCATGCGCGCGTTGGACGCGTGCCCGGTGAACGCGTCGTGCTCGCCGAGGTTCGCTGCCGTGCGCGCGCTCTCGACGTCGAGGTACGCAAGGGAGCCGAGCAGGCCCGCCGAGCCGAGCACGATGACGCCGAGCGCGGTCGTCCCGGCGCCGGCGTAGAGCAGCACGGGCGGCTCCTCCTGCACGACCACCGCGTTCTGCCGCGTCGTCGTGTCGGGCAGCGCGATGACCCCCCGGCGCGAGAGCAGGCGCAAGGAGAGCTCACGCACGCCCTCGTCGAGCGCCTCCTCGTCCCGGGCGCCGACCGTCACCTCGCCGCGGTCGATGATGGCGCCGCGGCCGAGATCGACCAGGCGCATGACGACGCGCGTGTTGTCGCCGAGGCGCGTGATGGTGCCGCCGATCAGCCAGGCCGCGTCGATGCGCAGAGCCTCGTCACCGACGAAGCAGGTGTCGCCGCCGCAGTTGGACAGCTCGCTGAGCGCGTGCGCGCCCATCATCAGCTCGAGGTCGCCCGGCGTGATGGCCTGCAGCCCCGACGCCTTGGCGATGGCGAGGGCGATGGAGTCGCCGAGCACCTCGCAGATCTCGGGCTCGACGCCGCGCTCGCAGGCGAGCGGCAAGAGCGCGACCTTGCCGGGATCGCGCGCCGATGGGGTGGCCGCGACCGCGTACACGCTGCTCGTGAAGAGCGAGAGAACGACGAGCGTGGAGATCGAGAAGAGGGCGGGAGGTAGGCGGTGCACGAGCGGATGCTAGCGGACGGGTTCGAAAACGGAACGGGCCGCGTTGGTCAGCGTTCGCTCGGCGCGCGCGCGCTGTCGAGCAGGGCCTCGTAGGAGCGGGAGATGCGCTGGGCGAGGATGAGCAGCTCCCCCACCTCGCTCGGCACGTGCTCGCCGTGGCCGTTGTCGCCGTAGAACAGGTTCACGACGCGGCCGCGCACGAGCACCGGGAACACGACGACGCTGAGCGGGATCTTCTTGCCGAGCACCTTCACCCACGGGCCGTGCGCCCGATAGGTCTGCAGCGGGCCGAGGTAGTGGGCGCGGCTCTCGACGACGAGCTGGAACACGCTCTGCTCCTCGGCTGCCAGGCGATAGCGACGCAGCGCGGCGGCGTCGCACTCGCCCGCGGCTTGCCAGCCGACGAAGCCCGAGGTGTGCACGGTCAACAGACAAGCCCGTCGGAAGCGGCTGAGCGCGAAGCGCAGCACGACGCGAGCGATCTCCTCGCGATCGTGCACGTCCTCGAGCAAGGCGACGGCCTCGTCGAACGTGAGCGGCGTCTGCGCCGGCTGCTCCTCCTCCAGCAACAGCAGCTCGGGCGCCTCGACAGCGCGCGCCACGGGCATGCCGGGCAGGACCACCTCGTCGCTGACCACCACGGGCGGCGCGGCCGGCGGAGTGGGCGGCGCCGCCTCCAGCGCGGGCTCGGGAGGTCTCGAGGCATACAGCTCCTCGAACAGCTCCGGCGTGGTGAGCTCCTGAAACGGCTCGGCCTCCTCCGTCGTCGTGCGGGCCGGCGGCACGCGCTGCGGCATCGCGAAGGGATCTCCCTCGAGGGAGATGGGGCGCATGCTGCCCGAGATGCCGTAGTGCTCTTGCAGGAGCTGCCACATGCGCGCTTCGCACACGACCACGGGCGTGACGCTCAGCTTCGTGGTCGCGGCCACGTCGTCGATGGCGTGCACGTTGTTGGGATCGATCATCAGCAGCGAGAGCGTGCGCCCCTCGATGTGGTGCGGCACCACGCTGTAGCGCTCGGCGAGGCTGCGCTTCACCACGTCGACGAGCCGCTTGTCGACGCGCAGCAGCGCCCCCCAGGCGGCGTGCACCTGATGCTGCGCGCCGAGCGCGAGCGCGAGCGCCTTCTCGTCGATGAGGCCCTCGGCCAGCAGGTTCGTGCCGAGGCGGTCGCCGAACAGCACCTGCTGTTGGCGCGCCGCGATCAACTGCTCCTTCGAGGCGGCCCCGCTCTTCAACAGGATGTGTCCGATGGGCTCACGTGCCACGACTCAGAACCTTGTCCTCGCTCGTGCTCGGGGGCGCGCACGTCAAGGCGCGAGCTCGCCGAGCACTGTGCGATAGCGCATAAAGCGCGCGTCCACATCGCTTCGTGTCAGGCCGAAGTCCTCGAGGGTGTAGCGGTGGGCGCCGTGCTTCCCGCGCGGGTTGTCCGCCAGGTAGCGCTGCATACGGCCGCGAGCCTCGTCGTGCAGCGCTCGGCCGGAGGCCGCGTACAGGCGCTCTACCACCGCGAGCGGGTCGGCCACGAGATCGGCGAAGCGGACGTCGATGATGCGCTCGGGGTATGACGCGCGCGCGGCCAGCGCTTTCTCGGTGCTGTGCGCGAGCAGCTCGAGTTGCAGCGCGGCGAGGCGGCGCTCGTCGACGTGCGGGCTCTTCTGCCGCCACAGATGCGCGATCAAGCTGCACCACGACGCCGCCACCTCGGCCGGCTCCCGGTGCGTGCACACCACGGTGGCCTCGGGCATGGTGCCGAGGAGCGCCGGCAGCGCCTCCCAGTGTTGCGGCGCCTTCAGCACCCAGCCGTCGCCCGGCAGCGCGCGCTCGAGCACCTGCAACGTGCGCCGGAAGAAGCGGTACGCGGGCACATGGTCCTGCTCGAGCGACCAGCGCAGGTACGACGGCAGCGGCGTAGTGATGAAGTACTGCCAGGTGTCGAAGGTCGGCCGGAAGAGCTGGCTGCACTCCTCGGCGAGCTCGACGCCCATGGGATGGATGGCGGCGAGCCCGGGATCACGCTTGGCGATGGCGTCGACGAGGGCGGCGGCCCGCTCACGGCGTTGTCCGCCCGGTCCATGCCACTCGGCCTCGTCGGGCGCCGGCAGGGGCTCGAGGCAGAGCCAGAGCGGCAGGTAGAGCGAGGCTGGGTCCTGACAGAGCAGGCGATGGAGCAGCGTCGTGCCCGTGCGCGGCAGCCCGGCGATCACGAGCGGACGACGCGGCGGCGTCATGGCCAAGGAAGGATCGCGCGTGTGCGCGTCCGTCACCTGCAGCCTCGTCACCAGCGCGAGCACGAGCGTCTCTCGCAGCGCGGCGCGCCCCTGCAGGTGCAGCAGGTCATCCTCGTCCGCCGAGCGCACGAGCGCGTCGAGCCCAACGCGGAACGACTCGTCGCCGAAGTCGAGCGGCCCGTTGGCGCGCGCCACGGCGTCGTCGAGCAACCCCGGCACCGCGAGATCGACCGCGCGCCCCGCGAGGCGACGTGAGAGGGAGCGAAGGAACCCGCCGCGTGGCTTCGTGACCGGGGGCATGAGCTGCACCCTATAGAGCGCGAAGCCGACCCGAAAGGTCATCCTGCTCGCGAGCGAGCTTCGAATGATGGTACCCCTGTGCGCGATGACGCTCGTTCGCTCTACCCGCCCTCTCGTCGTCGTCGCTGCGCTGCTGTGTTGCGCGCTCACGAGCCACGCACAGCCGAGCGCGCTCGACGCCAAGCCGTTCCCCGATGAGCAGGCGCTCGCCTCGTTCACCCGCTTCATCGAGGCGCGCATGGCCGAGGAGCCGAGCGCCGGCCTCAGCGTCGCCTTCTGGCTCGACGGGCGCGTCTGGGCCAAGGGCTTTGGCTATCGCGATCGAGAACGGGAGCTGCCCGCGACGGCCGACACGTCCTACCGTATGGCCTCGGTGACCAAGCCCTTCACCGCCATCGCCGCGCTGCAGCTCTACGAGCAGGGCAAGCTCGACCTCGACGCGGATGTACGGCGCTACGTGCCCTACTTCCCGAAGAAGAAGCACGTCGTCACCACGCGTCAGCTGCTCGGTCATCTGTCGGGCATCCCGCATTACAAGAACTGCGCGCGCGAGTGCTTCCTGAAGACGCACCACACGACGCGACAGGCCATCGCCATCTTCGACGGCTTCCCGCTCGAGCACGCACCCGGCGAGCGCTACCTGTACTCGAGCTACGGCTACAACCTGATCGGCGCCGCCGTCGAAGGCGCGAGCGGGCTCTCCTACGGCGAGGTGCTGCGGCGAGACGTGTTCGGGCGCGCGGGCATGACGCGCTCTCGCATGGACGATCCGAAGGCCGACATCGAAGAGCGCGCGCGCGGCTACCGCGTCGTCAACGGCGAGCTGCGGCCGTCCGACTTCGTCGACATCTCGAGCCGCTTCGCGGGCGGCGGCACGCGCTCGACGGTGAAGGACATGGTCGCCTTCGCGGCGGCGTACATGAACGGCAAGCTGCTGCGACCCGCGACCCAGGAGCTGCTCGAGCGCTCCATGGTCACGAACGACGGCGTCTTGACCGACTACGGCATGGGCTTCGCCGTCGTGCCCCAGAGCGGCCGCTTCGTGCTCGCCCATGGCGGCGGCCAACCGGAGACGAGCACGCTGCTCGTGCTCTACCCCGCCGAGCGCTTCGCCGTCGCCGTCGCCGCCAACGTCGAGGGCTATCATCAGGTGCTGCACGAGGTGAAAGAGCTCATCGTCGCCAACGTGCTCGGGGACGGCGGCGCGCGGCGGACCCCCATCGGCGACGACGAGGCCAGCAACGTGGTCGCGCGCGCCGTGTCCGGCCTCATGAGCCACGGCGTCGCGCACTTCACGCGCTGGCGACGAGGAGCCACCGGCAGCCCCGGTGAGCTCGGCCGTGCGTTCGAGCACCTGCACGAGATCCTCGATCGGGATCGCATCGCGGCGGACCCGGTGGCGGCGCTCGAGGCCGCCCGCCTCGGTGATGATCCCGTCGCGGGGCGCGCGTACCTGCTCGCCGGCGCGCACATGGCGGGGGTCATCGCCGATCAGCGCGGGTTGCCGGCGTTGCGCCGCTACCACGACGACGAGCCCTTCGCGTTTGTGCTCGACTACGCCGCGGTGTGCGCGGCGCGCGCGTGCCCGCGCCCCTATCGCTTGTCCGCTTCGCTGGTGGAGCGCGTGCGCGCGCTGCAGCAGGACTGGCAGAAGACCAACGTCGCCGCCGTGCGCGCGTTGCGCGTCTATCCGGGCGCAGCGTTGACGGCGTTGACGGCGGCGTTGTCTGCGTTCGAAGGAGCGCGCGTGCACCCGGACCTCTCGCACGAGCTGCTGCAGGCGGCGGGAGCGCTCGAGGCGCGAGGCGACGACGAGAAGGCGCGGGCCTTCGTGCAGCTCGCGCTCGCGCGTCATCCCTTGTCCGCGCGCGCGCTGCTCGCGGGCGTGGAGCGCGCGTTGCTCGAGGGTGACGGCGGGGCCGCGCGATCGCTGCTCGCGCGTTGGGCCCGCGTGGAGGACGATCCCATCGCGGAGCGAGGAGGCGCGCTGGCGTTGCGCGCGAAGAGGCTGCGCAAGAAGCAGCTCGCGGCGGCGCTCGAGCTGCTCACCCTCGGCAACGAGCTGGTGCCGAAGAGCCCGGAGCTCCTCGACGAGCTCGCCAGCATCGCAGCGGCGCTCGGTCAGAACGCGCGTGCCGTCGATGCGCTGCAGGCGGCGCAGTCCATCGCACCGGAGAAGAGGCGTGCGCGTCGCCTGCAGCGTCTCCGCGACAAGCTGCCGAAGCACGACGCCACGCTGCAGTAGGTTGAGCGCCCCGCTGGTGGTGGCGCGCGGCTTGCGACGACGCAGCCCATGTGCACCGGAGGTCGCTACCGCTCGCCGCTCGTCGTGGTCCTTTGCGCCTCACTGGTGGCCTCCTGCGTCCCCGGGCACACCTACACCACGCTCATCGAGCCGACCGATTCGCTGGCGGACGCGTTCGAGATTTTGCCGGGACGCGCCTACCCCTCGAGCGCGCAGCTGCTGTCGGGCAACGCCGAGTCCTGGGCGGCGCGCTGGCGCCTGCTCGCGAGCGCGCGGCACACGCTCGACGTCGCCTACTTCATCGTCGAGGACGACCCCTTCGGCATGGCCTTTTTGGGGCACCTCTACAAGAAGGCACTCGAGGGGGTGAAGGTTCGCTTGCTGATGGACGCGCGCGGCAGCGGCGCCATCGCGACGCCCTTCATGGGCCGCGACATCCTGCAGGAGCTCGTCGCGACCGGGAACGTCGACGTGCGCATCTACAACCCGCCGCTGCCGCGCATCACGGACGCCGTCGTCAGCCTGAGCCTGGTGCCCACCATCGCCAGCAACCACGACAAGATCGTCATCGCCGACGGCGAGCGCGCGATCCTCGGCGGGCGCAACATCTCCACGAACTACTTCGTCCACCCGCACGAGCTGCCCACCGCCACGCTCGACGCGGACCTGCTGCTCGACGGCGAAGAGCTCGTCGCCGACCTGCAGGTGCTGTTGTGCGAAGAATTCTACGCGCGCCGCACCGAGCACATCGGCGCCGACATGGTGAACTTCGACGCGCAAGGCACAGAGCTCCTGATGCATTACCGCGCCATGGACGCCTTCTTGCGCGGGCGCCCGCAGCCGTTGCCGCTGAACGGCGAGGCGGCCGTCCGGCTCGAGGCGGTCGCCAACGCCGACCTCGACGAGTCGCCGTCCTGGGTGCTGCGCAAGCGCGTGCGCCGCTACCTCGACGAGCTGGCCCACTACCGCAGCGTGTACAGCACGCTCGACGACGACGCCGGGCCGCGACACGAAGCCCGCGTCAGCCTCCTGCGCTCGGGCTCGCGCGCGTCCGAGTTCGATCTCGACGTGGCGAGCGGCGTACTGCAGGCCCTCGCCGGCGCGCGCAGAGCGGTCTCCATCCAGACGCCCTACTTCATCCTCACCTGGGACATGCTCGACGCGCTCGAGGATCTCTCCCAGCGCGGCGTCGCCATCACGGTGCTGACGAACAGCCCGCGCTCGTCGGACAACGCCGCCTCACAGGCCTTCTTCATCGACGAGTGGCCCGAGATCATGGCGCGCGTGCCGACCCTGCGCCTGTTCGTGGTCGGCAGCGATCAGCTCATGCACGCCAAGCGCCTCGTGCTCGATGACCAGCTCACGCTGCTCGGCACCTTCAACTTCGATCCGCTGAGCGCCCGCGTGAACAGCGAGGTGGTGGCCGCGGTGTGGTCGAAGGGCTTCGCCGCCGAGAACCTGCACGAGATGGCCGCGCGCATCCAAGGGGACGACGTCTACGAGTACAAGATCGTCCGGGACGAGCGGGGCCGCGCCCTGCGTCACGTCGAAGGACATCCGCGCGCCGGTCACGTGGTGGTCGAGTTCGGCCCGCGCGATCACACCTCGGAGGAGGAGGTCGAGCAGCTGCTCGCGTTGAAGGAGGCGCTCTCCATGCTGCAAGGCTTTCTGGACTTCTCGCCGGTGGTCTTCTGAGACATTGCCGTTGACCCCTCTCTCCCTCGTCGCTCCGATGCTGCTTCTCTCGGCGCTGCCCGCGGCGGACGCGGACGCGGCGAAAGAGCGCCGGCGTGCGGAGCCCGTCGCAGACGAATCGAGCTGGCATCCCGTCGGCGTGCCCATCGTCGGCTACAACTCAGACGAGGGGCTCGGGCTCGGCTTCACCGCCGGCTTTCATCACCAGGCGGGCGGCGTATCGCCCTACCGGGACGATCTCTCGCTGCACGCCTTTTTGACCACCAAGCTCATCCAACGCTACGAGCTGCGCTGGGAGGGGCTCGAGGTGGCCGGGCTCCCCTTGCGCGTGCGCGCGCTCGGCGGGCTCTTCTCGACGGGCACGCGAAACTTCTGCGGCTTCGGCAACGGCGTGAGCTGCAGCGTCGGTCGCGCCGAGCGTGAGGCGGACCTGCGCGATCTCAGCGGCGAGCTGCGCGAGACCTATGTGCGGCGTTTTTATCAGGTGCGCTTTCTGCGGCCGTACGCGGACGTCGTCGCGCGCTGGCGCTTGTTCGACGCGCCGCTGCGGCTCGAAGCGCTCTATGGCTGGCGCTTTGCCTGGCACATCCCGGGCGACTTCCTTCATCGCGGGCCTTACCCCGGCAGCCTCTACGGCATGCTCTTCCCCGACGGAGAGGCCGGTCCCTCGAGCGTGCTGCAGGCCGGCCTCGTCGTCGACGAGCGCGACTTCGAGCCCCTGCCCGTACGCGGCTGGTTCGCGGAGGCGTCGCTGCGCGCGGCGTCGTCCGCCTGGGGCAGCGTCTACTCTTACGCCGGGGTGAACGCGTCGCTCGCGGGCTGGCACCCGCTCGGCCTCGGCACCGATCTGGTCATCGCCTCCCGCTTGCTCGTCGATCTGATCCGCGGAGAGCCTCCCACCGACGAGCTCGCCGAGATCGGCGGCATCTACGACTACCCGGCGTTCGGCGGCATGTGGATCGGCCGCGGCGTGCGCGCGAATCGTTACCTCGGCAAGCTCAAGGTCATCAGCCAGTCGGAGCTGCGCGGATTTCTGCTCGACATGAACGTCCTCGACACCGCCATCGACGGCCACTGGGTGCTGTTCGCCGACCTCGCCTGGATCGGCGCCGATTGGGACGACCTCGAGGGCGGCATCCCCGGCCGCGCCGACGACGACGCCGGCCACCCGCTGCGCATCCTCGCCAGCGGCGGCGCCGGCCTGCGCTTCCTCGTGCGGCGCACCTTCGTCGTGCGCCTCGAGGTGGGTTTCAGCCCCTTCGAGCGCGAAGACCCTGCCTTCTACACCCCCGTGGGCGCCCCGTTCTGAGCCTCCTCTCTCGACGCTGCCATGACGACACGCTCCTCCCTCTCTCGAACACCCTCTGGTCGGGCCGCCCTGGTCGCGAGCCTCTCGCTGGCGCTCTACGTCGTGGCGCCGGCACGCGCGCACGCCGCCGAGACCGACAACTATTGGGCTTGGCGAGACCCGCCGCGCGACAGCACCTATGCGCTCGAGCGCCACCTGCAGCGCGAGATGAAGCGCGCGCTCGACAGCGTGAACGCCTGGCCCGGCAACCAGAACAAGCGCTGCGAGCAGGTGGTCGACGACCTGCTGTTGCCGTTCTCGTACACGGGCGTGTGGTTCTTCGTCGGCACCATGGAGCGCTGGGGACTGCGGTATACGCCGCGCACGAACCGCCAGTACCTCGAGGAGTATCTGCAAGCGGGCGTCTATCGCTACGCCGACCGCCCCCTGCCGGGCGCGCTGCTGCCGCTCGATCCGAGCGCGCGGATCGCCGGCGTACACATCGGCCTCGACAAGATCGGTCACTTCCTGTTGAACGGTCGCCGCTACTACGACCGCTATCAGCAGGCGCGCGCGCGAGGGCTCGACGAGGAGGCCGCGCTCGTGCACGCCATCGAGCTCGGCCTCGACCAGGAGAACGGCATCCTCGGCCTCGGCGTGTCCGGCATCTTCTCCTACGCGGACCTCGAGGCGAACTACCAAGGGCTCGAGCTGTACCGCTGGATGTGTGAGGGCCCGGAGCCGGCGCTGCGCTACCGCGACGACAAGTGGAGCCTGCAGGAGCCGCTCGACATCGAGCGCTTCGTGAACCCGTGTTGGGACGAGAGCTACTCGCCGAACGCGTTTGGCGAGGCGCTCGCGCCGGGAGTGCTGCGTGCGCTCGGGGAGCTGTGCCCGCTGCTCGAGACGAGCGCCGTTCAGCGGCTTCGCGCGAGCTACCGATCGCGCGCCTGTACGAGCTTCTCCCACGAGTACGTCTCGAGGCTGGTGCGCGCGGGTGAGCTCCCGGACCCACGCCCGTTCGACATCGAGCAGGTCTGTCACGAACGGGACGCCCCCGAGTGAGGGAGCCGTCGACCCGGTGTGCGTTCGCTGATCCGGGCGCTTCGTCCTGCGCGCCGCGGACCTGCTGTCTAAACTCGCGCCGATGTCCGTCAGACCCTCTCTCGCCCGCGCCTTCTCCACGCTGACGGCGCTCGTCGTCGGGACCTCTCCGCTCGGCTGCGTGGCGCAGTCACAGATGTTGTTGTCAAAGCCTCGCCAGCGCTGCGAGGGACACCACGGCGCCGGGGCGCATGCGCACGCGAGCGGCGGCTCCATCCGCGTCGTGAGCTACAACATCAAGGCCGGCAAGGGCTCGTCGCTGCGGGACGTGTACCAGACGCTCGAGCGCATGAACGCCGACGTCATCTCGCTGCAAGAGGTGGAGGTGCGCGGCAGCCCCGGCGACGCCATGGGACAAGCGCAGTGGCTCGCGGACGCGCTCGGCATGGAGCTCGCGTTCGCCGCCTCGCGCAAGGCAAAGGACGACGGACACTTCGGCGTGGCCGTGCTCTCCCGGCTGCCCATTCTCGAGACCCGACGCGTCCCGCTGGACGCACGCTTCACCTGGGAGCCGCGCGTCGCGCTCGACGTCAAGCTCTGCACCGGACGCGACAAGCCGCTGCGGGTCATCGCCGTACACAGCGACATCTTCGGCTGGTCCTCGAGGGCGAACGCGGCCAGCCTCGCCGAGCTGAGCCGCAGCTCCATCGGGGAGGGCGTGGTCATCGCGGGCGACCTCAACACCACACCGGACGGTGACGCCGTGCGGTCCCTCAAGGCCGCCGGCCTCGCGGACGTCATCGGGCTGCACGCCGAGGGCGTCACCTTCCCCGGTTTCCCGACGGCGCGCCTCGACTACCTCTTTGTCGACGGGCCGCTCGCGAGCGCCGTCAAGAACGTGCGCATCGGCACGAGCCGAGCGTCCGACCACTATCCGGTGATGGCCGACTTCGACCTGAGCTCCCTCGGCGTCAGCGCTGTGCTCGTGTCCGGAGCGGAGTGACGCGGCCTACCCCCCGTCCGCCGCCGACTCTTCCGGCTCGGGCGCGGCGCCCTGCTCGACGATGATGAACTCCACGCGGCGGTTCTTCGCGCGGCCCGCCTCGCTGCTGTTCGACTCGAGCGGACGGCTCTCGCCGAAGCCGTCCGCCTCGAGGCGCGCCTCGTCGATGCCCTTCTCGTCCACGAGGTAGCGCAGCACGGAGCCGGCGCGGTCCTTCGAGAGCTTCAGGTTGAAGGCGTCGTTTCCGACGCTGTCGGTGTGTCCCTCGATGCGCACCTTGGTGATGCGGTCGTGGCCGCGAAGGATCTGCGCCACCTGATCGAGCAGCTTCATGCCGGCGGGGCGCAGGCTGGCCTTGCGGAAGTCGAACTCGATGGTCTCGTTGATCTCGATGCGCTCCGCCCGCAGGATGACCACCTGTCGGCCCTTGTCCGGGCAGCCGTCCTCGTCGTCGAAGCCGTTGATGACCTCCGGCTCGACGGGGCACTCGTCGTCGCTGTCCGGCACGCCGTCCCGATCGTTGTCGAGCTCGGGGCAGCCGTCCAGGTCCTCGAAGCCGTCCGCGTCCTCCGCCTGGTCCGGGCACGCGTCCGCCACGTCCAGCACCGTGTCGGCGTCGTTGTCCAGATCCGGGCAGCCGTCCTCGTCCTCGAAGCCGTCGCGGTCCTCCGCGTCGAGCGGGCACTCGTCGGCGGCGTCGAGCAGCCCGTCCTCGTCGTTGTCGAGGTCGGGGCAGCCGTCCTCGTCCTCGAAGCCGTCCGG
>CAYLZW010000031.1:0-33666 GCA_964388085.1 uncultured Myxococcales bacterium | reverse complement strand
CGATGTAGGTGCGGCGGTGGCCGCGGATCTCCGCCTCGTCGCGCACGCCGCCGAGGGCGATGCGCACGAAGGGACGGCCGAGCGCGTCGGCGACGGACTGCCCGAGCGAGGTCTTGCCGACGCCCGGGGGCCCCGCGAGGCAGAGGATGGTGCGCGCCTTCCGCGCTCCCGCGAGCCGCGAGACGGCGAGGTGCTCGAGGATGCGCTTCTTCGGCTCCTCGAGGCCGGCGTGATCCTCGTCGAGCTTCTGCGCCACGGCGTCGATGCCCGCGTCCACCTCGCTGCGCTCGCTCCACGGCAGGTCGGCGATCCACTCGAGGTAGCCGCGGATGACGCCGCCCTCGGGGCCTTGCGCGCTGGACAGGCGCTTCAGCTCCTTGTCCACCACCTTGCGCACCTCGTCGGGCAGCTCCTTTTGCAGGAGGCGCTGCTTGAGCTTGTCACCGTCGGCCTCCTCGTCGTCGTCGCCGAGCTCCTTGTGGATGGCCTTCAGCTGCTGGCGCAGGTACGCCTCGCGCTGTTGCTTCTCCGCCTCCTTGCGCACGTCGGCGTCGATCCGCTCGCGCACGTCCGAGAGCGTACGCGCCTCGCCGAGCAGCTTCAGCACGAGCTGCAGGCGCTTCTCGAGGTCGAGCGTCAAGAGGACGTGCACCTCCTTGTCGAAGGGCAAGCGGATGGCACCCGCGGCGCGGTCCGCCAGGCGGCCCACGTCCTCGTCCGAGACGATCTCGCGGATGACCTTCTGCACGGCGTCGGGCAGGTCCGCGGCGACGTCGTCGATGAGCGCGCACAGCTCGTCCTTGAGCGCGCGCACCTCTTCCGGATCGGAGGCGGGCTCGTGCACCGCGCGCACGAGCACGGAGGTATAGGGATGGCTGTCCTCGACGCGCACGAGCTCCACGCGCGTGAGGCCCTCGAGCATGACCTGGAGCAGGCGCGGTCCGCGGCGCACCACGCGGTGCACGCGGGCGAGCGTCGCGATGCTCTGCAGATCGGTGAAGCCGGGCGCGGCGACGGCGGGATCGCGCTGCACGCCGATGACGACGAGGTCACCGGGGCCGACCGCGCGCTCGCCGCCCGCCTCGAACACCTTCCGGCTCTTCTCGCGGCCGACCGGCACGGCGACCGTGGTGCCGGGGAACAGCACGCCGCCTCGCAGGGGCACGAGCGGAAGGGGGCTCGAGAGATCGTAGTCAGCTTTGCGAATGGACATGGAGGCTCCTTCCCGCGAGCGGCGGGAACGCTTGACGGTCCACTTGGCGCAGTGAAACGGCAGCCATCACAGTAGGCCCCGTCGGTTGGCCGGCAAGGGCGCGAAACCGTTCGCTTTCCTGCTCGATCCGGCGGGCCGCCCGCCCGAACGGGGAGGTCACGCGCGCTTGCCCTCGGGGCGGTGCTCGGGCTCTACTCAGCGCCCTTTCGAAAGGCTCTCGCGATGTCCGGCGATGCACACGAGGCGGCGGCCCACGGCGTAAACCTCGTACCCATCGTCGCGTTGCTCGGCGCGGGCGTGCTCGCCGTTCCGTTGTTCAAGCGCCTCGGTCTCGGCAGCGTGCTCGGCTGCCTCGCGGGCGGCGTCCTGATCGGGCCGTCGGGCTTGAAGCTCGTCAGCGACGCGCAGGCCATCCTGCACACGGCCGAGCTCGGCGTCGTCATGTTCCTCTTCGTCGTCGGGCTCGAGATGGAGCCGCGCAAGCTGTGGGGGCTGCGCCGCCAGATCTTCGTGCTCGGCGTGCTCCAGGTGGCGGTGTGCTCGCTGCTGCTCACGCTGATCGGCGTCGCGCTCGGCTTCCCGCTCACGGTCGCGTTCGTCGCCGGCACCGGCTTCGTTTTGACGTCGACCGCCATCGTCATGCAGGTGCTCGGCGAGCGCGGTGAGGCGAGCGGGCCGGCCGGCGAGCGGATCATCAGCATCCTGCTACTCGAGGACCTGGCCATCGTGCCGCTGCTCGCGCTCGTCGCCGTGCTCTCGCCCTCGGCGTCGGACGTCGAGGGTGGCTCGCGGATCGTCGATCTCGCCATCGGCGCAGGCGCCGTGCTGCTGCTCGTCGCCGCGGGCCGTTGGCTGCTGAACCCGCTGTTCCGCGTGCTCGCCGCGGCCAAGGCGCGCGAGGTGCTGACCGCCGCCGCGCTCCTCGTCGTGCTCGGCGCCGCGCTGCTCATGCAGGTGGGCGGCCTGTCCATGGCGATGGGCGCCTTCCTGGCGGGCGTGATGCTGTCGACGTCGAGCTTCCGGCACCAGCTCGAGGCGGACATCGAGCCCTTCCGCGGCATCCTGCTCGGGCTGTTCTTCCTGGCGGTCGGCATGTCGCTGGAGCTCACGGTGCTCGCCGAGCGCTGGCGCACCATCGCCGTCTGCGTGCTCGCCTATACGGCGGCGAAGGCGCTCGCCATCTACCTCGTCGCGCGCGCGCTGAAGAGCGGACACCGCGCGGCGCTCGATCGCGCGGTGCTGATGTCGCAGGGCGGTGAGTTCGCTTTCGTGCTCTACGGCGCCGCCGCCTCGTCCGGCATCCTCGACGCCGAGCAGAACGCGCTCTTCAGCGCGACGGTCATCATCTCCATGGTGCTGACGCCGCTCGCCCTGGCGGCGCTGCAGCGCCTGACACCGGCGCCCGCCGAGGACCTCGAGGGGGTCGACGTCGCCGCCGATCTCCACGGCACCGTGCTGCTCATCGGCTTCGGGCGCTTTGGGCAGATCGCGAGCCAGGGCCTGCTCGCCAAGCGTCATAGCGTCGCCATCATCGACAGCGACGCGGACATGGTGCGGGTGGCCGCGCGCTTTGGCTTCAAGGTCTATTACGGCGACGGCACGAGGCCCGACATCCTGCACGCCGCCGGGGCGCAGCACGCCAGCCTCGTCCTCGTGTGCGTCGACCAGCCCGCGGACGCGCTGAAGATCGTGTCGCTGCTGCGCCGCGAGTACCCGCTCGTGAAGGTGTTCGCGCGCGCCTTCGACCGCGGTCACGGCATCGCGCTCAGCAAGCTGGGCGTGGACTTCCAGATCCGCGAGTCGCTCGAGTCGGCGCTCGTGTTCGGCGCAGAGGCGCTGCAGGCGCTCGGCGCCACGGCGGAGGAGGCGAGCGAGGTCACCGCCGGCGTACGCGAGCGCGACCGAAAGCGCCTCGAGCTGCAGAGCCTCGGAGGGCTGCAGGCCGGCCGAGAGCTCTTGCTCAGCAACGCCGACGACACGGCCGAGGAGCAGGGCGTCAAGGCGGCCAGCGCGGACGACGCCGCCGCCCTCGCGCCGCTCGCGCCGGAGCGGGACGAGCGCGCGGCGCCCGGCGACACGGACGCGCCCGTGCAGGACGAGCCGGCCGCTGAGGTGTCGAGCCTCGAGTAGCGTGCTCCCGACCGCTCGCGCGAGCGCGGCCCGAACGCTAGCCTTCGGGGGCGCGCATCGCGTCCAAGCGGCGCTTCCTCGAGGGGAGAACGCCATGCTCTTTCGGCAGCTCTACGACGACGCGTCGTCGACCTATACCTATCTGCTCGCCGACGAGGGCGCGCGCGAGGCGCTGCTCATCGATCCCGTGTTCGAGCAGCACGAGCGTGACGTGGCGCTGCTGCGCGAGCTCGGCCTGACGCTGCGCTACACGCTCGAGACGCACGTTCACGCCGACCACGTGAGCGGCGGCTGGCTCATGAAGGAGCGGCTCGGCTCGCACATCGCCCTCTCGCGGGCGAGCGGCGCCGAGGGCGCGGACCTCTACCTGGGCGACGGCGACCGCGTGCGCCTGCCCGGCGTGACCCTCGAGGTGCGCGCGACGCCCGGGCACACGAACGGCTGCCTCACCTTCGTCAGCGAGGATCACACGCTGGCGTTCACCGGCGACGCGCTGCTCATTCGCGGCGCCGGGCGCACGGACTTTCAACAGGGCAGCGCGCGCGCGCTCTTCCATTCGGTGCACGAGAAGATCTTCTCGCTGCCGGACGACTGCGCGCTCTATCCCGGCCACGATTACAAGGGCCGCACCATGACGACGGTGGGCGAGGAGAAGGCGCACAACCCGCGGCTCGGCGGACAAGCGAGCGAGGACGACTTCGCGCTCTACATGGAGAACCTCGGCCTCGCGCACCCGAAGCGGATGGACATCGCCGTGCCCGCGAACCTGAAGCTAGGCCGGCCCGAGCTCGGCGACGCGCGCCCGACGCAGCCCTCGTGGGCTCCCGTGGTGCGCAGCTACGGCGGCGTGCCCGAGCTGTCGGCCGACTGGGTGGCGGAGCACCAGGGCGAGGTGCGCGTCCTCGACGTGCGCCAGCCCGAGGAGCTGCGCGGCGAGCTCGGGTACATCGCCGGCATGCAGCACATCCCGCTCGGTGAGCTGCGCGCGCGGCTCGCGGAGGTCCCGAAGGACCGGCCGGTGGTCGCGGTCTGTCGCTCCGGACGACGCTCGGCCCAGGCGTCGCTCATCCTCGAGAGCGGCGGCTACGCGCAGGTGGCGAACCTCTCGGGCGGGATGATTCAGTGGTGCGCGCTCGGGTTGCCCGTCGAGCGCGACAGGTAGCCGGCTGCTCGAGAGCAGGGCCGATCACTCGCTGGCGGCGACGTAGAGCAACCAACCGCCGGCGCCGAGGGAAGCGACGGCGAGCACCGACAGCGCGGCGGCGCCCGCGAGCGTGCCGAGCTGCACCTGGCGATACTCGTCGGAGGTGAGCGAGGAGGCGTCCTCGAGCGCGGACGCTCCGGCGAGCCCGACGGCGACGGCGCCGCCGAACAAGAGCGCGCCGGCCACGGCGCCCGTGACGCCGCCGATGAGCGCCCACGGGGGTGGCTCCGCGCCGACGAGGGAGAGCGCGCTGCGCTCCACGCCCGAGCCGATCCGGCTCATGGGCGCACGCACCGACGTGCGGTTCACGGCCTCTACCCTGCCGGCGTCGAAGAGCGTGAGGCTGACCACGAGCTCGTCGCCGAGCGTCGACACCTGGCCGAACACGATCCACTCGGCCGCGAGCGCGCCGGCCAGCTCCGCGAGGCAGCTCGCCTCTCCGTCGCAGCCCAGGTTCTGTTTCTCGCCCTCGAGCGCGAGCATGCGCCGGATGTCCTCGCCGGAGACGACGCTCAGCTCGTCGTGCCGGCTGATGGCGCTGGCCACCATGGTCGTCAGCGTCTGCGCGTCTGCCTCGCTGACCGCGCCGACGCGCTCGAGGTCGAGCACCAGCACGCGGCGTGGCGCGCGCTCGTCGGCACGTGCCAGCGACGGGAGCGCGAGGGCCGAGAGCAGGGCGAGGACGAGCGCGCGATTCACGGCAGCTCCGGCACCCGCACGCAGCGGAATCGGTTCGACACCGCGTAGTCGGAGCGGGTGATTCGCCCGCCGCTCTCGTCGAGCACGAACACGCCCGAGCCGAGCCGAGGCGTGGAGCTCCAGACGAAGCCCGCGCCGCCGACGAGCCCGGGCCGCACCACGGGTGCGCTGAAGAGGCTGTGGTCCACCGTCGTGAGGAGCTCCTTGGCGTTCGGTAGGCGCCAGTCGAAGTGGCCGCCCGCGACCAGGCTCAGGCAGCCGGACACGGCGTCGGCCCAGCTCGAGGCGTCCTCGAGCGCGCGCGTCCATTGCAGCGTCGTCACCAGATCCAGGGCGATCTCGCCGTCGACGACCAAGGGCAGCGCGAGGCTCTGCCGCGGACCTCGCACGCACTTCACGAACGCCGTGTCCTCCGCCTCGAGGAGCGCCGTCTCGCCCGTGCTGAAGTCCACGCCCAGAATCCGCTCGTGGTACGCAGCCAATGTGGCCGACCAGTGTGCCTCGTTCTCGGTGCCCGAGAAGGTGAGCGGATCGACGAGGGGGGACTGCGTGCGACCGAGATCGAGCAGGGAGAAGAGCTCGTGGGCCTCGGGCAAGCGCCAGCCGTCCCCATCGAGCGAGAGCTCCGCGCAGTAGTCCTCGGCGGCGCCGAGGCCGGTCAGCGCGCCGCTCGATCCCGGTTGCCACTCGAGGCCGTTGAGCGCGTCACTGACGACGCCGCTGTTGAGCCGGAACGCAGGTGCCGGGTCGAGGTAGTTGCCGTCCTGTCCGTAGCTGTCCTGGCCCTCCTCCGGACAGCTGATGAGGGTGCCGTCGCTCGTGTCTTTGCACTTCTCCGACGCGGAGTCGGGCATGACGAAGCAGGGCGGATCGAGGCACGCTCCCTCTCCCTCGCCTTCTCCTTCGCCTTCTCCCTCGCCCTCGCCTTCTCCCTCCCCTTCGCCTTCGCCTTCGCCCTCGCCCTCGCCCTCGCCTTCTCCCTCCCCTTCTCCGGGAGCCACGCAGACGCCTTCGTCGCAAAGGGCGAGATCGGACGGACAGTCGTCCGCTCCCGCGCAGCGGATCTCTCCGACGTCGAACAGGCGGCAGGAGGCGAGCGCGGCCACGATGAGGAGCGCGACCCCATACCGGGCTGACAGACGAGCGGCGTTCATGACCGCGAGAGTGCCGCGCGCCGCCGCATCATACAACGCGGTACAGACGCGGGCGCCGCGCTCAAGCGAGCTCGAAGCCCGCCACGGCCTGCACCACGCGGAGGAAGCCAGCGGCGGTGAAGAAGACCGTCTCGACGCTGCCGAAGGTCACCGCGGCGCCGCTCGTGAGCCCGCGCGGGGGTCCGTCTCCGCGCCGCGGCACCACCTCGTCACCCACCCGCGTCTGGTTCCGGGAGCCGGCGTCGGCGATGTCGAAGGCGCCGTCGCGCTCGCGCACCAACGCGTGCAGCTTCGAGATCGACTCGTCCGGGATCCACACGTCGCAGTTCTGGGTGCGGCCGACGGAGATGAAGCTGTAGATCGAGCCTGCTCGACGACGCAGCGGCCACGCGGGGCAGCCCTCGGCGAAGCGGCCCTCCTTGGCGGCGGAGATCAGGCGGACGTCCACGCGCAGCGTCGCCTGCGGGCCCTCCGGTGTGTGCAGCGCGCTCTGCGGCTTGCAGACGAGGAATCCGCTGGCGACGCCCTGCTCGAGCTCCGCCGCCGAGACGTGCCGACACGGCTCGACGTAGTCGCCGAGGGTGCGGATGCGCTTCTTCACTTCACCGTCGAGGATCACGGCAGGCGGCCTCCTACTCGACGATACTACGCGGGCGCCGACGCTAGAGCACCGGTCAGCTTGCGCGAATGGGGGTGCGCTAGAGGGCGGCCAGCTGCTGCTTGGCCGCCGCGGCCTGCTCGCTCCCCGGGTGCTCCTTGAGCAGGCGCTGGTAGAGCGCCTTGGCGGTGTCCTTGTCGAGGTGCTCCTCGTTGATGCGAGCGGCCTTCAAGAGCGCGATGGGCGCGAGCTCGGTGTCCTTGAACTCGTCGGCGACGCGGGTGTAACGCCAGGCGGCGCCCTGCCACTTGTTGCGCTGCTCGTAGAACTCCGCCGCGTAGACGTCGTGCTCCGCGAGGCGCGTGCGCGCGCTCGTGCGCAGCTCTTTCGCCTCCTTCGTGTGCTCGCCCTTCGGGAAGCGCGCGAGGTACTCGTCGAAGGCCTGGATGGCGTCACGCGTGGCCGTCTGATCCATCTCGCGCGCCTTGGGGAACAAGAACACATCGTCGCTCATGGCCTCGTAGTAGGCCTTGGCGACGCGGAAGGTGGCAAAGCCTGCCTTCTCGTGACGAGGATGAAAGCGCACGAACATGCGATAGGCGTCGGCTGCCTCGAGCCACTTCTCGCGCTCGAAGTGGGCGTCCGCCATGCGCAGATCGGCCAGCGACGCATACTTCGAGTAGGGGAACTTGTTCTTCACGTGCTCGAAGAACTTGATGGCCTCGTTGTAGCGCTCGTCCTGAAAGGCGGCCTCGCCCTCGTCGAAGTTCTGCCGCGCGGTCTCCTGGTAGGACACGTCCGTGTCCTGCAGGTTCGTCTCGAACGCGGAGCAAGCGGCCATGGTGAGCGGGGCGCTGAGCGCGAGCGCACCGATCGCCGCGAGGCGCGGCGCGAACAGACGCTGCACGACGTGACGCAAGGTTCGAAGGCGGACGGGGCGCTTGTGGAGGCTCATAGATCGAGCCTGTAACCAAGGTACAGAGACGTCGCAAGCGGCGCGAAGCCGTGCACGCGCCCCCCGACGACATCGAAGCTGACGTCCACCGGCACGAGGGCGACGACGGCTCCCGGTCCGAGGCCGAGGCCGGCTTGCGCGCCGACGCGCAACGAGGGCCCGAGCAGCAGCGCGCTGTGCCCGGCGCCGTTCACGTCGAAGGTGTGCGCGCCGATGATCATGCCGGCGCCACCGAGCACGGTGACGTCGAGCGGCGCGAAGCCGAGGTCGATCGCGAGCACGCCGGCCTGGGCTTCGAGGCGCAAGCGCGTCGCGGTGGCGTCCCAGCGAGCCTGCAGCACGTCGCTGCCGCTGCTGCGCGCGGACTGGTGCTCGAAGTCGAGGGCGGCGCCGAACGCGTAGCGCGAGAGCCACCCCTCCCGCACACCGGTGACGACGCGGACGCCGCCGCTGAGCAGCGCGGGCGCGAGGCCGCCGCTGAGCTGCCACATGCCGCCCACGCCGACCTGCGCGCTGAAGCGGGCCGGTAGCTTGAGGCCGCGCGAGACCTGTGCCGGCGCGTCTCCGCTCGCTGCTGCCGCGTCGACGCCGGCGCTGCCCTCCGCGCTCGGCGGCGACGCGCCGCCGTCGTCCCTGGCCGGGTCCGCCGGCGAGGCCACCGCGGCAGCGTCGACCCCCGGCGCGGACGGGTCGCCTGCCGCCGCGTCTGTCCCCGTGACGTCGAGTGGAGCGGGCTCGAGCGGGACCAGCGGCGGCAGATCGCTCGCCTCGTCTCCCATCGTGCGCAGCGACAGGCCGACCCCCGACGCGCCCTGCACCACGGTGACGACGACGTCGCTGACACCCTCGGGCAGCGGGAAGCGGTGCCGCACGGGGTACGAGGCCATGAGGCCGTCCCCCGCCTTGCGCGAGGGATCGAGCGGCGCGCGCACGGGGATGGTGCTCGACTGGCCCGAGAGCTCGACGAGGATGGCGGCCGCGCCCTCGCGGGCACCGTCGGCAGGACCAAAGCGCACGACGTCGATCTCGAGCACGTTGGCCGACGGGGTGCGCTGCACGCGCGCCCGGAACGGCGACACCACGACGTGGAGATAGGCGCCCTCCTCGAGCGCGCGCGTCGCGTGGTTGCTCATGACATCGAGGCCGAGCGCGGGAGAGGCGGGCTGCCCGGCGAGGAACGCGACAACGACGAGGGGCGTCAGCATCCCCGTTCGTGTAGCACGAGCGGCGGCGCCGGGCCCACTGCCGGCCGCGGCCTCCGCGCCGGCCGGTCGAGGTCACGAACGGCACACGCGCGCGCGTCAGATATGCAGGTACGGGGTCGCCGATGACTGGAATCCGAGGCCGGCGAGACAGTAGGGTGGGGCCCTGGCGCGGCCCCAGCGGGCGCGCCTGTTAGCCGAGGCCGTCGTCCATGCAGATCACCTGTCCGAGCTGTAGCGCGCAGTACAGCGTGAACGAAGCGCGCATCCCGCCGCAGGGCGTCTCCATCAAGTGCCCGAAGTGCGAGCGGAGCTTCACCGTGCAGGCCCCCGCGGCCGCCGGTGGCGTGCCGTTGCCCGGCGCCGGCGCGGGCGTCCCCCTCCCCGGTGGCGGCGGTGGCGGCGTTCCGCTCCCGGGCGGCGGGGGCGGCGGCGTTCCGCTCCCTGGCGCGGGAATGGGCGGCGTCCCGTTGCCGGGCGGCGGCGGCGGCGTCCCTCTCCCGGGTGGCGGCGCCGGCGGCGTTCCGCTCCCAGGCGCCGGCGGCGCGGTCCCGCTGCCGGGCGGAGGGGGCGCGGTCCCGTTGCCGGGCGGAGGGGGCGCGGTCCCGTTGCCGGGCGGTGGTGGCGCGGTCCCGTTGCCGGGCGGTGGTGGCGCGGTCCCGTTGCCGGGCGGTGGGGGCGCGGTCCCGTTGCCGGGCGGAGGCGGCGGGGTCCCGCTCCCCGGCGTCGGCGCGAGCGTGCCGCTGCCGGGCGGCGGCGGCGCCAACCCCTTCGCGCAGAGCGGCGGCAATCCCTTTGCCGCGGCGCCGGCCCCAGCCCCTGCGCCCAAGCCTCCCGGTCAGGCAGCGTCGTTGTCCGACATCTTCGGCGACGTGAGCGGACCGAGCAGCGGCGACTCGGCGCCGGCGCACCCGTTCCATGGCGACAACTCGTTCATCGTCTCGGGCGGCAGCGACGCCATCGCGGCCAGCGGCGCACCCGCCGCCGTGCCGAGCGGCGGTGACGGCCTGCTCGACTTCATGACGAACAGGGGCGGGCCCGGGGCCGGTCCACAGATGTTCCGCATCAAGAAGCGCAGCGGGCAGATCATCGGCCCCTTCGACGAGGCCACGGTCCTCGCCATGTTCCAGCGGCAGGAGCTCGCCGGCAACGAAGAGGCCTCGAGCGACGGCAACACCTGGCGGCCGCTCGGTCAGATCCCGGCCTTCAAGGAGACCATCCAGCGCGCCATGGCCGCGGCCCTCTCGGGGCTCGACCTGCCCGGCTTGCGCAACAGCACGGACCTCCCCGGCCTGCGCGGCAGCACCGATCTGCCCGGCCTGCGCGACGCCGACGCCGGCGTCATGCCCTTCGGCGGTGGCCCCCCTCCTCCCGGCGCCACGGCAGAGGAGATCGCGCAGTACGCGACGGCGTCGTCGGGCGCGCTGCACCCCGCCATCATCGCTCGTCGCCGCAGAAAGCGCGTCCTGCGCATGGCGGCCGGGCTGCTCCTGCTCGTCGTCGTGGCCGCGGGCGCCGCGCTCGAATTCGTCACCCCCTTCGGCGCCTTTGGATGGCGAAAGGTCGTGGAGCTCGTGAACGGTCCGCCGCCGGAGACGCTCGAGAAGAAGGCGCCGCCGCCCCTGCCCGAGCTGCCCGAGCCCACCGTGCCCGCCTCGCAGCTCCTCGCCCTCGACACCTACGTGGCCTACCGCCAGGGGAGCGAGCAGCAGGCCAAGATCGTCTCCGCCGGCAAGGCGCTGCAGGCCGACAACCCCGAGATCCCCTTCCCCCCGGCCGCGCAGAAGGCCGCCGGGGAGCAGGCGCGCTTCCTCGCCTACCTCATCGCGGTCGAGCAGCTCGACGTGTTCAAGGCCGACCTCGCCGCGGTCATCCCGCTGGCGGTGCCCGGCGACCTCGGCAAGCTCATCGGCGAGGTCGCGCTCGCGTACGGCGAGAAGCGCTACGAGGACGGCATCAAGATGCTGGAGCCGCTCACCGACGAGTCGAAGGGGCTCGCCAAGGGGTCGCTCAGCGAGGTGCACACCTGGATCGGCATGGGTCGCGCGGCGCGCGGGGAGGCGCTCGCGGCGCAGAAGTCCCTCGACATCGCGCTGCAGGCACGCACCGACAACCTCGTGGCCTTGTGGCTGCAGGGCTCCATCCTCGAGAAGGCCAGCGAGAACGACGCCGCGCTCGGGTACGCCGAGAAGGTGCTCGCGCTCGCGCCCGAGCATCCGCGCGCGAACCTGCTGAAGGCGCATGTGCTCGTGAAGACGTCCGAGACGCGCAAGGAGGGGCGGGACCTGCTCGCCGCGCTCAGCGAGGGCAAGAAGGGCAAGGACGCCGCCCCCATTCAGAAGGCCGAGGCGTTCATCGCGCAGGCCGAGCTCGCCATCGGTGACCTCGAGTGGGATCGCGCGCTCAAGCTCATGAACGCCGCCACGAGCGCGGTGCCGCAAAACCGCGAGATGCGGCTCAAGCAGGGCGATCTCGCGCTCAAGCTGCGCGAGTTCTCGCTCGCGCGCGACAGCTTCAAGGCGCTCGTCGACATGGACGCCAGCGACGTCGAGGCCATCGTCGGTCTGGCGCGCGCCAAGATCGGCTCGCGCGACGCGCTCGGCGGCTACACCGATCTGCAGACCCTCATCGCCACCAAGAAGAAGGACCCGCTGCTCACCTACTGGTTCGGCGTCGCCGCGCGCGAGCTTTTGAAGCTCGAGGAGGCGCGCAAGACCTTTCAGCAGGCTCGCGCGCTCGATCCGAAGTGGGCCGAGCCCGCCTACGAGCTCATCGTCGACCTCGTCGATCAGGGCAAGCTCAAGCAGGCGCTCGATCTCTCGCAGAAGGCCGAGGGTGAGGTGGACGTCGGACAGCGCCATCGCATCCGCGCCGTGAAGAGCTCGATCTTCATGCGCCAGCGCAACTACTCGCTCGCCGAGAAGGAGCTCGCGGCGGCGCTGAAGGAGAACCCCACCGACGTCGACGCGCGCGTTCGCTACGTCGAGCTCATGGTCACCTTGAAGAAGCTGAACGAGGCCGCCAAGCACGCGAAGGAGGCGCGGCTGTTCGACCCGAAGAACCCGAGCGTCATCGCGGCGTCCGGCATCGTCGAGGCCGCCCGCGGCGATCACAAGCGCGCGCTCGAGCTGTTCGAAGAGGCGACGACGCTGGCGCCCAACGATCACCGCCTCTATCTGCACGCCGCCCAGAGCGCCATCGCGCTCTCGGACTTCGGGCGCGCCAAGGGCTTCGTCGACGCCGCGGGGCAATTGCAGCCGAAGAACCCCGAGGTGCTGAACTATCGCGGACAGGTCATGCGCGCGACCGATCCGAAGCAGGCGGTGCGCATCTTCCTCGAGGCCATCGATCTGAGCCCCGAGGATCCGCGCCTGCCCTTCGAGCTCGGCAACACCTTTCAGCGCATGGGGCTGAACCTCGAGGCCAAGGACGCGTACCAGGAGGCCATCAACATCGACCCGTCGTTCGCGGACGCGTTCTACGGCAAGGGCGTCTCGCTCCGCGAGCTCGGCAAGAACACCGAGGCGGTGGTGACCTTCAAAGAGGTCACGCGCCTCGACAAGAACCGCTCGGACGCGCACATCCAGCTCGCCGAGATCCTCGCCGGCCAGGGCGATCCGAAGGGCGCCATCAAGGCCTACCAGAGCGCGCAGAGGGCCGACCCCACGTCGGCGGAGCCCCTGTGCGAGATGGGCCTCATGCTGGTGCAGTCCCTCGGCAACGAGGCCAAGTACCTGAAGGAGGGCGTCAAGGCGCTCGAGCGCTGCGTCGAGAAGCAGAAGAAGCACACCGAGGCGTTCCGAAAGCTCGGCGACGCCTACCGCGAGATGCGCAAGCCCAAGCTCGCCATCGAGGCGTATCGCACGCACATGCGCAACAACCCAGAGGACCTGAACAACCCGCTCGTGTGCGAGAGCCTCGCGACGCTCGGCGCGCCCTGCGAGTAGGCGCCGGTCAAGGGCAGCCGGTGATGCGGCTCCCACCCGCAGCGTCGACGACGAGCGAGTAGTTCAGCGTGCAATAGAGCACGCTGACGTTGGTGGCGGCGGCGTGCGCGAGCGCGTAGATGGTGCCGGAGTTGACGCTCTGGTAGCCGTACAGCACGGACGAGATCGAGCTGGAGCTCGCGTCGACGATCGAGTTGTAGTGCGCGAGGAAGCCCTTGCTGTCGCCCGCGCCGCCGGGCCCGACGACGACGCTGAGGGGCGCGTGCAGGAAGCTGTCGAAGCCGGCGATGCCACCGAAGCTGTGCCCGACCACGGTGCCGCGCGCCGCGTACACCTCGCCGGAGAGGTTCGCCTGGAAGCCGACGCTGCCGGCCAACGCCGCCGGCGCGAAGGCCTCCGCGAAGCTCACCTGCAAGAGCGCGCCTTGCGCGAAGTACGCGACGATGTGACCGCTCACGCGCAGGTGCTTGCTGGCGTCGCCGTCGCCGATCACCTGCGCTCCCGAGAACGCCGAGACGCCGGTGCTGAAGCCGCTGACGCTGAGCGCGGGGCCGACGCGCGCGCGCGATCCGGTGACGAGCACGCCGTGCCCGCCGGAGGGACCGACGTTCTGGACGGTGAAGCCGTTGAGCGTCACGCCGTCCGTGTCGACGACGCGCAGCCCGTGCCCCGCGCCCGGCGCATTGAACTGCAGCACCGTCTGCGTCGGATCTTCGGTGTCCGCGCCGAGGATGGCGAGCCCGGCATCGGGGTGGCGGACGACGACGGTCTCCGTGAAGCTGTGCGTGCCGGCCTCGAGCCGCAGGTTGATGCGGCCGCCTTGCGCGATGCGGACGTCGGCGACGGCGGCGAGCGCGGTCTGCAGGTCGGGAAAATCAGCGCTAGCGCTTGGTCCGACGTCGAAGGTCATCGGGCTCGTGACCTGCACCGGCACCTCGAGCGCGCCGGCCAGCGGGTGATGCACGCGCAGGCTGCCTTGCACCTCGAGGTCCGCGGCGAGCACGCACGCGCCCCCACCGCACTCGAAGCCAGGCGCCGCCGAGCAGGCGGTGGCGCGGGTCTCGACCTCGGCGTCGTCGAGGAAGCCGTCTCGGTCGACGTCGCTGCCGGCGAGGACGTCGACACCGCCATGCGGGCATGAGGGATCTCCCACAGCGAGCGCGAGGACGCGCGTCAGCCCGACCGGCGCTGGCTCTCCGGCCGGCCCGCGCTCGCCTTGCTCTCCTCGCTCGCCTCGGGCGCCGGGCGGACCGGGCTCACCTTGCAGCAGGAACACCTGCGCGTTGGCCGTCTGAGCGGCGCTGCCGAGGGACGCCGTCGTCGAGAGCGCCAGGGTGTACAGACCGGCGCGGACGCCGGGAGGAAGTGATACGCGAATGGACACGTCGGGGGCTCCTTCGTGCTCGAAGCTGAGATCCGAGAAGCGGAGCGATTCGTCGGCGGAGACGAGGGAGATCCGCGTCACCGCGGCGAGCCCGTCACCGCTGACGATGAGCTCGTCGCGAAACCGGCGCGAAGCCAGGACAGGGTTTGTGAGCTCCGCGGGCCGGACGGATGGGGCCAGCAGGGTGCCGGTCCCGTCGACACCCGTGATGGCGAGCGCGACCCGCGCTCCGGCGTCGTGCCAGGGCGTCCCGCCGTCGGCGACGGGTGTGCCGGTGACGAGCCAGGAACAGCCGGACGCGCCGAGCCCGACAACGACCGCGCCAAGGACGCGCGCGACACGCCAGCGAGACCGTCGTTTGTCGTCGAGAGCCATCCGTTCGCAGCCTATCACCGGCTCGCCCGCGCAGGAGCGCGGCTCACCATGGCGGCGAGGGAGCGCCGTGCCCGCGCCGGCAAGAGCGAGCTCGAGCTACGTGCGAAACCGCACCTCCGGGGATGTGTGGCTCGTCAGCAAGCGTGACGAGGTCGTCGGCACGCCGACGGGATCGGCCTCGTCCGCGTTCCTCTCGGGGGACGGCACCTCGGTCTTGTTCGCGAGCCGCTCGTCGTCGCTGCGCGCGGACATCTGCGAGATCAGCACCTCGAACGTGTTCTTGCGGGATCTCACCGCGGGGCCCGACGCCACCATCCCGGTGCGCGTCAGCCTCCCTCCGTGCCCCTGCGTGGGTTGCAGCGGCTGCGGCAGCGGCTGCGACTACGCGCTCAACAACCACTCGACGGCGCTCGGCCTGAACGGCGACGGCACGAAGGCGCTCTTCAGCAGCATCGCGACGGACCTCTTCGGCATCGACAACTCGGCGCGGAACGCGCTGGTGCTGTACGACGACGGCGCCTTCTCGCGTGTGAACACCTATCCCGCCGGCGGCGCCACCTTCGCGGACATGAGCGGCGTGAGCTACCCCGAGATCTCGGAAAACGGGCGCTACGTCACCTTCTCTGCGTCCGACCCTGACGAGCTCTGCGGACCGTCGGAGCAGGGCTGCGGCGCGCAACATCTCTTCCGCAAGGACCTCGACACCGGCGCGCTCGAGTGCATCGACACGCCGGCCGACGTCCCGCACAGCCCGTGCGCCAACGAGGAGGCGCGCGCGCCCATGTCCGGTGACGGACGCTTCATCGCGTTCAACAGCGCGCAGCCCGACCTCGACCCGTTGTGCGGTGGCTACGAGGTGTTCGTCAAGGACATGAGCACGGGGGAGATCGCCTGCCTCTCGCTCAGCGTCGACGGCGAGCCGTCGGGCTTCGCGCGGCTGCCGGAGATCAGCGCCGACGGCGCGTACGTCACGTTCCTCGCGCAAGGACAGCTGCTCCCGGACGTCCCCCCGGCACCCGGCGGCGAGCCGCGGGCGTACCGCGTGGCGAACCCGCTGTACGCGCCTTGATGCGCGCGGGCACGGAACACAGGGACCGCCTGTGTCCCCTTTGGGACACGCCCTGGCGGGTCATCGGCGCGGGGCGGCGTAGCGTCGTCCCCGCCAGGTGACCTCGCCGCCGACGAGGGAGCGCAGCGCCGCGCGCACCAGCACGTACGCCGCGCCGGCGTAGCTGAGCGGCAACACGAGGACGGGCCAGCGCGGCAACGAGAGCGCCCGCCGCAGCCCGAGCTGGCTCGCCACGCTGACGAGCAGCGACGTCAGCGCGAGCAGGAGCAGCGCCGGCTCGCCCACGACGACGGCCGCGACCACGCCGGTGATGGGCAGACAAGAGAGCCCGAGCGCAGCGACGGCCGACACGACCGTGCGCGCGGGCCCGCCGAACAGCGCCACGGCGTTCTTGCCGAAGCCCTGATCGATCTCGCGCCACGACGTGTACATGCGGGTGCGCGCGTGCGGCTGCAGCGCCGCCAGCCGCAGCGCCTTGCCGGACGCTTTCAGAAGGTGCGCGAGCGCGACGTCCTCGAGCACCGTGTCGCTGACCGCGAGGAAGCCGCCGACCTCGTCGAGCGCCCGCCGCTCGATGAGGATGAGCTGCCCGTTCAAGAACGCCACCGGCGCGCCGGCGTCGTGTACCGCCCGCGGAGGATGGCGCATGCCGACCAGCGACGTGAGCGTGGGCACGAGGAGCTGCTCGAGCGCGCTCGTGCACTCGAAGCGAGGGACGCCGGAGAGCGCGCCGGCGCCGCTGCCGTCGAACGCGCGCGCGAGCCCGCCGAGGACGTCTGCTCCCAGGACGACGTCACTGTCGAGAAACAGCCAGAGGCCGTCGTGACGCCCGAGCCGCTGGTCCGCGCCCTGCACCGCTCGCGCGAGCGCCATGGGCTTGCCGAACTTGCCCGCCGGCGGCTCGTCCTCGCCGTGGAGGACGAGCAGGCGCGGCTCCTTGCGCGCGCGCTGGTCGAGCAGGGCGCCGGTGCCGTCGCTGCTGCGGTCGTCGTACACGACCACCTCGAGCTGAGGAGAGGGATCGCGGAGGAGCGCGTCCAGCGTCGCCGGCAGACGATCGACCTCGTCACGGGCCGGGATGACGACGCGCAGCTTGCGCTCGAGCGGGCACGGCGCGACGGGCACGAGCGCTGCGAGCTCACGCCTGCCCGTCACAGAGCCGTACAGCAAGAGGAGCGCGCTCATCGCTGCCAGGGCGACCACGAGCACAGCGACGGACAAGCACACCTCGGCCTCGGGGGGAGCGCGAGAATAGCCCGGCGGGAGCGAGCTGTCGTCGCCACCCGGTCAGGACCGGCGGGCCCGACCTTGTCCTGCGTGGCGCTGGACGCTCGGGACGCGCTATCCCTCCCTGGACCGTCGCCGCCGAGGGAGGCCGGGGTCCCTGGGGGAGCCATGCACAACGAACGAGCCGCCGCGGACAGCGCCGAGGACAGCGAGGACATCGAGGACATCGAGGACATCGAGGACATCGAGGACATGGTGTACGGCGCACCGGCCCTACGCGCGGAGGTGGCGCTCGGCGAGATCAAGGCGGTCACGCTCGAGTCGCGCAAGCGCGCGGTCAAAGAGCGCTTCGGGGACGAGGGTGTCGAGAAGGTGCGCGCCGCGCTCACCGGCGAGGCGCTCGACATGTGGAGCGCCCGGTCGATCCTGACGACGACGTGGATCCCCATGGCGCCCTACCTGCACATCGAGCGCGCCATCATCCGCGAGCTGTGTGACGACGACCTCGATCGCATGGTGCACCTCGTCACCGAGATCGCCGAGAGCGAGCTGCACCTCGTCTATCGCTTCCTCTTGAAGCTCGGCAGCCCGAGCTTCTTGCTGAAGCGCATCGGCGTCGCCTTCGAGACCAAGGTGCGCCCAGGCAAGATGCTCCTCGTCGAGAGCCGCGAGCGCTTCGGCATCTCGGAGATCCACGGCATGGTCCTGCCGCCCTATGTGTGCGGGCGCACGGCGCCGGCCTGGGCGGCCCGGGCCCTCGAGCTGAGCGGCGCGCGCGACGTACGCACCGAGCACACCGCCTGTCGGCACCGCGGCGACGAGTGCTGCCGCTACCAGACGAGCTGGAGCTGACTCCCCCCCCGATCGCTTGCGTGGGTCCATGATCGCGGGCGAGGCGCGCACAGGGCAAGGCGTGAGGGAGCAGCGCAGGAGCATCCTCGACGGATGGGATCCGAGCAGCGGAGCGAGCAACGCAGGCATGTGGGATGGATCGCCCGCGAGGGCGATCGACTTGTGCATTCGCGGGCCCTGAGGCGAGCGTCCTTTTCGCTCGACGACGCAGGTGCTAGCGGAGGGGCCATGGTGCATCGCTCGCTTCCGCGCCTCGCGCTCCTCTTGGCGACCCTGGCCACGACCTCCAGCGTCGGCTGCGGACCCGAGTTCGATCCCGCCTACCTCGTGACGAACGAGCGCGTGCTCGCCATCCGCGCCGATCCGCCGGAGGCGCTGCCGGGGGAGCCGGTGACGCTCACGCCGCTTGTGGTCGGACCAAACGGCGTGCTCGACGCCGCCAGCGACTACACGGCCGACTGGTGGCGCTGCCCCGACGAAGAGGGCGACGGCCTCGGCGACGAGGCGCGCTGCTCGTCACCGGATGTGCGGGTCGAGCTCGGCGCCGGCGTGCCCCTGACCGACACCATCGATCCGGCGCTCTTTCCGCTGCCCGATCCGGACGCTCCCGAGGACGAGACCGACGAGAAGCTGGTCGGCGCCGTGCTCGGCTACTGGCGCAACTACGGCGTGACCATGAGCGCCGTGAGCGGCCGCTCGGTGGACGCCTTCAAGCGCGTGGTGGTGTTCGCGGCGCCGGTCCCCCTCGGACAGATCGATCCTCGGCTCGAGGACCTCGACGTGCGCGTGAACGACGAGGGTGAGCTCGAGCGCAACGTGAACCCGCTGCTGAGCGGCGTCAGCGTGCGCAAGGACGATCCCGACGGCGGCAGCGTCGCCACCCTCGAGCCCGGCGGCACCTATTGGTTGCGGCCGGTCTACGACGCGCGCGAGCTGCAAGCCTACTCCTCGCTCAAGATCGATCTCGCAGGGCTCGCGCTCGACGATCCCTCGACGCTGCAGCAGCTCTCGGACGAGGAGCTGCTGCAGCGCTTCACGAAGGTGCGCCGCTGCGAGATCCCGGTGTTCTCGTGGTTCGTCACGGGCGGCAAGCTGCGCCGCGAGACCACCGTCGACGAGCGGGTGGTGGCGGGCGAGTTCGCCGAGCGCGGCGCTCCTTGCCCCGCGGTCGAAGGAGAGCCCCGCCGCCCGGAGGTGCGCTTCAGCGCGCCCGAGGGCGACGACATTCCCGCGAGCGGCATCGTGCACGGATGGCTCGTCATGCGTGACGGACGAGGAGGCACTGCCTACACCTCCTTTGACCTCGCCATCGAGCGCTGAGCGCCAGCGCGCGACGGCGCGATCGGAGGGAGCCGCATGCGCACCATCCTCATCCTCGGCAGCGGCGCGCGCGAGCACGCCCTCGCCCACCGGCTCCGTTGCGGCGACGGCGACACGCCGCGGCAAGACCGCCGCGTCATCGTGTGCCCCGGCAACGCCGGCATCGCGCTCGAGCACGAGGTCCTGCCGGTGCCATCTGGCGGCGTAGACGGCTACGTCGAGCTGGCGCGCGCGACGGGCGCGGAGCTCGTCGTCATCGGCCCCGAGCAGGCGCTCGTGGACGGCGTCGTGGACGCGCTCCTCGCCGCGGGCATCCGCGCGTTCGGGCCGGTGCGCGAGGCCGCCCGCCTCGAGGGGGAGAAGAGCTATATGAAGCGCCTCCTCGACGAGGCCGGCGTACAGACCGCTCGCTGGGGCCTGTTTGAAGACGCGGACGCGGCCGACGCCTTCCTGAGCGGGCTCTCGGGCGAGCGCGCCGTGGTGAAGGCCGACGGCCTGTGCGCGGGCAAGGGCGTCGTCGTGTGCCAGGACCACGCGGTGGCGCGCGCGGCCGTGCGCGAGATGCTCGGCACCCACAAAGCCGCGCCGCGCTTTGGCGACGCCTCCCGACACGTCGTCATCGAGGCGTTTTTGCCGGGCGTCGAGCTGAGCGTCATCGCGCTCTGCGACGGGGAGCGAGCGGTGGCCTTCGCGCCCGCGCGCGATCACAAGCGCCTCCAGGACGACGACAAGGGCCCGAACACGGGCGGCATGGGGGCCGTGGCGCCGCTAACGGGTGAGCACGGCGTGTCCTCGGCCTTGCTCGAGCGCGTGGAGCGGGAGGTCTTCCGGCCGGTGCTCGCGCGCATGCACGAGCGCGGCGCTCCCTATCGCGGCTTTTTGTACGCCGGCCTCATGATCGACGGCGACGACGTGCGCGTGCTCGAGCTCAACGTCCGCTTCGGCGACCCCGAGGCGCAGGCGGTGCTGTTCGGCACGGGCCTCGATCTGCTGCCCTTGCTCGACGACGTCGCGAGCGGCGGCAGCCTGCCCGGCGGGCTGTCCTTCTCGTCGTCGCTGGTCGAGCGTTGCAGGCCGTCGGCCACCGTGGTGTGCGCGGCCGAGGGCTACCCCGAGGCGCCGAAGAAGGGCGCCGTGATCTCGGGGATCGACGAGGCCGCTGCCCTAGGGGGCGTAAAGCTCTTCTACGCCGGCGTCGCCGCGGGCACGGGCGACGGGCAGCTCGTCACCGCCGGCGGCCGCGTGCTGAGCGTCACCGCCAGCGCGGACACCCTCGAGAGCGCCATCGCGCGCGCCTACCAGGCGGCAGATCGCGTCAGCTTCGCCGGCAAGCAGCAGCGCAGCGACATCGGCCGGAGCGTCGTCGCCAAACGCTGAGAGCGGACGGTCGGAGCGGCTACAGCCGGCGGTTCAGGTAGCTGCGCGCGAGCAGCAACAAGCGCGCGCTGTCGACGGGCTTTTGCAGGAAGTCGCTGGCGCCCGCCGCTTCCGCTCGTCTGCGCAGCTCCTCGTCGTCGAGCGCGGCCAGGAACAGCACCGGCAGGTCGGCCAGCTCGGCGTCGGCGCGGATGGCGCGGCACACGCTCGCGCCGCCGATGGCCGGCGCCTCGATGTCGAGCACGACGAGCTCCGGTCGCTCCGAGCGCACCAGCGAGAGGGCCTCTTCGCCCGAGCGCGCGCGCACGACGCGATAGCCGCGGCTCTCGAGCGTCGCCGTGGCGAGATCGAGCGCGTCGCGGTCGTCGTCGGCCAGCAGCACGGTGGGCAGCTCGCTGCGGCTGTCCTCGGCGCCGTTGGCGGCCTCCGCCAGCACCGCGTGCTCGAGCACGCCGCGGAACACGCGCCGGGTCTCCTCGTCCTCGAAGTAGAACTGCAGGCCGACGCGGCGGTTGGTCTCGCTCGTCCACATGACCGTGCCGGCGAGCCCGAGCTCGTGGCCCTGCGGCGTGTGCAGCGAGAGCTCGAGCACGTGGCCGCGGCGCACCCGCTCGGGCATCTCGACGTGGACGCCGTCGGCGGAGATGTCCTCCGTGACGACGGGCTTCAGGAGCGCGGGCGTGCGAAAGACGACCGGCCAGTGCACGGGATAGCGGCGCGCCAGACGACCCGCGACCGCCTGCAGCTGGGTCGGCATGAGGCCGAGCGAGGAGCGCAGGCGCTCGACCTCGTCGCGCGGCAAGCGCAAGAACAGCCCACGGGAAAAACGCAGCGACGGCGGCCGGCGGGACTCGACGGTGGCGCGCACCTTTAGCGGTGAGTCGTCGCCGCTGACCTGCACGAGCAGCTCGACGAGGGAGCCGGGCGCCTCGCGCTGATCGGTGGTGACGAAGACGCGGCCCTCCCGATCGCTCGCGTGCACGAGCTCCTGCCACAAGCGGTACTTGTCGGCGAAGACGACCTGGATCTGGTTCGGCTCGGGCATGCCGGCGCAAGGTCCTCGGCGGAGGGAGGAGACGGAGGGTACGCCGAGTCTGGCCGAAGCGGGCCCGTGACGCCAAGAAAGCAAGGAGCTTCGCTCTTGCTTGATCCGCCTCAAAAGGGCGCATATAGCAGCCACGCCGACGAGGGAGGCAGGAGTACCCCATGGCCGAGAGCTATGACGTCATCGTGATCGGAGCCGGCCCGGGCGGCTACGTGGCCGCGGCGCGCGCGGGAGCCCTCGGGCTCAAGACCGCCATCGTCGAGCGTGACACCACCCTCGGGGACGCCACGCTCGGCGGCACCTGCCTCCTGCGCGGCTGCATCCCGACCAAGGCGCTCTTGCACGCGGCCGATCTCTACGGCGAGATCCAGGACGGCGCCAAGATGGGCATCGCCGTCGAGGGCCTGCGCGTCGAGTGGGACAAGGTGCAGAAGAACAAGGCGCAGATCGTCAAGGCCAACTCGGGCGGCGTGGCGCACCTGATGAAGTCGCGTAGCGTCGACGTGTACGCGGGCTTCGGCCGCCTCGAGGGCCCGAAGACGGTCGTCGTGCAGGACAAGGCCGGCAAATTCGTCACGCTGCAGACGAAGAACATCATCCTCGCCGTGGGCAGTAAGCCCCGCGAGCTGCCCTTCGCCAAGTACGACGGCAAGGTGCTGATGTCGTCGGACCACATCCTCGAGGTGGAGCGCATCCCCGGCACGCTCACCGTCATCGGCGGCGGCGTCATCGGCATCGAGTTCGCCTCGCTGTTTCAGCGCCTCGGCACCAAGGTCACGGTGCTCGAGATGCTGCCGCGTATCCTCATGCCGGCCGACGAGGACTGCAGCAAGCTCCTGCACAAGGAGCTCGAGCGCCAGGGCTGCGACATCAAGACCAACGTCAAGGTGTCCGGCATCGAGACGAGTGGCTCGAACAAGGGGAAGTCGGCGACCACGACGTTCGAGGACCAGGAGGGCAAGAAGCACACGGTCGACAGCGAGATCGTGCTCGTCGCCGTCGGGCGCCCGCCGCTCAGCCAGGGCATCGGCCTCGACTCGACGCGCGTGAAGCTCGGCCGCGGTGACTTCATCGAGACCGACGGCATGATGCAGACCGCGGAGCCGGGCATCTACGCCATCGGCGATTGCGTGAACACACCGTGGCTCGCGCACATCGCGTCCGCCGAGGGGCTCATCGCCGCCGAGCACATCGCCTCGCAGCAGGGCATCGTGCCGCCCCCCGCGGCGCTCAACTACGACCACACGCCCTCCTGCGTGTACTCCGAGCCCCCCGTGGCCTGGTCGGGCCTCACCGAGGCGCAGGCGAGAGAGCGCGGCTACGCGGTGAAGATCGGCAAGTTCGACTTCGCCAAGAACGCCAAGTCCATGATCGTCGGCAAGCGGCGCGGCTTCGTGAAGTTCGTCGTCGACGAGAAGTTCGGCGAGATCCTGGGCGTGCACATCATCGGCCCGAACGCCACCGACCTGCTCGCCGAGCCCGCCTACGCCATGTCCATGGAGACCACCATTCAGGACGTCGCCACCACCGTACACGCGCACCCGACGCTGTACGAGGCCATCTGGGAGGCCGCCAGCATCGCCGCTGGCCGGGCCGTGCACGGCTGATCATGAAGCGCTTGCTCGAGTGCCCCTCCCTCGTCGTCACCCACCTCGGCAAAGGCCTGCCCTACGCCGACGGCATGCGCGTGATGCGCGAGCGCATCGCCGACGTGGAGCGTGAGCCGAGCGGCCCTGGTCACCTCCTGCTCCTCGAGCACGCGCCCACCATCACGGTCACGCGCGGCGGCGGTACGGCGCACCTCCTGGTGCCGCCCGAGGACCTGCACGACGACGCCATCGAGCTCGTCGAGGCCGATCGCGGCGGCGACGTCACCTTCCACGGCCCGGGCCAGCTCGTCGGCTACCCCGTCGTCAGCTTGCGCCGCCTCGAGGACGGGCGGGCCGATCTGCTCGGCTATCTGCGCGCGCTCGAGCGTGGGCTCGTGAACGCGTGCGGCGCGCTCGGCGTCGAGGGCTGCCATCGCCGCGAAGGCATGACCGGCGTATGGGTCGGCGATCCCGCCGCCGATGACGCGCAGAAGCTGGTCGCCATCGGCGTCGGCGTGAAGCACGGCGTCACGCGGCACGGCTTCGCGCTCAACGTCGACATCGCGCTCGAGCGCTTCACCTCGCGCATCGTGCCCTGCGGCCTCGCGGGCCGGGGGGTGACGAGCCTCGCGCGCCAGCTCGCCTCGCTGCCCGACGAGGAGACCCTGCTCTCCGTCGTTGCGCGCGAGGTCGCCGCCGCGCTCGGCGCCCCCCTTCGTGCGTCGTCTCTCGATGCTGTTCTGCATGCTGTAACGGGGGCCGAAGCCCGCCCCGACGGAGCGTTCTATGGCTGACAAGGTCGTGATGCCGCAGCTCGGTGAGTCCATCGCCGAAGGCACCATCGTGAAGTGGCTCAAGCAGCCGGGCGAATCCGTCAAGAAGGACGAGGACCTGCTCGTCATCTCCACCGACAAGGTAGAGGCGGAGATCCCGGCGCCCGCCAGCGGCGTGCTCATCTCCATCGACGTGAAGGAGGGCGACACCGTCGACGTCGGCACCGTGCTCGGCTACGTCGGCGCCGAGGGCGAGGCTCCGGCGGCCGGCGGCGCCAAGCCTGCCGCGAAGGCCCCCGAGCCGAAGGCAGAGGCGCCCGCCGCCAAGCCCGCTCCCGCGCAGGAGGCGCCACGCGCGGCGCCGTCGGGCAACGGCGCGGCCGCGCGTGCTGAGGACGCTCGGCCGGCGGGCTCGACGGCGCAGGGCCGCTTCGTGTCCCCGCTCGTACGCCGCATCGCCTCGGAAGAGGGCGTGAGCATGCAGGAGCTCGAGTCCATTCCGGGCACCGGCAACAACGGGCGCGTCACCAAGAAGGACCTGCTCGACTACGTCGCCTCCCGCGGCGCCGGGGCAAGGCCGGCCGCGGCGACGCCTTCGCCCGCCCCCGCCCGCGCCGAGGCGCCGGCCCGCGCGCCCTCGCCACCGACGGTGAGCATCCCGGCCGGAGAGCGCGAGCTCGTGCAGCCGGCGTCGACCATGCGCAAGGCGATCATGAGCAACATGGTGGCGTCAAAGGCCACCAGCGCGCACGTGACGACGTTCTTCGAGGTCGACTTCACGCGCATCGATCAGCTGCGCAAGAAGCACAAGGAGCGCTTCAAGCAAGAGGAGGGAGTGAACCTCACCTACACGACGTTCGTCGCCGCCGCGACCGCGCTCGTGTTGAAGCGCCACCCGTACCTCAACGCGGAGATCCGCGGCACCGACGTCGTCTTCAAGAAGGACGTCCACCTCGGCATGGCCGTCGCCATCGAGCAGCCCGAGCCCGGCCTCATGGTGCCGGTCATCAAGCACGCCGATCAGATGAACCTGCGCGGCCTGGCGCACTCCATCACCGACCTCGCGAACCGGGTGCGCACGAGGAAGATCAAGCCGGACGAGCTCTCGGGCGGCAGCTTCACGATCACGAACCCGGGCAACTACGGCGCCATCATCGGCACGCCGATCATCAACCAGCCGCAGGTCGCCATCCTCGGCATGGGCAACATCGCCAAGCAGCCCGTGGTCATGGAGATCGACGGCAGCGACGTCATCGCCATCCGCGTGCGCGGCGTGCTCTCGCTCTCCTTCGATCACCGCCTCATCGACGGCGCCACCGCCGACATCTTCATGGCAGACGTCAAGAAGACGCTCGAGGAGTGGACCAGCGAGCCCTGAGGTCCCCGCGCACAAACACATACAGCTCTTCTCGACCAGCGCTCTCGAGCAGCGCTCTCGAGCAGCCCTCGAACAGGCTCGGTCGATTTACCGAGCCTGTTCGTTTTCGCCCTCCGGCTTTGCGCGCTACCCTGCAGCGGCACGAGGCTCGCCTCGTGGGAGGCTGCAGCATGTGGGTGGTGCGCACGATGCTCTCTCTGGCGTTGCTCGCCGCGCCGCTCGGCTGCCCTGCCGCGCCCGGCACGACGCCGCTCGACGCCGGGCCGCCTTTGGGTGGCGCGGACGCCGGGAGTGACTGCGGCGACGACGATCCGCTGACGAACGGCGGCTGGGTGGGCTTCTGCGCCGACCGGGTCGACGACAACTGCCGCGTCGACGACGACACCACGCCCTGCTCCAGCGCGACGAGCACACACAACTACTGCAACACCGGCGACGAGGCGTGCCCGGCTACACAACCGGGCAGCGCGCCCCCGCAGTGGGACTGCCAGGGCAGCGCGCCCGCGAACGTGCTCGCGTACGGCTACCAGGCGGACCCAAACAACCCGAACGTCGTCGAGCTGTGCGTGTTCGTGTACGAATCGGAGGCCGCGCCCGGCGAGCACTACGTCGCCTACTCGTACACCGACGGCGCGAACCCGTTCGGACCGCCGAGCCCGCCGGTCACCCCGGCCGCCGACTGCAACGCGGACCGCTTCGCGCGCAGGCACCTCTTTTTCGCCGACCTCGACGACGGCGCCTGCGACGGCATCACGTACATCCACGCCTACCCGAACGAAAACCCGACGGGCGACCTCTATCCCGTCGATGACCAGAAGCTCTCGAACGGGTGCCGCAAGATGGTGAAGAACATCGCCTTCGGCGGCTCCGGCTTCAGCCCCGACATTCAATACTTCGCCGCCTCCCGCGCCGAGGCGCTCGCCAAGCTCGCCGTGCTCGACACGGCCGAGATCGCGTGTGTCGGCATCGACAACCTGAACGACCAGCCCTACCGCCCGACCGAGCGCTGGTACGTGCAGGCCTCGGCACCTCTCCAAATCGTCTCGGAGTGAACTGACATGAAGCGCCTCCCCCTCTTCGCCCTGTTCTGCTGGCTCCCTCTCTCGCTCGTGAGCGCGTGCCTCGTCGCGGACATCCCCGAGGTCGACGCCGGCGTCAGCGGCGAAGGGGAAGGGGAGGGGGAAGGCGAAGGTGAGGGCGAAGGCGAGGGTGAGGGCGAAGGCGAGGGTGAGGGGGAAGGCGAAGGTGAGGGGGAAGGCGAAGGTGAGGGCGAAGGGGAAGGCGAAGGTGAGGGCGAGGGCGAGGGTGAGGGCGAGGGCGAGGGCGAACCGCAGGGCACCTGCGGCGACGCGGATCCCCTCACGAACGAGGCTTGGGCCGGGTTCTGCGCCGACCGGGTGGACGACAACTGCACGTTCGACGTCCCGGCAGAGCCCTGCAACACGAATAACGCCGGGACGCACCACTATTGCAGCACCGCCGACGAGCCCTGCCCCTCAACGCAGCCCGCCAGCGCGGCGCCCGATTGGAGCTGCTCCGGCACGCCGCCCGCGAACGTCATCGCCTACGCCGCCTTCCCGGACGACTACGGCTGCGCCTACGTCTATGAATCGACCGCGTTTCCGGGCGAGCACTACGTCGCCGTACGTGACTTCCCGCTGGTGAATTGCACCTTCGACAGCGGGGCGCGCCGCCACCTCTTCTTCTCGAACCTCGACGAGGGCGCCTGCCCGGAGGTGCGCTTCATCCACTCGTACAACTGGCAAGGCAGCGGCGAGCTCTACCCCACCGATCTGCAGAAGCTCTCGAACGGGTGCCGCAAGATGATCCGCAACACGTCGTCGAACGACTCGAGCTTCGATCCCGACATTCAGTACTTCGCCGCCTCCGACGCGGAGGCCGACGCGAAGCTCGACGTGCTGGAGACGGCCGAGTACGCCTGCGTCGGCATCGACAACGAGGACGGCGAGCCCTACCGCGATGGCGAGGTGTGGACGCTGTTCTCGTCGACGCCGATCGTTCGCGTTACGCCCTGAGAAGAAGTCTCCCGCGACGCCGCGACAAAGCGACGAAGCGACGAAGACACGGATGCGATCCCGCGGCGTTGCGCTCTGGCGTGGGGTCTTTGTTTTGCCCTATTCGAAGTCGGACGATCCCATGCCGTCTCCTTCGATGGCCGTGACCCGCCAGTCGTCGCCCTCTTTCACGACGTGAACCTGCACGTCGATGGCTCGGCCGCGTGGCATGAGGTCGCCGACCGTCTGGGGGGCGCCCGCCGTCTGCAGCGCCGTCACCTTCATGCTCACGGTGGCGTTTGTGCCGCTCGCATCGAGCTCGATCTTCTTGTCGGACAATGACAGGTGCACGGGGCCTCGCCGTAGCACGAGGAAGGCGATGCCCTTCATCTGACGCTGGTCACGGCCGTTCGAGTCTCGGTAGCTGTCCGCGAGGAGCTCGCCGGCGGCCTTGATGTCCTTGTCCTCGAGCGCTTTGACGCCCTGCTCGAGCAGCGCCTCGATCTGCTGCTCGGGCGACCGCTTGTCCGAACAACCGAGCGAGAAGAGCAACATCAGCGACGACAGAGCCACGACATGCGCGCGGCAGGGGAGCGATCGCAAGAGGTTCATACGACCACTCTAACCCGCCGGGGTGAGCAGCTCTTCGGCGCGCTCATGAACGAGTCGCCGAGCGCCAGGGAGCAGCTCATGGAATGTCCCCGGGAGCGCTGGCTGACGTGCGCGGGTGAGCGTGCCCGTGAGCCTGCGCAGGAGGGCGTCGTCGTCGCGGTAGCCGTACAGGAAGCGTACGCGCCGAAAGAAGCGGAGGCCGCGGGACAGGTCCTCGCTCGGCCGGTTGGTGAGCTCGACCGCGCAGCGCTGCAGCTCGTCGGGAGCGATGTGCTCGAGGGCGGCGTAGTAGGCGTCGAAGGTGACCTGGCCGCGCCGGTCGAGCGACGCGTCCAGCAGCATCTCGAGCAGGATGTGCGCGATGAAGCTCGCGCGCAGGCGCCGGTGCTCCGGGTACGCCGCGCGGATGCGGCGGGTGAGCTCGCCGGTGACCTCGTCGAAACAGGCGTTCGAGTGAAACCAGCGATCGTCCGCCAGGTGCGCCAGCACGCCGCGCGCGAGGGCGCCGAGGGGACCGGGCGCGGCGCTCTGCTCCTCCGCTCGCGCCGGGACGATGCGGCAGCGCCGATCCACGGCGCCGAGCCAGTCGGGCAGCGAGGTGCCCGCGACGATCCAGGGATCACCGTGCAGGTAGTGCCGCCCGTGGCTCAGGTAGTTCATGGATGCGGGCGCTGCTCACCCTCGCGGCGTCGCGGCGGGGACGCGGGCTCGAGGACGCGGGGCGCCGGCAGCGGCGGCACCGCGCGGGCTCCCACCTCGAGGCGGCCGCCCGCTCGCGCGCGCAGCCGCTGCATGTCGTCGCTGGCGTCGATGATGACGCGCGCGCCGCGTCCGAAGGTGAAGTACGACCAGGCCCACTCGGCGAGCACGAGCACGCGGTTCTTGAAGCCGACGAGGTACATCAGGTGGATGAACGTCCAGAAGAACCAGGCAGGGAAGCCGCGTAGCTTCATCTTGCCCACCATGCCGACCGCCTTCGAGCGGCCGATGGTCGCGAGCGTGCCGCGGTCTTTGTAGTGGAACGGCAGCGTCGGCTCGTTCGCCAGCGAGCGTTTGATGTTCTTCGCCGCGTGCTTGCCCATCTGCTTGGCCGAGGGCGCCAGCGCCGGCACGGGCTTGTCGTTCTCGACCATGTACGCGAGATCGCCCACCACGTAGACGTCGTCGTGCCCGGGCACGGTGAGGTCCGGACGCACGAGCACGCGGCCCGAGCGGTGCAGCTCGACGCCGAGGGACTTGCCGAGCGCGGAGCCCTGCACGCCGGCCCCCCACAGCGTCGTGCGCGCGTCGATGCGCCCGTCCGCCAGGGTGACCCCGCGCTCGTCGACGCCCGTCACCTTCGCGTTCAAGCGCACCTTCACGCCGACGCTCTCGAGCTGGCGCTGCGCGCTCGCGGAGAGGTCGGCCGGGTACTGCAGCAATAGGCGATCCATGGCCTCGACCAGGAAGACGCACGCCTCCTGCGGGTCGAAGTTGCGGAAGTCGCGCCGGATCACCTGAAACGCGATCTCGGCGATGGCGCCCGCGAGCTCGACGCCGGTGGGGCCGCCGCCGACGACGACGAAGGTGAGCAGCTCGCGGCGGACGTCGGGATCGGGCTCGCGCTCGGCGGCCTCGAACGCGGAGAGCACGCGGTCGCGGATGAGCAGGGCGTCCGCCACCGTCTTGAGGCCCGGGGCGTAGGCGCCCCACTCGTCGTGTCCGAAGTAGGTGTGCGTCGAGCCCGTGGCCACGATCAGGTAGTCGAAGTCGAGCGTGTCGCCGTCCTCGAACGCGACGCAGCGCTTGTCGAGGTTGATGTGGTCGACGTCACCGAGCAGCACGGTGGCGTTGTCTTGCCGGCGCAGCAGCTTGCGCACCGGCGCGGTGATGTCGGGCGATGAGAGCGCGGCGGTCGCGACCTGGTACAGCAGCGGCTGGAACAGGTGGTGGTTCTGGCGGTCGACCAGCGTCACGTGGACGGGAGCGCGCTTCAAGGCCCGCGCGGCGTCGAGACCGGCGAAGCCGCCACCGAGGATGACGACATGGGGCAGACGTTTCGTCTCGCGGCCGTCGGGTCGCGAGCTGTGGCTCGCAGTCATGCCCTTACTGTAGTCACCGTGAAGCGGGGACGCACCGTTCGCCGAGGTCATTGCGCCATTCGAGCACGGTGCTCTTCAGATCGAAGGTCGGCATCTGCTCGCGCACGGCGGGATCGAGGTCGCCGCTCGCGATCAGGTCATCGAGCACATCGAGGCCCATGGGGCGCACCCGCACCCGCACCGTCACGCGATCGGGCGGTAAGCCGGCGATCACATAGCTCTTGATGACGTGCGTCTCGCGATAGCCGGGCTCGAAGGGGAAGCGCGCGGTGGGCGCAGGCAGGAGCTCTCCCTCGACGCTGCGCACCTCCCAGAAGTCGTGCGTCAGCGCGCCGGCCTCGTCATACATCTCGTGCCCGAGCCACCACAGATCCGGGTCCTCCGCGCTGAACAAGGGCTCGCCCTCCTGCACGACACCGGACGCGTAAACCTCCTCGTCCCCGACGAACGCGCGCACCTCCACCCACACGCGGCGATCCTGCGTGGCGCCGCTCGGGAACGCGTGCCCGGCGGCGAGGTTCTCGAGATCCACCCGCACCTCGGTGAGGCCGCCCGTGTCCTCGACGCACAGCTGCGCGCCGAGAGAGGAGTCGAGGAAGCGCTGCACGAGCGCGCGCTGCTCGTCGCGCTCCGGGAACGCGGTGAGCGCCAGATCGACGCCCGGGAACGCGTGGCTGTGTCGTCGTCGCACGGGAGCGCCGGCGAGGCTCGCGACCGGCGCGTCGCTGCCGGACATGTGGCACGCGCTGCAGGAGAGCGCGCCCTGCTCTTCCTTCGAGTACAGGCTCTCGCGCCACTCCTTGAAGCTGCGCTCGAGGTGAAATCCGTTCGGCACCACGATGTCGTGACAGGCGCCGCACAGCGTCGAGGACTCGAGCTGTGTGCGATCGTGCAGCGGCGAGTACGCCGTGCGGTGCGGCGCTCCCTCGATGGGGTCCTTGATGCCGCCGCGCATGGTGCCGTCCTCGAGCAGCACGAGCGGGCTGTTGTGCTCGCCGGTCACCGCCGCCACCGAGTGACAGAACACGCAGGTGATGCCCTGCAGCTCCTCGGGGAGCTCGGCCAGGTTGAGGCCGTCCGTGGTCGCGCCGAGCGCCACCGCCATGGGCGCGTGGCAGCGGACGCAGAAGTCACCGAGCGCCCCGTTCGTCTCGCGCTGCCCGCGCGCGTTCATGGCGAGGAAGACGGGATCCTTGGAGGCGTACGCGTGCATGCTGCCCGACCACTCGCGGTAGTGATCCGCGTGACAGCTCCGGCACATCAGCGGATCGCGCAGCGCCTCCACGTCGGGCGCGGGCCCGGCGGGCGCGCAGGTCGCGAGCGCGCTCACGACGACGACCGCGGCGATGACGACGGCGAGGCTCCACCTCATGGCGAACGCCCTCCTCTCCCTCCGCTGCAGTACCAGGCTCGAACGCGGCCTGCACCCCGCGCAAGAACACGCAGCCGGCAGAGGAGCCGGGTGCGAAAGCACACCGCCGGTCCGGCGCCGAGAGCATCGTGTACGCTCACGGCCTCATGAGCGCTCTGTTGCCGCTGACCCTCGTCATGACGCTGGCCTCGCCCGCGGGCGGGCTGACCTACGCGTCACCGCCGCGGGGCGCGCAGCCGACGCTCGAGCAGCACAAGCTGACGACCTTCGAGGCGGACACGCGCGTGTTCGTGGCGAGCCACGACGTCAACCTGCGCAGCGCAGCCGGCCCGGAGGCGCGCGTCATCGCGAAGCTGCCCTTCGGCGCCGAGGTGACCGTGCTCGAGCGAGGCGCGCGCGCTTCCGTCGGCTCGCGCGTCGACCACTGGTATCGGGTCAGCGTTCAGCTCGCTAAGCGCGGCGCGCCGCTGCAGGGGCACCTGTTCGGCAGCACGCTGACGCCGTTTTTGGTTCGCGCCGGGCTCGACGACGATGACGGGCTCGAGGCGGTGAGCGCGTCGTGGTCTTGGCGCCATGCCGTCAGCCTGCGTCTGTTCGACGACGGAGCGGAGGCCGTGCGCGCGGAGTGGCGGCCGGGCGCGAGCTGGCGCGGCGGACGCATCGAGAAGCTGGTCGCGCACGCGGCGAGCGCCACCGGCGTGCCGCTCCTCGAGCTCGAGGTGCTGATCGGCGATCCCGACGATCGCGAGCGCACCTGGTGGCGCGTGTTCTACGCCTACCACACGCCCGACGATGGACCCGCGTCCCTCGACGAGGTGTTCAGCACCTATAGAAACCACGACGTCAGCACGCGCGTTCGCTTCGATCCGGGGCGCAAGGTCGCCGAGGTGCAATTCCTCCAAGGGGACGTCGTGACGAAGACCGAGCGCTACGAGCTCGGGCCCGCCGCTCCGCCCGACGCCGCCGAACCAGCGCCCGCCGAGCAGGACTGCTTCGTTCACGTCGAGGAGCTGCCGCCGCTCTTGCCGGACGGCTCGCGCAAGCTCGAGCCGCAGCACGTCGTCGAAGAGCAACAGCTCGCGAAGGGCGCTCGTGTCGTCGTGCGCCACGGCGGCTGCGTCCATTACACGCAGGTCTGGACCGTCACGCTCGCGAAGATCCCGCGAGCTCCGGAGGGCCGACTGCGCGCGGCGAAGACCGCCTTGATGCCGTTCGAGGGCGCCGGCCCCATCCTGGAGGCGCTCGAGCGCGCGCTCCTCGAGCGGGACTTCGACGAGCACGGCGGCTTTCCCTGTGGCGAGGCGACCTGCGCGGTCGAGACCGGCGCGCTCGAGGGCGCGCCCGCGCTCATCGTCAGCTACGACGTGCCGCTGTGAAGCTTGCGCGGCTCGTGCCGCGAGCGCGACGAATAGAAAGCGACTCGAACGCGTTACAGCGGCAGGCGCACGCAGCGCTGCCTGGCATGTGGATTGCCCGGTAGGGCCCGGACGCTCGACGCCGCTCCTCGTGTGGCTACCGATGCCGGCGTCCCTTTCGCCGCAAGGAGGTCACGCATGCGTTCCCCTCACCCCCACTTCGTCGGCGCGCTCGCGCTGCTCGTTCCGCTGCTGAGCGCCGGCTGCGGCGGCCCCGACGTGGAGACGCTCGAGCACGAGGCGGCCAAGCCCGTCGCGCGCGATCTCGCCCAAGCGCACGAGGAGCCGGAGAAGGCCCCCCTCGACGCGCCCGAGGTCGGCGGCGCCACCCTCGGCGCCATCCCGTCGGTCGCCGAGCGCGTGGTCTCCTCCGTCGTCAACATCGCCGCGCTGCGCCACGAGCGCCTGTCCCGCCGCGAGCTGCAGCCGCTCTACAGTGACCCGCTCTTTCGCCACTTCTTCGGCGTACCCGGTCGCGCTCCGCCGGAAGAGCGCCTCGAGCGCAGCCTCGGCTCCGGCGTCATCGTCGAGGACGGCGTCATCCTGACCAACAACCACGTCGTGGAGGGCGCCGACGAGGTGCTCGTCTCGCTCACCGACGGCCGGGATCTGAAGGCCGACGTCATCGGGAGCGATCCCGCGAGCGATCTCGCGGTGCTGCGCCTGCAAGGTGAGCCTGA
>CAYLZW010000030.1:0-33819 GCA_964388085.1 uncultured Myxococcales bacterium | reverse complement strand
CCACAAGTTCCGCATCCACCAGCAGCTCGACGAGACGCCCGGCACCGTCGTGCAGGACCGCACCATCTACGAGGACGCCGAGATCTTCGCGACCGCCCTGCACCACATGGGCAATATGAGCGAGCGCGACTTCCGCACCTATCAGGAGCTGTACGCCACCATCTGCAACTCGCTGAAGGCGCCCGACCTCATGATCTACCTGCGCTGCCCGATGAAGACGCTGCGCAAGCGCATCAAGCTGCGCGGGCGCGAGATGGAGCAGGACATCCCGACGAGCTACCTGAAGCTCCTGAACGATCTCTACGAGGACTGGCTCTCTCGCTACACGCTCAGCGAGGTGCTGGTGCTCGACAGCGAGAAGCTCGACTACATCAGCGACATGGTCGACCGGCTCGACGTCATGCAGCGCATCGAGTCCGTGCTGCCGGCCAGGTCCGTGGCTCGCGCGCGCGCCTGAGCGCCTCGTTCATGGCCGCGTCTCGAGGTCGGTGACCGCGGAAGCGCGCTCCCGCCAGGTCCGGCAGGTTGTCGATGCGAGCGCCGGTGACGTCGAGCCGGCGGTGCACAGCGTCGAGCTCGTGCCGGACCGTCGTGAAGCTACCTTTGCGCACCATCAGCGTCGGGGACGGCCTCGCTTCTTTGGGCCCGATTTGCTGCCGCGCGGTCCCCGGCGCTCTGGCGGACCCGGCCTCTTCGCGGGCGTCGCAGGCTTCTTCGCGGGCGTCGGCGCCGGCTTCTTCGCGAAGCTCTCGCGCTCTTTCGCGAGCGCGCGCTCGCCGTCGATGCCGAATGCCTTCAGCCGCTCGCGCATGCGCTCCGGGAGCGGCGCGGTGACGAAGCGCCGGCCGCCGTCGGGCGACGGGAAGGAGATGGCCCAGGCGTGCAGCAGCAGGCTCCCGTCGTCGTCATGCGCGGTGTCGCCGTACAGACGATCGTTCACGAGCGGGAAGCCCACGTGCGCGAGATGGACACGGATCTGATGCATGCGGCCGGTCTCGGGGCGCGCCTCGACGAGGCTGACGCCCTCTCCCTTGGCCAGCACACGCACGCGCGTGAGCGCTCGCTTGCCGTTGTCGTCGACGGTCTGGATGGCGAGCGGCCCCTTCTTGGCGTCCGGTCGGTCCACGCGCAGCAGCCGCGCGTCGATGGCCAGCTTGCTCCACGGCGGGTGCCCGCGGATGACGGCGAGGTAGCGCTTGTCGATGAGGTGACGACGGAAAGCGTCGCTCAAGGCCTGCTGCCCGAGCTCGGTGCGGGCGATGACGCAGCAGCCGGTGGTCGGCTTGTCGAGGCGGTGCACCGGACGCACGCCCTTGCCGTAGTGATCCTCGGCGAGGTCGAGCAGCGTCTTGCCCGGCACGCCGCGCGCCTTCACGACGGTGACGCCGGCGGGCTTGTCGAGCACGGCGTGGTGACGCCCCTCGTCGAGGATGACGGCGCGCGGGGCGTTCACTTCGGCGCGGCCTCCTGCGCGGCCGGGGCCTGCCGAACCAGCTCGTGAAAGTGCTCCTGCGCCATGTCCATGGACTGCGGCTTGGCCGGCTGTGACGCGGCGCCGTGAGAGCCGGCAGCGCTCGTCGCCGGTACCTCGGCCTGCAGGCGCAGGTGCGTGGCGCTCTTGTGGCGGTAGAGCGCGTGGTCGTCGACGTCGACGAGCGTCCAGCCGATCGCGCGCGCGCGGGCGCCGTAGCTGCCCTTGGCCCCGGGCGGCAGGCTGAGCTTGGCGATGTCCACGTCGTGTGAGTAGTGCGCGCAGGTGTGCTCGCCGCACTGAACGAAGCCGCGCAGCGTCCAGGTCGCGGTGCCCGCGGCGGTGAGCTCCCCCTCGGGCCCGTCGATGGGCATCGTGAGCTGCTTGCTGATCTTCTCGCCGACGGCGCTCGGCTCCTGCGGCACCGCCAGGATCGCGAACAGCAGCGGATCCTCTGGCTGCACGGGCGCGTTCGTCGTGGACAGCAGGGCGCCGTACTTCTTCGGCGGCAGCGGCTGCTCCATGCGCTGCTCGGGCTGCCCCTCGATCTGCGCCGTGACGACCGAGCGGGCGTCCGTGAGCTCGATGTCCGCCGCCGTGGCGCTCGTCGGCGTGACGACGAGGGTGCCGCTGACCTCCATGCCCTGCTTCGACGGTGACGCGGCCTGGCCGGCCATCTCCGCCGTGATCTGCTGCAGGTAGCTGTAGCGCACGGGCGTGCCGGGCGTGAGCTGCCAGCCCGCGCTCCACGACGACGGCGCCTCGGCCGGCGGCAGACCGACCTCGCCCACCTTCGAGAGCATGGCGGGCTCGGCGGCGGAGATGGCCACCCCCTGCGCCGGCGCGTCGCTGCCCGGGGCCGCCTCCGCGCTGCCGGTCGCCGGAGGAGTGTCCGCGCCGCCCTTGTCGCTGCACCCGAGCGACGACGACAGGGCGACGGAGAGAACAACGACGGTGACGCTCGCGCGCAGGCGGCAACGGTTCATAGGACCTCCGGGCGACAACATCCCACAGAGCGCGGCCACGGTCCCAGCGGATGCCGCATCCCCCGGCGAGAGGCCGTCGGTGGCCGCCCGGAAACGAAAACTCGCCGGGAGGCCGAGCAGTTGCGATCCTCCGCCGGCGATGACGCTCTTTGGTGAGATCCGACATGACCTCGGGCGCGTGCGGCAGATCGCGCGCGTGATGGCGACGCACGGGTTCACGCCGACCATGCGGCGCATGGCCATCATCCAGCGCTTCACGCGCAAGGCCGACGAGAAGGAGCCCGAGGCGCCGGTGGCGCAGCGCTTCTGCCGCATGCTCGAGGAGCTCGGGCCCACGTTCGTGAAGCTCGGCCAGATCCTGTCGACGAGGCACGACCTGCTGCCGCCGGAGTTCACGAGCGAGCTCGCGCGCCTGCAGGATCAGGTGCCGCCCTTTCCCTTCGCGGACGTGAGGACGCAGATCGAGAGCGGGCTCGGCCGGCCGCTCGAGGAGCTGTTCGCGAGCATCGAGGAGGAGCCGCTCGCGTCGGCGTCCATGGCGCAGGTGCACGTGGCCAAGCTGCAGAGCGGCGAGGACGTCGTCGTCAAGGTGCAGCGCCCGGGCATCGCCGCCGAGGTGCGCGCGGACGCGTCCATCCTCGTCATCCTGGCGCAATTGCTCGAGCTGGTGGTCGAGGAGTTCTCCACCTACCGCGTGCACGACCTCGCGCAGGAGTTCGAGACGGGCCTCACCGCCGAGCTCGACTTCACGCTCGAGGCGCGCAACCTGCGCGCCTTCGCGAGCTTCAACCAGGGCCGCGAGGGCGTGCACTCGCCGAAGCTCTACGACGACGTGAGCTGCCGAACGGTGCTCACCATGGAGCGCATCCACGGCCGGCGCATCACCGAGCTCGCGGACGACGACGACGTGGAGCGAACGCACGCCATCGTCGAGCGCCTGGTGTTGTTGAACTTCGACCACATCTTCAAGGACGGCATGTTCCACGCGGACCCGCACCCGGGCAACGTGCTCGTCACCGACGACGGCTGCATCGCGTTCATCGACATGGGGCTCATGGGGCGCCTCGCGCGCGACACCCAGGATCGCATGCTGACGTTGCTGCTCGCGATCACGCTGCGCGACGCCGACACGCTCGCGCGCATCCTCGTGCGCATGGGGGAGGCGCAAAAGCGCGTGCCGCTGTACGAGTTCCGGGACGCCATCCGGCGCATCCTCGATCGCTACCTCGGGCTCAGCGTGGCCGACGTCGACACCTCGGCCGTGCTCGGTGACCTCGTGGACCTGTCCGCCCGCTTCGGCATGCGCATGCCGAAGGAGCTCGCGCTGCTCTCGAAGACCACCGTCACCGTCGACGGCATCGTGCGCAAGCTGCACCCGGGCCTCGAGCCCACGGCGAAGCTCGCCGAGCGCGCGCAGGCGCTCTTGCTCGAGCGCTTCGACCCGCGCAACCTGCAAGGCGGCGGCCTCAAGATGGCGATGCAGCTCGGCATGCTCGTCCAGGATCTGCCGCTGCAGGTCAGCCAGGCGCTGCTCGACCTCGAGCGCGGGCACGTCACCATGCAGATGGTCTCGCACGATCTCGCGCACCTCGACCGGAACCTGCGCGGCCTCGGTATGACCATCTTCGGCGGGCTGCTGGCGAGCGCGTCCATGCTCGGCGGCTTCTACGTGCTGGCGCGCTACGAGTGGGAGATCGCGGGCGTCCCCATCTTGCCGGCGGTGGCGTTCCTGATGGCCGGCGGCCTGTTCGGCGTCGCCTTCACGTGGTTTCTCACCGGCGGGCGCGTGCGCAAGATCTCCGTCGGCAAGCTGCTGAGCGGGCTGCTCGGACGGCGGAGGAATCGCTGATGCCGGCCGTGCTCGAGCTGCGCGGCGTCGTCGTGAGCGGCGCCGGAGGCTTTCAGGTCGGGCCCGTGGACTTCACGCTCGCGAAGGGCGAGTGCGCGGCCGTGCTCGGGCGCGCGGGCGCGGGGAAGTCGCTGCTGCTCTCGGGCCTCGTCGGGCTCTTGCCGCTCGCGGCCGGCGAGGTGCGGGTCGGTGGCGTGCGCCTCGTGCCGGACACGCTCGACGAGGTGCGCCGGCGCGTCGGCTTCTGCTTCCAGCGTGACGCGCTGCTCGACGACGAGAGCGCGCTCGAGAACGTACGCGTCGCCGTGCGCGCGCGCGGGCTCGACGATGCGGACCGTCGCGCGCGCGAGGCGCTCAGCGCCGTCGGCCTCGGCGGAGCGTTCGAGAGCTTCCCCGCGGAGCTCTCCGGCGGCATGCGTAAGCGGCTCGGCATCGCGCGCGCGCTCGCCTGTGATCCGGCGCTCCTCCTCGGGGACGCGGTGACGGCCGGCCTCGATCCGAGCACGGCGGCGGAGGTGCTCGCGCGGCTGTTCGCGCGCGTGCGCTCGCGCGACATGGCGGCCGTCATCGTGACGCACGACGTGGACGCGGTGCTACCGCGCAGCGATCTCGTGCTCGTGCTCGACGCCGGCCGGGTCGCGTACCAGGGCGCGGCCGGGGGCCTGTCCGCGATCGCCGCGCTCGAGCCCTTCGCTCCTCGCCGGAGAGCCGCGTGAAGGTCGAGGGCATCCCCGAAGCAGGCCCCGACGAGGCCTCGTCGCTCATCGCGCGCACCGGCAGCGCCGTGCTCTCCCTCTGTCACGACGTCGGCGGACAGGTGCTCCTGGCCGCGCGCTCCTCGAGGCGGCTCGCGCGCTTGCGCGTGGATCTCGCCGAGACCCTGCGGCAGATCGATCGCTTCGCCATCGGCAGCCTCGGGCTCGTGCTCGCGGGCAGCATCATCATCGGCGGCGTCGTCGCCATGCAGGGCCTCGGCTACATCTCGCGCTACAACGCCACCGACGTGTACGGCTGGGCCTCGGGCGTGTCCTCGTTCCGCGAGGTCGGCCCGATGCTGCTCGGGCTCACGCTGGCATCGAGGCTCGGCGCCAAGAACACCGCCGAGCTCGCGAGCATGATGGCGCGCGAGCGGCTCGACGCGCTCTCGGCCCTCGGGCTCGACGAGGAGCGCGTGGTCATCGCGCCGCGCCTGTGGGCCATCGTGCTCTCGGCCGCGCTGCTCTATCCCATCGCCACGACGACGGTGCTGCTCTCGAGCTTCGGCCTCGCCTGGGCCATCGGCGATCAGAACCTGAGCGCGAGCTTCTCGTCGCTCACGGAGTACATGCACTGGACCGTCCCGCTCGAGGGTCTCGGCCGCCTCATCGCCTTCGGCGCCCTCATCGCGGTGTCGTCGTGTTGGTTCGGTACGCGCGGCGGACGCGACGCGCGCGCCATCGGCCGCGCGGTGTATGCGCAGTGCGTGGCCTCCCTCACCGGCGTCGTCGTGCTGAACCTTTACCTGACCTTCCTCGGAGGCGCGTGATGTTGCCGCCGCGCTTCAGCGCGACGATGCAGGTGCTGGTGCTCTCGCCCTGGCGGGTGCCCGCGCGCGCGTTTCTGGATCGCCTCGACGAGGTCCTCTGGGGCTCGCTCTTCCTCGTCACCGTGACGGTCATGTGTGTCGGCGCGGCCATGTGCGATCAGGCGGGCGTGCAGGCGCTGCGGCTGCTCGGCGATCAGAGCTTCATCGGCCCCGAATACATCGTGCTCGGCTTCGAGGAGTTCGGTCCGCTCGTCGTCGCGGTCACGCTGGCGGCGCGCGTCGGCGGAGGCTTCGCCGCGGAGGTCGCGACGCTCACCAGCGAGCAGACGCTCGACGCGCTGGACGTGTTCGGCGGCGAGCCCGCGCGCGAGCGGCTGGCGCCCATGGGCCTCGCGCTCGTCGTCGGCGGCGCCTGCCTCGGCCTGCTCTCTGCCGTGACCTGGGAGATCGCGGGCACGCTGACCATGTGGGCGCGCCACGGCGTGAACCCCGGCACCTTCTTTCATCCCGAGGCGGTGCAGTTGCACTCCGCGGTGCTGCTCGTGCTCAAGTGCAGCGTCATGGGCGGGCTCGTGTTCGTAGGCTCGCTCGCGGCAGGCCTCGCGGCGCGCGGAGGAGCCGAGGAAGTGGGCGTGGCGACGACGAGAGCGGGCGTGTTGAGCTTCGTGTTGGTGCTGGGCGCGAACCTCGGCCTCGACGTCATCTGGTGGCTGTTCGTGCGAGGTCCGGCATGAGCGCGGCCACGTTGTCCTGCGCCGGGGTGCGCGTCGAGCTCGGCGGGCGCACGCTCATCGACGGCGCCGGCGCGGTGTTCGAAGGCGGGCGCATGCACGCCGTGGTTGGACGCTCGGGCGCCGGCAAGAGCGTGCTCATGAAGGCGCTGACCGGCCTATTGCCCATGACGAGCGGCAGCGTCACCGTCGAGGGCGACGGCCACGCCGCGCGGGTGAGCGCGGGTGACGACGACGGCTTCGCGCGCCTGCGCGAGCGCGTCGTGTTCGTGCACCAGGATCCGGCCCTGCTCGACGACCTCAGCGCCCTCGAGAACGTGCGCTTCGCGCTCTTTCGTCGCCGAGGACGGAGCGCGGCCGACCCCGCGGCTTGGCTCGAGCGGCTCTCGCTGAACGACGAGCGCCACAAGCTGCCGCGCGAGATGACGCCCGGCGCGCTCCGGCGGGTCGCGCTGTGCCGCGCGCTGGTGCTCGAGCCAGAGGTGCTCATCGTCGACGAGCCGACCACCGGCCTCGATCCGCTCGCCGCCCGCGAGGTGGACGACGCGCTCGCGGCCTTGGCGACGTCGGGCTCGACGCTCATCGTCATCACCCACGACGTACGCAGCCTCGAGCGCTTGTCCCCGACGCTCACCTGGGTGCACGAGGGCCGCGTCGCCTGGCGCGGGCCCTTCGAAGACGACAGCGGGCGCCGCGCCGCGCGAGACACCGCGCCCTTGGTGGCGCTGCTCGAGGGGAGGCCCGCGTGAGCGAGCGACGACGTCCCTCCGTCCCCTGGCGCGTCGGCGCGCTGGTCATCGCGTCCCTCGGCATCCTGCTCGGGGTGCTCGTGGTGACGGGTCCTTTGCGGCTGTATCGCGGCGTGCCCCTGCAGGTGGACTTCGGCTACGCCGGCCCGATCAAGGCCGGCGCGGCGGTGCGCCTCTCCGGCGTCGTGGTCGGCGCGGTCGAGGACGTGGAGCTGCTGGCCGGCGCCGACGAGCAGGCCGGCCCCGACGTCATGGTCCGCGTACACGCGCGCATCGAGGAGCGCGCCATGCCGGCCGTCACGCCCGAGGCCCGCTTCTACGTCACCACCCTCGGCGTGCTCGGCGAGCACTATCTCGACGTCGTGCCCGCCGTTCCTCGCAGCGAGCCGCTGAAGCCCGGCGCCGTCGTGCGCGGGGTCGACCTCGCGCGCTCCGACCTCTTGTTGCCGCGCGCGGCCGCGCTGCTCGAGGTGATGGGGGCCATCCTCGACGACGGACGCGAGGACGCGGTCGATCTGATGCGGCGCACCTCGGCGCTCATCCGGCAGCTCGACGAGCTGCTGCAGACGGGAGAGGGAAAGCCGCTGCTCGATGAAGCGAAGGCGCTCCTCACGGACGCGCGCGAGCTCATGGGCTCGCTCGAGAACGTGGTCGGTGATGGCAGCGAGCTGCGCGCCGCCATCGCGCGCGCCAACCGGCTCGGCAAGGGGCTCGAGGACGCTGACCTCGCCGGCCTCGTCGGCGACGGACGCAGGATGATCGACGTGGTCGAGACCATGCCCCTGGTCTCCCCCGAGCGTCAGGCGGCCTTGCTGCAAGACGTCGATCAGGCGCTCGGCGCGTTCGAAGACCTGGCCGTGCGCGCGGATAAGCTGCTCGGCATGATCGAGCGCGGCGAAGGAGGCGCCGGCAAGGCGTTCCACGACGAGAAGCTGGTCGAGGACCTGAAGGCCGTGCTCGGTCAGCTGCGGCGGAACCCGTTCGGTTTGCTCATCCCGGGCGAACGTGGCGGCGGGGAGCGCTGAACAAGGGCACGCCGCAACGCCGGCAACGCGAAGGGGCTTCTTTGCGGCGTCACGGAGGCTTTGTGTCTGCAGCGATCCGGCGCGTGAGGGAGACGCGCAGACCAGGCGAGCGCACGGCCCTCCGCGTGCTCGGAGGAGTAGGCTCCGCCCGCATGCTCCCCCGCGCGCTCCTCCCCTGTCTCCTCCCCTGTCTCCTCGCCGTCGGCCTGCTGCCGGCGAACGCCCGCGCGGACGCGGTCGCGAAGCCGCTGGTGCTCGAGAGCTGCCGCGTCGATGGAGTCCCGAGCGTCGCCCGCTGCGGCACCCTGCTCGTGTTCGAGGACCGCGAGCGACGGAGCGGCCGGAGGATCGCGCTGCGCGTCGTCGTCGTCCCCGCCATCGCGGCGAAGCCCGAGCCGGACCCGCTCTTCTTCCTCGCGGGCGGACCGGGGCAGGCGGCCACGGAGCTCATCGCGAGCGTCGCCCCGGTGTTCCAGCGCGTGCGGGAGCGGCGCGACCTCGTCTTCGTCGACCAGCGCGGCACCGGCGCGAGCAACCCGCTCGACTGCGAGCTCTACGATCCCGACGACCTCGCCTCCGCCTTCGAGACGAGCTCTTATCCGCCCGACAAGCTGCGCGCGTGCCGCGAGCGGTGGGACGCGGATCTTCGCCTGTACACGACCCCCGTCGCCATGGACGACCTCGACGACGTGCGCGCGGCCCTCGGCTACCCGCGGGTGAACCTCTACGGCGGCTCCTACGGCACGCGAGCGGCGCTCGTGTATCTCCGTCGTCACCCGCAGCGCGTGCGCGCGATCGTCCTCGACGGCAGCGCCCCCGTCGCCATGCGCCTCCCCCTCCCGGTCGGCGACGACGCGGAGCGAGCGTTCGCGAAGCTGGTCTCGGACTGCGCCGCCGACGCCCGCTGCGACGCCGCGTTCCCGCGCCTCGACGAGACCTTCCGCGCGCTCTTGCGCGAGCTCGAGGACGGCTCGCGCACCGTGCGCGTGAAGCACCCTCGTACCGCCGAGGAGGTCTCCATCACCCTGTCGGCGGACGCGCTCGCGGGCGGGGTCCGCGCGGCGCTGTACAACGGAGAGCTCGCGAGCCTGTTGCCGCTCGCCATCACGCGCGCCTCCGAGGGCGATTGGTCCTCCTTTGTCGCCCTCGTCGGCGCGCTCGCGAGCGACGGCATCAGCATCGGCATGTTCCTGTCCGTCGTGTGCGCCGAGGACGTGCCTCGCATCCGCGACGAGGAACGCGCGCGAGCGCTCGCGGGATCGCGACTCGGCCGCTCGGCCATCCGCTCGATGCTCGAGGCGTGCGCCGATTGGCCCATCGGCACCCTCCCCGCCGATTACGCCGCGCCCGTCCGCTCGGACGTCCCCGTGCTCGCGCTCTCGGGCGATCTCGATCCCGTCACGCCCCCGCGCTGGGGAGAGGAGGCCATTCGTGGCCTCACGCGCGCGCGCCACATCGTCGCGCCCGGCACCGGCCACGGCCTCCTCTCGCGCGGCTGCGTCCCCGACCTGCTCGCCGACTTTTTCAGCGCCGCCGACCCCTCCGTTGTCGACGACGCGTGCATCAAGGCGCTGCGACGCCCGCCCGCGTTCCTCACGCCGAACGGGCCCGCTGCGCAGGAGCGGGCGCCATGATCGAGGTCAGCGCGCTCCGGCGCCGCTTCGGCGACGTCGTCGCGGTGCAGGACGTCAGCTTCCGCGCGCCCGACGGCCGCATCACCGGTCTGCTCGGGCCGAACGGCGCGGGCAAGACGACGACGCTGCGGGTGCTCTGCGGCCTCCTCCGGCCCGACGAGGGCTCCGCGCACATCGACGCCGTAGACGTGCTGCAGGACCCGCTCCGCGCACAGAGCCGCGTCGGCGTCTTGCCCGACGCCCGCGGCCTCTATGCGCGCCTCACCGCCCGCGAGCACCTGCGCTACGCCGGACGCCTGCACGGCGTGGGCGGCGAGGCGCTCGCGCGGCGCATCGACACCCTCGTCGAGCAGCTCGATATGGCGTCCATCATCGACCGGCGCACGGAGGGCTTCTCCGCCGGCGAGCGCATGAAGGTCTCCCTCGGGCGCGCGCTCGTTCACGATCCCGCGAACGTCATCCTCGACGAGCCCAGCACCGGCCTCGACGTGATGACGACGCGAGCGGTGCGCGAGGTGGTGCGCGGGCTCAAGGCCGCCGGCAAGTGCGTGCTGTTCTCGAGCCACATCATGCAAGAGGTCTCCGCCCTCTGTGACGAGGTCGTCGTCGTCGCCCACGGCCGCGTGGTCGCCGCGGGAGAGCCGCGTGCGCTCTGCGAGCAGACAGGCGAGGCCGAGCTCGAGGACGCCTTCGTCAAGATCATCGGCAGCGCGGCGGGGCTCGGATGAGCGAGCGTCACTCCCCTCGAGGCCTTCCCTCGCGTCGGGTGCAATTGCTCGCCGTCGTCGACAAGGAGGCGCGCGATGCCGTGCGCGACCGCCGCTCGCTCTTGTCCGCGATCCTCTATCCGCTGCTCATGCCGCTCCTCGTGGCGGCCATGTTCTCGTACCTGACGAAGAACCTGAGCGCCGAGCGCGAGCTCGTGCTGCACACCGTCGGCGCCGAGCACGCGCCGCACCTCATGACCTTCCTCGGCGAGCACGGCGCGGTGCTCCGCCCGTTCGACGGCGACGCCGAAGCGGCCGTGACCAGCGGCGAGGTGGAGGTGGCGCTCGTCGTCGACGAGGACTTCCCGGAGGACTTCGCCGGCGGGCGCCCCGCCGCCGTCGAGCTCTGGTACGACGGCGCCAACAAGGACACCGCGCCCCTCGTCGCCAGGGCCGCGGAGGCCGTGCAGGCCTACGCGAGCACCATCGCCACCTTGCGTGTGCTCGCGCGCGGCGTCGATCCGGCGGTGCTCCGGCCGCTCCAGCTCGAGCGGCGCGACGTCGCCACGGGCGCGCAACGCTCGGCGCAGTTCTTCATGATGCTGCCGATGTTCCTCGTGATGGCGGCCTTCATCGCCAGCCTGAACGTCGCCATCGACGCCACCGCGGGAGAGCGCGAGCGCTTGTCCCTCGAGCCCCTCCTGACCGCGCCCGTGCCCCGCTCGGTGCTGCTGGCCGGCAAGTGGGCGGTCACCGCCGTCTTCAGCGTGGCCGGCGTCCTGTTGACGCTGCTGACCTTCAGCGCGGCGATGTCACGCATCTCGTTCGCCTCTCTCGGCTTCGAGCTGCACGTCGGCCCAAGCGAGCTGCTCGAGGTCGTGCTGCTGCTGCTGCCCATGACGCTGCTCGTCCCCGCGCTGCAGCTCTTCGTCGGCACCTTCGCCCGCTCGTTCAAGGAGGCGCAGACCTACGTCAGCCTCCTGATGCTGCTACCGCTGGCGCCCGGCTTCATCGCCGTCATCAAGCCCATCGACGCCGAAGGGTGGATGATGTGGCTGCCCGCGCTCTCTCATCAGGTGCTGCTGACGGAGGTCATGAGCGGCGAGCGCCCCGCGCTCCTCTCGGTGCTCATCTGCGGGGGCTCCACGTTGCTCGCGACGTTCGGGCTCCTGGCCGCCACCACGCGCATGCTAAAGAGCGAGCGCATCGTGTTCGGGCGCTGAGGAGCGGGCCTCCGTCCGCCGCGCACGGGGGCGCGCCGCGGGGACACCGAGCGCGGGCTCTGGGCGGGCCTCCGTGCTGCCGCCGGCCCTGCTGCAAAGCTTGCGACGCCCCTGTGGAGGCCGACAAAACACCGCTTTCCCCCCGGCGCCGCTGCGTTTTTCTTGCTTTTCGCCCCGACTCGCTGCACGTTCGAGAGGGTACAAACGGCCCCCCGGCCTTAGGTCTGTGACATAACCCTGCGTTTTTCTTCGAGGTTCTGCCTCGGAGCGGGGCCGAGAGGCCACGTCGGCGGGTGACGTCACAGGGGTGATCTTCCACAGGGGTGATCGTCACGGGGGGGCGTCGGCAAGCAGCGAGAGGCCCGGCGGATGAAGCAACGCGCGCACATCGGGAAGACCATCGCGGAGAAGAACCTCGTGATCGAGGCGGGCCTCGTGGAGCGTTTCGTCGACGCGCTCGAGCTCACCGATCCGCTGTCGACGGATCCGGCCGCCGCACGCGCGGCGGGCAACACCAACGTCATGCTCCCCCACGTCGGCGCCGGCTCCCTCGGCGACTACGACGCGGTGATGGAGATCCTCGAGCTCAAGCCGAAGCAGGTGCTGCACAGCCGCGAGACCATCGCGGTGCACCAGCCGCTCTGCGTCGGTGACGAGATCACGGTCGCCACCACGGTGCGCGACCTCTACGAGCAGCAGGGCGGCGGCGGCAACCCGATGGGCTTCGTGGTCATCGACGTCGTCGGCACCACCAAGAAGAACCTCATCGCGTTCGAAGTCCAGCGCGTCCTCGCCGTACGCGGCGGGTTCCCTCGTCGCTGACTGAGAGGGTCCGCGGAGACCCGCCGCAGAGCGCCAGAGCGCCAGAGGTAGCCCCATGCCGAAGCTGTATTACGACACCGTCGAGATCGGTGACCCGGTCACCCCCCTGACGAAGCCGCCCGTCACGCGCGTCCAGATCGCGAAGTTCGCGGGCGCGGCGCGCGACTACAGCCCCCTGCACATCGACGACGACTTCGCCAAGGCCGCCGGCTACGGCGGCGTGTTCGCGCACGGCGGGCTCGCCCTCGGCTTCGCCACCGAGGCCGTCTCCAAGTGGCTCGAGAACGGGCGCGTCTTGACGACGCACGCGAAGTTTCAGCGCCTCGTGTGGCCGGGCGACATCCTGACGGCCAAGGGCGTCATCGTCGACCGCCACGATCACAGCGGCGAGCCGCGTGTCGACGTCGATGTCTGGGCCGAGAACCAGAACCACGACATCGTCATGAAGGGCCAGATCACCTGCGTGCTGTGGCGCGACGAGAAAGAAGAGAAAAAGGGGAAGGGTGTGTGGCCCCCCGGCATGCCGAAGAGCGCCGACAAGCTGCGCGCCGAGCGCGAGGCCACCGAGGCCGCCCGCGTCGAGGACGGGCACCCGGACGAGGGCTCCCCCGACCAGAAGCCGTCGAAGAAGGCAGCCAAGGCCAAGCCGGCGCCCGCGAAGGCCGCCGCGCCCGCCCCCGCGAAGGCCGCCCCGAAGGCAGCCCCAAAGGCGGCCGCGAAGGCGAAGCCGGCGGAGAAGCCCAAGAAGGCGGAGAAGGCCAAGAAGCCCGCCGCTCCGGCGCCGGCCAAGAAGTCGAAGACGGCGGAGAAGGCCAAGAAGGCCGCCGCGGCCAAGAAGAAGCCGGCCGTCTCGAAGAGCGCGGGCAAGGCCAAGGCCGCCGCCGCCAAGAAGAAGACGACCGCGGCAAAGTCGAAGGCCAAGGGCAAGAAGCGGTAGCGGGGGCCTCGCGGCGTCGTGCGCCGTAGCTCGTCGCCCACCGTAGCCCGTCGCTCACCAGCGCCCCGTCGAGCTGTTACGCTCGCCGCCGTGCCCACCCTCGAGCGCCTCGCTGAGATCTCGAAGGGCCGCGAGCCCGCCGCGGTCTGCACCGTCGTCGAGACCCGCGGCTCCACGCCGCGCAAGGCCGGCGCGCGCATGGTCGTGTTCGCGGACGGCTCCGAGGTCGGCCGCATCGAGGGCACCATCGGCGGCGGGGCCGTGGAGCATCAGCTCCGGCGGGAGGCGCTCGTCGCCATCGTGCGGACGCGCCCGCGCATGGTGCACCTGAACCTGACGACGCAGCTCGGCATGTGCTGCGGAGGACAGATGACGATCTACGTCGAGCCGCTGCGAGAGCGTCCGCCTTGCGTGTTGCTCGGCGGTGGGCACGTGGCGCTCGCCCTCGCGCGCGTGTCTTCGCTGGCGGGGTTCGACGTCACGGTGGCCGACCCGCGCGAGGAGCTGCTCACGCGCGAGCGCTTCGGCGACGACGTCGGCCTCGTGCCCGGATACGACGACGAGGACCTCGACGCGCTGCCCTTCGGCCCGGACGCGTTCGTCGTCGTCGTCACGCACGATCACCAGACGGACCAACGGCTGGCGGAGAAGGTGCTCGCGCGCCCCTTTCGCTACGCGGCCATGGTGGGCTCGAAGCGCAAGGCGCTGCTCACGCGCCAGCGCTGTGAAGCGAAGGGCATCGCGCCCGAGCGCATCGCCGCGCTGCGCTCTCCCGCCGGCCTCGACATCGGCGCCGAGACGCCCGAGGAGATCGCGCTCAGCATCGTCGCCGAGATGGTGGCCGTACGGCGCCAGGAGCGAAGCGTCGCCGCAGACGTCCCCGCGCGCGAGAAGGCCTCCGGCGCGTGAAGCTCCTCGGCCTGGTCGCCGCCGCCGGCAAGTCCGAGCGAATGGGTCGCCCGAAGGCGCTGCTGCCGCTCGACGACGAGCTGTTCGTGACGCGGCTCGCGCGCGTGCTGCTCGGCGCGAGCGCCTCGCCTGTCGTCGTCACCGTGCCGGAGCCGCCCGATGACATTCCCGTGCGGAACGCGCTCACGGACATTGACGTCGTCGTGACGCGAAATCTCGCGCCGGCGGACGGGCTCGCGGGCTCCATTGCGACCGCGCTCGCGGACAGCTTGCATGTCTCCTCCGACGTGGACGCGCTCGTGCTCTGCCCCGTCGACATGCCCTTCGTGACCCGCGCGCTCGTGCACGAGCTCGTCGCCGCCGTGTCGGAGGGCGCGCTGGCGGCGGTCCCCGTCGTGGATGGCGCGCGCGGGCATCCTCTCGTCGTCGCGCGGGCGCTGTTTGGCGAGCTCGCGGACTGCGCACAGGGCGGCGGCGCGCGCGCGGTGCTCGATCGGCACGAGGGCGAGCTCGCGTTGCTGCCGTGGGCGGACGCTCGCGTCGTCTGCAACATCAACACGCCGGCCGATTACGAGCGCGTCATGCAGCGCCGTTGACGGACGACGTCACTTCGCCGCCAAGACCCGTCTCGCAGACGAACCGAGAGCCCGGGCGGGCAAGGGCAAAGGGCAAAGGGCACAGGGCACAGGGAGCGCTTGTGTCCCCCTTGGGACACGCCCTACTCGAACCAGGGCCCCGAGAGCTCGAGCGTGCACAGCTCGGCGGCCGCGAGCGGGTCGTCGGGATCGAGCACCAGCAAGCCGGTCGAGGGCGACGTGAGCACGACGCCCTCGGCCTTGACCGCCGCGCGCCCTTCGAGCGGCGCCCAGCGCGCGCCGCCGTCCGCGTCGAAGACCCCGACGACCGTGCCCGCGACCGGACCATCGAGGACGGCGTCGGGCGAGTCCTCCGCGCAGGCGAGGAAGCACAAGCGACCGGCCCACGCGGTGGCGTCGGTGAACGTGAGGCGGATGCCGTCGAGGGTGCCGAGCTGCCACTGCGTGATGTGCTCGAGCGGAGGCGGCGGCGCACCCTCTCGCAGGAACGCGAGCAGCGCCCTGCCGCCGATGAGCGCGGTGGCGTTCACGGGCGATCGGCCGCCGGCGGCAGCGCCGTTGCCACGCTGCACGAGGCACACGCGACCGTCCTCGAGCAGCGCGGCCCCCTCGACGTTCAGCTCGCTGCCGGAGAACTCCGTTCGCGCCCGCAGGGCGGCGTACAGCGCGCCGGCGTCGACGAAGCGGGCCCCTTCGACGTCGGCAGCCTCGACGAGGGCGACCCGCTCGCGCGCGGGGCTCGAGCCGGAGCCGACGCCCACCAGCACGTCCCCGCTCGCGCTCGGCCACGAGAAGCAGGCCTCCAGGTCGGCCTTGTCCCGCTTGTTGCCGCGCAGGTCGTCGAACTGCCGCGCGCCGTTCGGACCGGGCGCCAACGGCAGCGCGCTCACGCTGCCGTCGTCATCCAGGAGGGCGATGAAGTGCGCGTCGTCCTGCACGATGGCGAGGCGCCCGGCGAAGCGGCAGATGCCGGAGGCGGCGCGGACGTGCGCCGGGCGATCGAGCGCGGGGTCCGGGCCCGCCCGGTAGTAGAGCTCGCGCGACGACGTCACCCGCGCGCGCAGGCGCGGATCGCGGACGGCGTCGCCGACGGCTGCCCCGCGCACACCTCAGTCCCGGATCTCGATGCGCGTCTCGCCGACGCGGAGCAGATCGCCGCCCACGAGCTCCTGCTCGCTGACGCGGCGGCCGTTCACGTAGGTGCCGTTGGTGGAGGCGACGTCGACGAGAGAGACGCCGGCCTCGTCGACGAACACCATGGCGTGCGTCTGGCTGACGGCGTCGTCGGCGAGGTCGAGATCGTCCTCGCGCTGGAAGTTGTCCACCTTGTCGCGGGCGCCGACCTTGCCGGCCGCCGAGCCGCGCTCTTCGAGGTGGGCCTGGATGCGGCGCTGGTCCTCGACGTCGAGGCGGCGGCGCTCGCCCTGGGAGACCACCGCGGTGCCCCCCATGACGCCATAGGCGCGGCCGATGACGCGATAGCTGCCGACAGCGATCGGGAACTTGCGGCCGGCGTCCGGACCGCGCACCACCTCGAGCGTCACACCGGCGGCCATGGGCCCCTCCTCGCGCTGACGACGAAGCGTAGCGCACGGGTGTAGCTTCCGGCCATGACCGAAGCTCCCGCCGCTCGACCCGCCGCTACCGTCGTCGTCTGCCGCGCCAGCGAGGCTGGCTTCGAGGTCTACCTCGTCAAGCGCCACGGCCGCTCGGGCTTCATGGCCGGCGCGCACGTGTTCCCCGGCGGGCGCGTCGACGACGAGGACGCCGTCGTGGGCGCCGCCCTGCCCCTCGGCTCGCGCGAGGCGGCGCGCCGGATGCTGGACGGGATCGACGACGAGGGCGCCGCCGCCTACTGCGTCGCGGCCGTGCGCGAGACGGCCGAGGAGTGCGGCCTCCTGCTCGCGCGCACGACGAGCGGAGCGCCGGTGAGCGCCGCGGCGGCCGCGCGCGTGGTCGAGAGGGTGCGCTCAGGGCGCACCTTCGCCGCCTCGCTCGACGACGAGGGGCTGGTGGCCGACGTGGACGCGCTGCGACCGCTCGCCTGGTGGGTGACCCCAAAGGCCGAGCCGAAGCGCTACGACACGCGCTTCTTCCTCGCTCTCGCGCCCGCGGACCAGGTGCCGCGCGTCGACCTGCACGAGGCCACGGAGGGCGAGTGGATCACGCCGGCGGGGGCGCTCGCCGCCTACCGCGCCGGACGGATCCAGCTCGCGCCGCCCACGCTCGCCACGCTCGAGGACCTCGCCGGCTTCCGTGACGTCGAGGCCGCGGCCGCCGCCGTGCAGCGACCGCTGTCCGCCATCGAGCCCGCGCTCATCACCGGCGACGACGGGCTCGTGTTGGCGCTGCCGGGTGACCCGCTGCATGAGCGCAGCGACCTCGTCAGCGCGCGGCGCACGCGCATCGTGATGGACGAGCACGGGCGCTTCGTCTCCCGCGTCGTCCGCTGAGCTGCCGCGCGCACGGGTGACACGCTGGCCACCGTCTTGCAGCGCATGGCGGGTGCCATGCAGCAGCGCAAGATCGGTGACTACGCGGTGATCGGCGATTGCAGAGCGGCCGCGCTGGTCTCGCGCGACGGCTCCGTGGACTGGCTGTGCTGGCCGCGCTTCGACGCCGCGCCGCTGTTCGGCGCGCTGCTCGACGAGGAGCTGGGCGGAGCGTGGCGCATCGCCCCACGGGAGCGGGCCTCGGTGCGGCGCCGCTATCGGCCCGGAACGAACGTGCTCGAGACCACGTTCACGACGAGCACGGGCGTCTTGCGGCTGACGGACTTCATGCCGGTCATGTCCGAGGCCGAGCTCGAGTCGCGGCTCTTGCCCGAGGAGGACCTCGTCCGCATCGCGCGCTGCACGGAGGGCGTGGTCGACGTCGAGATGACGCTGCGCCCGCGGCCGGACTTCGGCCGGCGAAAGCGGCGCCTCGTGGATCGGGGCCCGCTCGGCGTGCGGCTCGAGGGCGGCGCCCGGGTGCCGACGCTGCGCGCCGAGGTGCCCGTGGAGCTGACGGGCAGCGACAGCGCGCGCGCGCGCTTCCGCCTGCGCCAGGGCGAGGTCGCGCGCTTCAACCTGGCGTACTTCGACGAGAGCCCCGGTGTGCTGCCCGCGCTCGGCGAGGAGCTCGACGAGCTGCTCGACCTCAGCGTCCGTTGGTGGCGCGACTGGTCGGCGCGGATTCGCTATGACGGCCCCTGGCGCGAGCTCGTGTCGCGCAGCGCGCTCGCGCTCAAGCTGCAGCAGTTCGCGCCGTCCGGCGCCATCATCGCCGCGCCCACGACGTCATTGCCCGAGCGCATCGGTGGCCCGCTGAACTGGGACTATCGCTATTGCTGGGTGCGCGACGCCTCGTTCACGACGAGGGCGCTGTTCGGGCTCGGCTTCGTGGCGGAGGGACACGCCTTCGTGAGCTGGCTCTTGCACGCCACCCGCCGCGGTCGTCACTCGAAGCTCGGCGTGCTGTACGACCTCTATGGCCGACCCACGCCGCCGGAGCGCCTGCTGCCGCACCTCGATGGCTTCCGCGGCTCGCGGCCGGTGCGCTTCGGCAACGGCGCGCGCGGACAACTGCAGCTCGACGGCTACGGCGAGGTGACGGAGAGCGCGCTCGAGGTCACGAGGCGCGGCGGCGCCCTCGACCGCGACACGGCGCGCATGCTCGTGAGCTTCGGAGCGTGGGTCTGCCGCAACTGGGAGCGCCCCGACGAGGGCATCTGGGAGCCGCGCTACGGCAAGCGACACCACACGCACTCGAAGGCGATGTGCGCCGTGGCCCTGCGCTCGATCCTCGAGATGCACGAGCGCGGCAAGGCGAAGCGCCTGCCGGTCGAGCTCTTTCGCAAGAACCGCGACCTCATCATGAGCGCGCTCGAACAGCACGGCTACAACGACGACATCCGCTCCTACGTGCAGACCTTCGACGGCGACCGCGTGGACGCGGCGCTGCTGACGCTGCCCCTCAGCGAGCTGATCGACGCACGGTCGCCCCGCATGCGGCACACCTACGAGCGCATCCGCGAGCGGCTGTCGCCCAAGGAGGGGCTCGTCTATCGCTATGAGCAGAGCATCGGGACGGAGGGCTGCTTCATCATCTGCGCCTTCTGGATGGCCGAGCTGCTCGCCATGGGCTGCGGCACGCTCGACGAGGCGGTGGCGACCTTCGAGGCCGCCTGCTCCTACGCCAATGACGTCGGCCTGCTCGCCGAGGAGGTCGATCCGTCGACGGGAGAGCTGCTCGGCAATTTCCCGCAGGGCTTCTCGCACGTCGGCGTCATCAACGCGGCGCTGCGCATCGAGGAGCGCGCCAAGGTCGAGGTCGCCGGCGATGGGCATCATCGTGTGCAGCCGCCGCGCCGGCACGAAGAGCGAGGGATGCAACTGTGAACGTGTGGCACTGGTTCGTCTTCGGGTTGCTCTCGACGCTGGTCATGACGGTGATCGTGAGCGGCGCGCAGGGGCTCGGCGTCACCCGCATGGGCCTGCCCTACCTCGTCGGCAGCATGTTCACGACGAGCCGATCACGCGCGAAGCTGTACGGCTTCTTCGGCCACCTCGCCTTCGGCCAGCTCTTCTTGCTGTTCTACGTGGCCATGTTCCACGTGCTGGGCACGGCGACGGCTGGGCTCGGTGCGCTGTTCGGCCTGGTGCACGCGATCGCGGTGCTCACCATCGGGGTCGAGATCATGCCGGGGCTGCATCCGCACATGGCGACCGAGCGGGGTGGGCCGACGTCGAGGAGGCGCCTGGAGCCGCCGGGGTTCTTCGCCCTGCATTACGGGCCGCGCACTCCGTTGGTCGTGATTTTGTCGCACCTGGTTTATGGTGGAATGTTTGGTTGGTTGTATTCGGTGTGAGCAGCTCGTCAGCGCAGCGCGCCGCCGGCGATCCAATGAAACAGGTAGGCGTGGTCGCTGCCGGGCATGACGTCGGCGAAGCGCCCCTCGGTCGGGTGCCCTGCGCCCTCCGGCGCACGCAGCAAGAGGCTGTGCTCGGGCCGCGTCGGATCGATCCGGCGCATCGGGCCCGCGGCTCCCTCGACGCACTCCTCGGTCACGTGCCACGCAAAACAGCGCCGCGCGCCTGCTTCGCTCGTCGGGTCGACCCCCTCGAGCGGGTAAGCGCCGGCGTCGGCCAGCTCCGGGGCGCAGCCGTCGAGCGGCGGCGCGGCGCGCGAGGCAGGAGGCAGCGCCGCCGCGTGGCAAGCCGTGCAGCCCGAGCGCTCGAGCGCCGCCATCGCGCCCTCGAGCGTGAACATCTCCGGGACGAGCGAGCCGACGTCGACCGCGGGGAGATCCTCGCCCATCTCGCCGGGCCCGTCGCCGCGGTGCTCGTCGTCGCCGAGGCCGAGCTGGCCGTATTGGTTGTCGCCCCAACACTTCAGCCGGCCGTCTAGCAGCAGCGCGCAGGCGTGCTCGCTGCCGAGCTCGACCCGGCGCACGGCGCCGCCCACGTCGACGAAGGGCAGAGCGTCGCCCATCTCGCCGGCCGCGTCGCCGCGGCTGGCCACGTCGCCGAGGCCGAGCCGGCCGCTCGCGTTGTTGCCCCAGCACTTCATCTCTCCGGTCGGCGTCAGCACGCACGCGAAGTCGTCCCCGACGGCGAGCTGCGCGGGCACCACGCCGGCGCCGAGCACGATGGGAGCGAGCGCGCCCCCGAGCTCACCGGGGTCGTCACCGATGTCGTCGACGGTGCCCTGACCGAGCGCGCCGTAGCGGTTCTTCCCCCAGCACTTGACCGTCGCGTCGGCGAGGAGCGCGCAGGTGGGCTCCGACGTGGCGGCCACCGCGCTCGCCGCGCCGCCGAGGTCGACCGCGGACAGGCTTGGCCCGACCTCGCCCACCGCGTCGCCGCGCGTGGCCTTGTCGCCGAGCCCGAGCTGGCCGCCGCTGTTCAGCCCCCAACACTTGACGCGGCCATCGTCGAGGAGCGCGCAGGTGTGCGACCAGCCCGCCGTGATGGCCGCCACGCCGGCCTCGTCGTCGAGCACGAGCGTCGGCAGCGCGCTGCCCATGGTGCCCGGGTCGCCGCCGACGCCGCCGTCGTGCGGCGACCCGAGGCGTCCGGAGCCCTCCGAGCCGAAGCAGCCGACCTCGCCGCCGGCGAACGCGACGCAGGTGTGGTGACCGCCAAGCGCGACGTCGTGAAGCTCGCGCGCGCCGAGCCGCACGTCGGCCAGCATATTCCACCCGAGCGAGGGCCAGAACGAGGTCCTCGACTCGACGCCGAGCTGTCCGCTGCTATTCAGGCCGAAACATTTGAGCCGCCCGTCGTCGAGCGCCGCGCAGGCGTGGTAGCGGCCGAGGATGATTCGCCGGGCGCGGGGCTCGCTCCCGTCACCGTCCGCGAGGGAGGCGCGGTACAGCCCGTCGCCGGTCTCGCTCTCGAGCGTGCCGAGCGAGACCTGCGGGCCGTCCGTCCCGCCAATCAGCGATGTGCCGTTCAGGTCTCCCCAGCAGCGCACGACGCCTCCCTCCACGACGACACAAGTGCGGCGGCCGGCGAGCCCGAGGTCGAGGATGGCCGGGCCCACGGGCACGACGAGGGAGGCCTCCTTCGTCACGCTCCCGACCTGGCAGCGCAGGATGAAGGTCGAGGAGCGGGACACGGGCACGTCGAAATTCATCTGCGCGTCGCCGGGGAAAGGGGCGTCGGGCACAAACGGAGAGAGCAGCGAGCACTCGTCCATCGCCGGAGCGTGCCAGGAGATATGCACCGAGCCGCCCGGCTTCACCGTCGTGGGCGTCGCCGTGAACCAGTCGAGCCAGGAGGCGTCCGGCGTCGGTGGCGCGGGGCACGACGACACGCTCCCGCCTCCATCCGGCACCTCGCCGCCTCCATCCAGCACCTCGCCGCCACCGTCCACGTCGCCGCCGTCCCTCCCGGCAGGCTGCCCCGCGTCCGCGAGCGTCGACGGCGGATCGCCCGAGACGCAGACGCCCTCGCTGCAGTGAAAGCCCTCGACGCAGCCATGCGCGTCGTCGCACGCTCGCCCCGCGAGCCCGGGCCGCAGCACGCACCCGGGCGCCGTGGCGAAGGCGACGGCCGTGAGCAGCAGGATCGAGAGAGGGCCGCGCATCTCGTGGAGGATACCGTAGCCGAGGCGGCCCCGCGTCGACGTCCGCCATCGCGCGGAGTCACGCGCGCGGCGGGTGCGTCCCATGGGACCGTCCCACGGCGAGGCCCGCGTGACGTCGCGGCCGTCGCGCGGCTACTTCTCGGCGAGCGCCGCCCGGGCCGCGGCGGCGACGTCATGGAGGCGCATCGGCTCCGGCAGGGCCTCGTTGTCCTTCAGCAGCTCCTCGAGCGCGGCGCGCCTCCCGGCCGCGTCTCCCTTTTGGCCACGCACGTCGGCGAGCAGCTTCAAATAGCGCAGGCGGCGCGGCCCATAGGAGAGCGCCACGGCCTTCTCCGCGACGGGGAGCGCCTCGTCGTCACGCTTCAGGGTGTGCAGCACGGAGGCCAGCCGAGCGTGCGCCTCGTAATCGTCCGGGAGCTGGCCCACGCGCATTTGCAGGAGCGCGACCGCCTCGTCGCCACGCCCGAGCGCGAGGTAGCTGTTCATGCGCGCGTAGTCGTGGACGCGCTGCTCGATGGGCGTCTTGCCGCGCGCCGCGTCCTGCTCCATCAGCGCGAGGCGCCGCTCGTGGAGCGCGCGGGCCTTGTCGGCCTGCCCGAGCTGCTCGTAGACGTCGGCGAGGTTGTGCATCACGTCGGCCTGGTCATCGACGGAGGCCCCCGGCGCCGGCTTGTCGACGAGCGCCTGCAGCTTCGCGCGCGCCGCCTCGCGGGCCTCTGCCTTCAGCGGGTCTTTGTCGTCGAGCTTGCCGCTGCAGATGAGCAGGAAGCTCGCGAGATCGCCGAGCGCGGCGGAGCCCTCAACGTCGCCAAGGTGCTCGAGCGCGACCCGCGCGCAGCGCGCGTTCTCATTGGCGTGCCGAAACGCTCGCGCGGCGCTGTGCACCGCTTCGCTACGGCGCGGGCTCTGCTGCTTCGCCACCTCGGAGAAGCGCTCGGCCGCCGCCTTGGCGTCTCCTTCTCGCCAGAGCCGGTAGGCGCCCAGGAGCGCCGCGTCGACGGCGCCGCCGCCCGAGCGAGAGGCGAGGCCGCGCTCGAGGAAGGCCACGGTCTCGGGCAAAGACATGGCGCCGCCGTGCGCGGAGAGGATGACCTCGCGCACGGGATCGACGACGAAGAACGTCGGCCACACGCGGATGGGGAGCTGTGCGTTGATGCGCGCGTTCTCCGGCCGGTCCGTGTCGATCTCGAGGAAGACGTAGCGCCCCTCGAAGCGCGCGAGGCTCTCGTCGTGCAGCACCTCGCGCTTCATGCTCCAGCAGGTGTGACACCAGGGCGCCCAGGCGTCGATGAACACGAGCTTGCCCTCGGCCGCGGCGCGCTCCTTGGCGGCCTGCCAGTCGTCGCTGAGGAACGAGACGGACGACGTGGCCACGGCCGCCTTCTCGGCCGGCGCTGTCACCGGCGTCGGGTGTGCCGGCGGCGCGGCCGCTGGTGCAGCCGCCTCGCGGGGACAGCCGAGCGCCACGAGCGAGAGCAGGACGAGGGAGAGGCCGAGCGGGAGACGCGTCATGCTGGCGAGCCTACCGCCCACGCGAGCGCGCGGCGCAAGATCTCCGCCGCCGGGCCCCCGATCACTCGGGAATGAATTGGGCGGTCATCGCGCCCCAATAGAATTCGTCGGTCTCGCCGACGACGGTGCTGGCTCCGGTGCTCATCTGCCCATTCAGGTAGTAGGTGTACGTGCCCGCCGCCGCCACGCTGAACACGTGCTCCAGGAAGGCGGTGTGCTCGTTCCGCCCGTGGCTCGGCCAGCTCGCCGGCACCACGTGCCGATGCACCGTGTAGGGGCTGCCACAGTCGCTCACGTTCGCGCCGATGCCGACGCGGAGAAAATCGTCTGTGCCTTGCGTGTGGTGGATTCGAACGGTCGCGTTGGCCCGCACGGCGATCTTGCCGGGGCCGGGCACCGTGATGCTGATGACGCCGCAGCTATAGTTCGTGCACGTCGAGGTCAGGTCTTGCGTCGCGATGCACGTGGAGCTCTCGATGATCCCGCCCGGCCCCGCGGGCCCTGGCGGCCCCTGCGCGCCGTCCTGCCCGTCCCCGCCGGGAGCGCCGTTGCACGCGAACGTCGTCGTGCCGCCGACGCTGAAGGAGCTGCCGCCGTAGGCACAGCTCGGGTGGCCCGCGGCCAGCGACGTGCCGACGACAGACTCACCGGGGAGCCCCCGCGGGCCTTGCGGTCCTTCGGGCCCGGTCGCTCCCGTCGCTCCCGTCGCCCCGGTCGCTCCCGTCGCTCCCGTCTCGCCCTGGATCCCCTGCGCCCCCGCCGGGCCTTGCGGACCCTCCGGCCCCTGCGCGCCCGGAGCCCCTGGCTCTCCCTGGAGCGGCTCGGGCCGATCGAGCACGCTCGTCCAGGCGACGGCGTCGGCGACGTCCGCGTAGCTCGCGCGCACCGCGAAGGGGACCGCGTTCACCGCCAGGCGCGGCAGCACGTCGAAGGTGTCTTCGCCCGGCACCTGCACGGCGATCTCGAGCCACGCGGCCGCGGCCGAGACCGGGAACAGCGCGCCGATGTCCGCCTGGAAGGCGCCGTCCGTGACGACGACGCTGCTGGCGTCGAGCTCGCTCAAGAGCGTGCCCCCCGACTCGGCGTCGTAGAGCGAGAAGCGCAAGTGGTAGCTGCCGCTCGCCGCCGGCGCGCCCTCGTCGGTGAGCGTGCCGCGGTAGATGACCTGCTCGGGCGTCGCCGCGTGCGCGACGGCGCCAACGAGCGACGTCAACAGCAGCGTCGCCAGCGTCAAAGCCTGTGTGCGCTCAAGGAACATGAATCTCGCCTCCCGTGACGCCGAAGCGCCCAGCCCCGGTCGTCGCCGGCGCGCGCTCGAAGGTGCCCGTGACGCCAAAGCGCGCTCCCTCGGCGTCGCGCTCGATCGTCGTCATCCGCCCGGCGCAGACGCCGAAGCGCGCGCCGGAGATCTCCGGCACGCAGCCGCCGCTCACGCCGCCGTCGTCGTCGTGGACGCCCGCGTCGGCCGGCCCACCGTCGTGGTCGCTCGCCCCAGCGTCGGAGACCGGACGATCGCCGCGATAGGTGGGCAGCTCGCGCGCGCCGCCGGCACCCGCGTCCCCCGCCGTGGCGTCGGGCGTACAGCCGAGCGCGGCGAGCAAGAGGACGACGAGGAGAGAGAGGTAATGACGCATACGAACCCGGGCGATGGACCCCGTCTCGTAGCACGTAGAGCCGTAAAGTCTTCGGGGTTCGAGCGCGGCCCCCGGGCGGCGATTCGGTAGCCTCGTCGCCATGACGCTTTCTTCCGCTCCCCCTGGCGGGCGCCCCGCCGCCGAGCTCGAGCAGCCCTGCTGGGTGTTCGCCTACGGCTCCAACATGGACCTCGACGATCTCGCCCGCTGGCTGCGCGAGCGAGGTCACCCCGAGCGCGCGCCGCTCGAGCTCTCCGCCGCCGTCCTCGAGGGCTACCGCCTGGTGTGGAACTACCGCTCCCCATCCCGCAAGGGCGGCGCCGCCAACGTGGAGGCGCACGCCACGTCGTCGTTACCCGGCGTGTGCCTGCGCGTGGAGCCCGCGCTCTTGCGTGCGCTCGACGAGAAAGAGGGGCACCCGCAGCGCTACGCGCGAGCGCTCTGCCGCCCTCGCCTCACCGGCGACCGCCATGTGGACGCGTGGCTGTACACGGTGACCGACGCCTGGCGCCTCGACGAGCCGTGCTGGCCTCGGCGGGCGTATCTCGATGTCGTGCTGCGAGGGGCGAAGGCGCATGGGCTGCCCGCTTGGCATTTGCAGGCGCTCGCTCGCGTGGAGACGGTGGATTGAGGGGGCGGTGACTCGACGTGCAAGGGCGCTACCCCCCGATCGCTTGCCCCGCGGCGGACTGTGATGGTCGGCACCTGTCGGTGGCTCGCGCGTGGCGGGCGAATCCTCCTCGGGATCACGAGCTGACCTTTGGCGCTGATGCGGGCGGTGGCTGTCATGGCGAACCTCCTGCGCCTTCCGTAGGTAGGTAGCGCACGGTGATGGCACTTGAAGAGCGCGACAAGGCCTGGCTGGACGCCGCGGCGGCGCGCGACGGGACCCCGGCGACCGAGCTGGTGCGCCGCGCGGTGAAGCTCTTGCGAGTGCGGGAGCCGCTCGAGCGCCAGCCCTTCGTCGAGGTCTTGCGGCGGACGAGCGGAATCGCCTTCATACTCGCGATCTCCCTCGGAGAAGCACACCTTCGAAGACATTCCGTATCGGCTGTGAGCGCGTAGCTTCAGCAGCTCCCCGCGCAGCGCCTTTACGGAGATTTCCCACAGTGCAGCTCTCCGTCCGCGGGCAGCTGAGCCTCTACCGTCGACAGGTCCTGGTCGGCACGGGCGCGGTAGCGGAGGAAGACCCACGCAGGATCGCACGCTAGCGTCGTCAATAGGCGCAATGCCTCGGCGCGCCGGCCGTTCCGCGCAAGCGCGGCGGCGCGGCGGTAGCGCTTTCGCACGCGGTATTCGTCGCGCATCGCATCCACCTGCTCGGCGAAGTACTGCCGCGCGCCGCCTTCCGCTGTGTCCGGCCCGAGCCAGGGCTCGAACGCGCTCGCCAGATCGACGTCGTCGGGAGGCACCGCGAAAGAGAGCCCCCCCGCACCGCCATCGGCCGCCGCGGCAGGAGGCAAGGCTGCCCGGGAGCGGGCGATGATGACCTCTTCGCGCGCGTAGCCGATCTCGACGCACTGGCCTCGATAGCGCAGCACGAACACGAGCAGTCGAGCACGTCGATCGACGAACGCTCGCAGCGTGGCCGGATGCCGTTGCAGCACGTCGCAGCACGGTGTCATGACGTGGTCCGCCACCTTGCGTGCCTCACGCGTCACGGTGAGGCGCCGCGAGCAGGTCGGCAGGCGCACGGAGCCGAGCGCCATGCCCTCGAGCTCGGCCCGCGACGAGTGAAGGGCGCTCCGGTCCGCCGGACGCACGCGCCAGCGCGAATCATCGAGCGCGACCGGCTCGAGCGGCCGACAAGAAGGCGGCAGGCCGCCCGACGCGCCCTCTCCCGGCACGCGCCTCACCTCGCGGCGGGCTCCGTCCGCAACCGAGTGCCGAATCGTGGCGCTCTCGAGCTAGTCCCCTGGATCTGTGATTACTTCAAAAAGTCGGTTCCTGATGAGCCTGAACCGTGGACCCGGACGGTCCGCTGTCCGAAGCGCTTGACCGACTCGAGGATCTCGTCGGCCGTCTTCGTCCACCTGAACGGCTTCGGGCGTTCGTTATGTGCGTCGACGTAGTCGAGGATCGCCTGTCGTAGTTGCGGCACGCTCGTGTGCGAACCGCGGCGTAGGGCGTGCTCAGTCAACAGCCCGAAGAAGCGTTCGACGAGGTTCAGCCAAGACGAGTAGGTCGGGACGAAGTGCAGGTGAAAGCGAGGGTGGCGGGCAAACCAGCGCTTCACCGTCGGAGATTTGTGGGCCGATAGGTTGTCGGCAACGACGTGGATCTCGAGGTCGCCGTCGACCGCGCGGTCGATCTCTCGGAGGAAGGCAATGAAGTCCGCGGACCGATGCTGCTTCTTCGTCCGGGCAATCACCTCGCCGGTCGAAACGTTCAGCGCTGCGAACAGATCGAGAGTGCCACGACGGATGTAGTTGTGTGTCTGGCGCTCGGGCATGCCGAAGTCCATCGGGAGAATCGGCTGCGCGCGCTCCAGCGCCTGAATCTGCGGCTTCTCGTCAACGCAGAAGACCACGGCGTGTTCGGGAGGATTCATGTACAGCCCGACGACGTCGCGGACCTTCTCGATAAACAGAGGATCGTCAGAGATCTTGAATGTGCGCACCACATGCGGCTGCAGCCCGAACGTCCGCCAGATGCGACCGACGGTGCTGTGGCTGATGCCAGCTTCCTCCGCCATCTTGCGAGTGCTCCAGTGGGTGCGGCCCTTCGGCTTCTCTTCGAGCGTCTTCACGAGGACGGCCTCAACCTCCTCGTCAGTGATCTCACGGGGCCTACCCGGCTTGGGCTCGTCGTAGAGGCCAGCCACGCGGTGCTCGACGAACCGCTTTCGCCACTTCCCCACCGTCGCGTTCGACACCTTGAGCTTCTTCCCCACGGTGAGGTTGGTCAGCCCCTCGTCACACGCCAGGATCATCTTGGCTCGCAGCGCGACATGGCGGTTGATCCTCACCCGACGAGAAAGTCGCTCAAGCTCCGCACGCTCGTCGTCGGTGATGTTGAGGTTCGCCGTCGGTCGTCCTGTGCGTGCCATCCTCCGGTTAGATCATGCCTGCCAGATATTGGAAGACTTTTCAGTTCCAGGGGACTAGCTGTCGCTTCAATGAGGCTCCCTCGTCGACGAGGGAGAAGGGCAGCGGTAGCTGACGTGCAGCGGCAGCGCCTTCATGCGGCTTCAATGAGGCTCCCTCGTCGACGAGGGAGAAGGTTGAGCAGGTTGTCCATGGAGCTGCTGTCCGCGCCCCGGCTTCAATGAGGCTCCCTCGTCGATGAGGGAGAAGGATGTAGCGCAGGCCCTCGCTCGTGCCGGGAAGGACCCGAGCGCTCTCGCTTCAATGCGGCTCCCTCGTCGACGAGGGAGAAGGCTTCGACGAGATGTCAGCCGCCTTGAGCGCCTCCACCTGCTTCAATGAGGCTCCCTCGTCGACGAGGGAGAAGGAAGGCGGTACAGGCGCGCGGCTTCCTCGTGGTCGGGTCCGCAGCTTCAATGAGGCTCCCTCGTCGACGAGGGAGAAAATCGCGCGCGTCGTCGCCACCGAGACACCGATGGTGTCACCGCTTCAATGAGGCTCCCTCGTCGACGAGGGAGAAGGCTCGGACATCACCGAGACGAAGGACTTGCTGCGCTTCACGCTTCAATGAGGCTCCCTCGTCGACGAGGGAGAAGGGCGCGCGGCTGTTCTCGTGGACCTCGGCCTGCATCTCCTCGCTTCAATGAGGCTCCCTCGTCGACGAGGGAGAAGGTCATGGGACCATCCGGCTGACAAGCGAGGCTCTCGCCATTAGCTTCAATGAGGCTCCCTCGTCGACGAGGGAGAAGGGGCTCGGTCTGCCTCCGCTCAACAACGCGGCGGGCACTCGGCTTCAATGAGGCTCCCTCGTCGACGAGGGAGAAGGTGAGAGCATTCACCGGAGGACAGCATGGCCGAGAAGGCTTCAATGAGGCTCCCTCGTCGACGAGGGAGAAGGAACCCCGAGCACTTCGCGACGGCCATCAAAGACCGCACCGGGCTTCAATGAGGCTCCCTCGTCGACGAGGGAGAAGGCGGGCGTCAGGCCGAGGCGTGGTCGTGCCCGACGTGCGGGCTTCAATGAGGCTCCCTCGGGGCTTCGTCGTCGCTGCTCTCGCGCCACGCCCTACGCAGGCTTCAATGAGGCTCCCTCGTCGACGAGGGAGAAGGCCACGAGCGTGCCGCGGCGGCGTGCGCGGCGCCGACGCGTGCTTCAATGAGGCTCCCTCGTCGACGAGGGAGAAGGTCCCTAAGATGCGCATGGCGAATATCGGCAAGATCCGGCTTCAATGAGGCTCCCTCGTCGACGAGGGAGAAGGCGGACGGGTCAATCGGGCTCATATCGGTTCACTCCACTCCTCGCTTCAATGAGGCTCCCTCGTCGACGAGGGAGAAGGGTCCGACGTCGTCAACGGTGACGGCCTCGGGGGAATCATCGCTTCAATGAGGCTCCCTCGTCGACGAGGGAGAAGGGCGCGAGCGGTACCTCTGGAATGTCGACCTCTGTGTTCTCTACGAGCTTCAATGAGGCTCCCTCGTCGACGAGGGAGAAGGAACTGGCCAGCAGGCATCGGAGGAATGGGAAGAATTCCGCTTCAATGAGGCTCCCTCGTCGACGAGGGAGAAGGGAGCCGCCGTTCCACGACCATGCGCGCAACTCGTCAGCTTCAATGAGGCTCCCTCGTCGACGAGGGAGAAGGTCCCGGTCCTCGACACACCCACGGCAGAGGCCCCCGCCGCTTCAATGAGGCTCCCTCGTCGACGAGGGAGAAGGCGGGTGCGGGTCTGCACGCACGCCGAGTGGATCAAGAAGCTTCAATGAGGCTCCCTCGTCGACGAGGGAGAAGGGCTCACTCCTACGGGCGTTTACGGCCCTGTCCCTTCAGGAGCTTCAATGAGGCTCCCTCGTCGACGAGGGAGAAGGCGCGGGGGTGCTCGTGCCGACCCGTGATGTGCCTGCGAAGCTTCAATGAGGCTCCCTCGTCGACGAGGGAGAAGGCGTCCTCGATGGCGGCCGCCAGGTGGTTCAGATTCTCGTTGCTTCAATGAGGCTCCCTCGTCGACGAGGGAGAAGGGGGTGCCCATCGTTGGACGGGTGAGGGCCGGAGCCTCGGCGCTTCAATGAGGCTCCCTCGTCGACGAGGGAGAAGGGCAATCGAATCCTCGATGATGCCGACTTCGATGCGCTCTGCTTCAATGAGGCTCCCTCGTCGACGAGGGAGAAGGTCGCCACCGAGGACTACCGAGACGAGAGCGACACGCTCGGGCTTCAATGAGGCTCCCTCGTCGACGAGGGAGAAGGAGGGCGGCTGCAGCTGGGTCGAGCCGGACCTGTGCTCGCTTCAATGAGGCTCCCTCGTCGACGAGGGAGAAGGCGCCAGCTGGCGCTCCTGCGCGTGTGGCTGGCCTCGCGCCAGCTTCAATGAGGCTCCCTCGTCGACGAGGGAGAAGGCGCCACGCCCGCACCACACGGGCACGAGGAGATCATGAGCTTCAATGAGGCTCCCTCGTCGACGAGGGAGAAGGGAACCAAACGCACGGCATCCGGCGCTCGAACGAGGAGCTTCAATGAGGCTCCCTCGTCGACGAGGGAGAAGGGCCTCTTCAAAGGTAATGGCCTCCGTGGAGGTCGCTTCGAGCTTCAATGAGGCTCCCTCGTCGACGAGGGAGAAGGGACGTCGACGCCGCCGACAAGGCGTGCACGCAGTGTGCTTCAATGAGGCTCCCTCGTCGACGAGGGAGAAGGGTGGGACGCGGATGAAGGAGGCGCGGCCGGCGGACGGGCTTCAATGAGGCTCCCTCGTCGACGAGGGAGAAGGCGTAGCGGTCGAATGCGATGGTGAGCTGCGTCTCGTCACCGCTTCAATGAGGCTCCCTCGTCGACGAGGGAGAAGGGAGCCGGCGACGTGCGGCGGCGCGCTCACACGCCAACCCGGCTTCAATGAGGCTCCCTCGTCGACGAGGGAGAAGGTCGTGCCCTCGCAGGTCGGGCACAACTACCTGATCGGCGCTTCAATGAGGCTCCCTCGTCGACGAGGGAGAAGGTCGGGGTTTTCCGCAGCGTGCGCCGCCAACTTCGCGCGCTTCAATGAGGCTCCCTCGTCGACGAGGGAGAAGGGGAACGCGTCCTTCAACTCGTTGTCCGTCTGGCTGGCGCCGCTTCAATGAGGCTCCCTCGTCGACGAGGGAGAAGGGGTCGACGAAGCGGGTGCAGTCACCGTCCCACCCAAGCTGCTTCAATGAGGCTCCCTCGTCGACGAGGGAGAAGGGAGGTGGGCCAACTTGGCGACCGGGTAGCCTTTTTCCGGCTTCAATGAGGCTCCCTCGTCGACGAGGGAGAAGGGGAGCGCGACCGCGCCGAAACCGCCCTGTCCGCCGCCCTGCTTCAATGAGGCTCCCTCGTCGACGAGGGAGAAGGCCCCGGCCCGGTGAACAGGCGCTCGCGCACGTCGACGCTTCAATGAGGCTCCCTCGTCGACGAGGGAGAAGGTCGGGCACGCTGTCCCCGTCCCCGTAGCGTCGACACCCAGCTTCAATGAGGCTCCCTCGTCGACGAGGGAGAAGGCGCTGCGGCGGGCCCCCTGTCGACGTCCATGAGGTGCTTCAATGAGGCTCCCTCGTCGACGAGGGAGAAGGGCGGCTGTGAGAGACTCGACGCCGCCGAGCTCGGGCGGGTGTCCTGCTTCAATGAGGCTCCCTCGTCGACGAGGGAGAAGGTGGCCAAGGCCGAGTCGGCGGTGCACAGGAGTCCGGCAGGGCTTCAATGAGGCTCCCTCGTCGACGAGGGAGAAGGGCCGTACATCCACAAGTGTCTCTCGAGGCAGGGCTACGAGCTTCAATGAGGCTCCCTCGTCGACGAGGGAGAAGGTTTCAAGAACCCTCGCCGCGTGACGCGAGTCACTTGCGGCTTCAATGAGGCTCCCTCGTCGACGAGGGAGAAGCGCACCGCCGTGCAGACCGAAACGCTTGAGCCGACGGAGCTTCAATGAGGCTCCCTCGTCGACGAGGGAGAAGGATGTCGCTCTTGTTGAGTTTCGTCGTCATCAGAACGCCACCTGCTTCAATGAGGCTCCCTCGTCGACGAGGGAGAAGGACGGCTCGCTACAACCACCAGGCGGTACGCGTTCTCGACGCGCTTCAATGAGGCTCCCTCGTCGACGAGGGAGAAGGAGTCCCGGGCTGTACAGGGATACCCTGAGACGTCTCAGGCTACAACCACCAGGCGGTACGCGTTCTCGACGCGCTTCAATGAGGCTCCCTCGTCGACGAGGGAGAAGGGGGTGTGAGGCTGTGAGGTGGGCAAGGGTTCCAGAAGCTTCAATGAGGCTCCCTCGTCGACGAGGGAGAAGGTCAGTTCGACCGCGACGCAGACGTTCCCGGTCAATATTTCGCTTCAATGAGGCTCCCTCGTCGACGAGGGAGAAGGGCGACGCTGAACGGCTGAACGCATGGCCGACGACGACGAGCTTCAATGAGGCTCCCTCGTCGACGAGGGAGAAGGTTGCCTCGCGAGCGGACAGGTGAGCGGGCCTCATCTGCATCTAGCTTCAATGAGGCTCCCTCGTCGACGTGGGAGAAGGCAACCCCACGCGCGCGACAGCCGGCGCCCGTCGAGCGCGCTTCAATGAGGCTCCCTCGTCGACGAGGGAGAAGGCTCGAGGGCCTCAAGTGACCCCCGGCGCTGATCCCATCGGGCTTCAATGAGGCTCCCTCGTCGACGAGGGAGAAGGCACGCGGCCCGCATGGCCGCAAAAGAGGCCGACGAGGTCGCGCTTCAATGAGGCTCCCTCGTCGACGAGGGAGAAGGGCCTGTTACTCGCGCTGGCCCGTGTCGGCGCCTCGCGGGCTTCAATGAGGCTCCCTCGTCGACGAGGGAGAAGGTCCTCCCGGCGCCCAAGCGCCCGCGCCCAACCCATTCGGCTTCAATGAGGCTCCCTCGTCGACGAGGGAGAAGGCGAGGAGCAGTCGATCCGCCTGTGGGCGCAGGACTCAGCCGGCTTCAATGAGGCTCCCTCGTCGACGAGGGAGAAGGAGCTAAAAGCATTCCTTTAGGTGCTGGCAAACCATCTAGCTTCAATGAGGCTCCCTCGTCGACGAGGGAGAAGGAGGAAAGTGTGAGGCCGCTGGGCAGGAGGGGGGATCAGGAGCTTCAATGAGGCTCCCTCGTCGACGAGGGAGAAGGGCGACGGGCAAGCCAGGCATGCGCCCGCTCACCACTGCCTGCTTCAATGAGGCTCCCTCGTCGACGAGGGAGAAGGAGATGCAGGCGGTCACGGGTCACGTGGTGTTGAGACGGGCTTCAATGAGGCTCCCTCGTCGACGAGGGAGAAGGCCACAGGGCGATGTTCGGCTTCGGTGTCGGCCATGTGATGCTTCAATGAGGCTCCCTCGTCGACGAGGGAGAAGGCG
>CAYLZW010000029.1:0-33956 GCA_964388085.1 uncultured Myxococcales bacterium | reverse complement strand
GGCGCCGGCCTCGTCATCGCCGCGCTGCTCAGCCCTGCGCCCGACGAGACCGCCGCTCCCTGAGGCCGATCCGCAGCACGACGACGACGAGCGGGACGAGCGCCACCGCGGCCATGGCGCCCCACGCCCGCGCGGCGCTGTGCTCGTCGCGCGCGCCGTCGTCGAGCACGAGGCCGGCGAGCGCGGCCCCGAGCGCGCCGCCGACGCCGAAGAACAGCGAGGTCAACAGTCCTTGCGCACCTTGTCGTACAGCGTCGGGCATGCGCGCGGCGAGCAGCGCGACGGAGGTGGTGAAGAACAGCCCGAAGGAGACGCCGTGCAGGGCGTTCAGCACGATGAACGCGCCGGCGCTGTCGGCGACCGCGAGGCCCGCCCAGCGCAGCACCGTGATGAAGAGCACGAGGACGAGCACGCGCTCGGCGTCGAAGCGCGCCAGGATCCTCGACGACAGCCGCATCATCAGCACCTCGCAGGCGATGGCGGCGGCGAGCGCGAAGCCGACCACGCGCGGGCCGAAGCCCTTCAGCTCCGCGAGCGGCGTCACGAAGGCGTGGTAGGCGCCGTGCGACGCCCACTGCAGCACACCGACGAGGGCGAGCCAGCCGAGTCCCGAGGCGCGCGACGCGGCGGCGAGCGTCGACAAGCGAGCGGCGCGCGCCCGAGGCAGCTTCGGGGTCAGCAAGACGGCGAGCGCGCCCACCAGGTGCAGGCTGCCGGCGATGGGAAACACGTGCGCCGCGTCGGGGACGATGACGCCGGCGCCGACCGCCTCGTTGCCGGCGAGCGCCAGCACGCCGAAGCCGAGGGCGCCGAACAGGCGGACGCGTCCGTAGCGATGCTTCGCCTCGCCGAGCGCGGTGAGCGTCAGCCCGTCGAGGAGGGGCGCGCTGGCGGCGCCCACGAGGCCGTAGCAGGCGAAGGCGACGGTGGCCGCGGCCTCGCTCTCGACGATGGAGAGCGCGCCGAGCGTCAGGCCACCGCTCGCGAGGGCGAAGGCGGCGAAGGGCCGCCCGCTGCCGGCTCGATCGGCCAACACGCCCCACAGCGTCGGCGCCAGGACGGCCAGCGACGAGCGCACGGCCCAGAGGCTGCCCACGACCGCGGCGGAGAAGCCGAGCGAGAGCAGCGCCGGCGAGGCGAAGGGGACCTGCAGCCCGACGGACCCGTAGTGGAAGAAGTACGCCGTCGCGAGCAGCGGCAGCGTGCGGCCCCTGGTCACGTGGCGGCCTCTTCGTCGGCGCGTCCTTGCCGAGCGCGCGCGTCGCTGACGAAGGCGGCGGACACCCCTTGGGGCGAGCGGGGGGAGACCCTGTACGCGGCGCCGATCTGTGGCAGATTCCGAGCGACCGCCCGACGAGCAGGACGACGCTCATGCGGCGGGGGAGCGCCCCTCATGGCCGAGACCGCGACGAGCCTGTTCGACATCGCCGACACTGCCTTCAAGCGCGGGCAGTGGCGTCCCGCCATCGCCGCCTTCGCCGGCGTCGTCAGCGCCTGTCCGGCGCACTTCAAGGCGCGCTTTCGCATCGCCGACTGCCTCCTGAACCTGGGTCGCCGAGACCTGGCGCTCGAGGTGTACAAGTCGCTCGCGTGGCACGCCATCAAAAGCGGGCAGCCGCTGCTCGGCCTCGTCGCGGTGAAGATGGTGATCCTGCTCGAGCCCGCGTACGAGGACATCCTCTTCGTGCTGGCCGAGACGTACTCGAGCGAGTCCGATCGCGTGAGCGCGCGCAACCCTCGCCCGGAGTATCCCGAGCTGAGCGACGCGCCCGCCGCGCCCATCGCTTCCGACGGCGACGATCTCGTCGAGGAGGCCGGCAAGCTGGCCGTGTTCGACGACAGCAAGGTCGAGTACCCCTCGAAGCTGCCGACCATCCCGCTCTTCTCTCACCTCGATGAGGAGTCCTTCGTCGAGGTGCTCACCAAGCTGAAGCTGCGCCGCTACGCCGATGACGAGGTGGTCATCCGACAGGGTGAGCGCGGCGAGAGCTTTTATATGATCGCCGATGGCGACGTCAGCATCGTGCGCGACGCCGACAATGAAGGTGGCGTCACGCTCGGCTACCTGCACCGCGGCTCGGTGTTCGGCGAGAAGGCGCTCATCTCCGACGAGCCCCGTCAGGCCTCCGCGGTCGCGCGCGGCGACGTCGACGTGCTCGAGATGCGTCGCAGCGATCTGGTGGTGGCGGCCGCCCAGCTCGAGGGCGTCACGCAGGCGCTCAAGGCGTTCACCCGCGAGCGCTTTCTCGGCAACCTCACGGCCACGCACCCGTTCTTCACCTCGCTGTCGAAGAACGAGCGCCACACGGTCATGGAGATGTTCGTCCCCGTCGAGTACGAGGCGGGCCAGGTGCTCATCAGCGAGGGCGAGGCCGGCCCCGGCATCTTTCTCTTGCTCGGCGGCAGCGCGGAGGTCTCGAAGATCGCGTCCGGCGAGCGCGTGCACCTCGCCAAGCTGCGCGCGGCCGATCTCTGCGGCGAGATGTCGCTCATCCACGACCAGCCGACCAACGCCACCGTCATGAGCGAGGAGCCCCTCGAGGCGCTCTTCCTCTCGCGGGCGGACTTCCAGGAGGTCGTGAAGACGCACCCGGAGCTCATCGCCTACCTCTCCGGCATCAACGACGAGCGCCTGCGACAAAACCGCGCCGTGCTGCAGTCGAAGGGCCTGCTCGAGGACGACGAGCACATCATGATCTGAAGGTCGCTACTCCACCACCGGGGTCGTCTTCGGGCCGCGGCCGCGCATGGCGTCCATCATGGCGCGGAAGGCCTCGTCGCTGCGCAACAGCTCCATGCCTTGCGTGACAAGGCGGCTCACCTGCGCCTTGTCCTTCTGCAGAAAGTCGGCGACCTCGGTCACGCTGCGCCCGGCGGAGCGCACCGCGGCGGTGGCGAACAGACGGCGGGCCACGACGAGGTCCTGCTTGCGGCTGGTGCTGGCGAGATCGTCGGGGTGAACGTTCATCAGCAAAGACACGCGGCGCGCGAGGGTCGCGAGCGCCGGCCGCCGTCGGCCACGCCAATTGATGCCGGCCTCGGCGAGCACCGACTCGGCGAACTTGCGGTCGCCGGCCACGCCCGGGATGACCTCGTCGACGCCGAGGCCGTCGCGCTCGAGGGCGGCGGACTCGACGTAGCGGGAGAACGCGCGCTGGGCGGCGGGGAGCGTGGGGCCGAACTCCTCCAGCACCGTCCAGGCGTCGACGAGATCGCCCCACTCATCGCCGCTCGCCACATAGGCGCGGTGGGACGACCAGGGGTACGTCTCGGCGCGGCGCACGCGCTCGGCGCGCACCGGCCAGAGGTGGACGCTGCGGATGACGTCGGCCAGCCGCGCCTGCGGAAAGACGACGGAGCGAAAGCGTCCCTCGAACAGATGACCGTTGCGCTCGAGCCGCTGGTTGATGCGGCGCGCGTGCGCGGTGTGGAGCTTCTGGACCGCTTGCGCGAGCGGCAGGCGCGCGGGCTGGATGACGAGGCGCAGCTCGGTGCGCATGAGGCAGTAGGCGTAGAGCTTGAAGAGCTCCTCGCGCACCAGCTCGCGGAGCAGCGTCAGGTAGGCCTCGAAGTCTTCGTCCTCGAAGAACACCTCACCGCTCGCGTTGCCACGCGCGATGACGATGTGTGGATGCCCGACGAGGGCGATGCGTCGTGTCCTCGGCATGCCTGTGCTCTTCCCGACTCCAGCGCAACAGAGCGGCTCCGGCAGCGCCGGCACGCTCGCAGCTCGCGGCCTTACACGCGGTCGTCCTTGAGACGCAAAAGGGCATCGAACAGACCCGCCCTCGTCGGCACCGCCAGGTATTGTGCCTGCAACCCGTCCGGCAGCCTCGCAGCGCGGGCCTCGAGGAGGCGCACGGCGCGCTCGAGCGTGCGCCGCGCTTCGATCTTGTCACCGGCGGTCTCGCAGACGCGCGCGTGCGCGTGCAGCACCTCCTCGGCGGGGACGCTCGTGCGGCTCTGCCCGAAGGCGAGCTCGAGGGCGCGCCGCGAGAAGGGCAGCGCGCCGTCGCCGTCCCCCATCTCGGCCAGCACCTCGGCGTAGACGGCGGCGCCGAGCGCGCGGCCGGTCAGCCAAGCGCGTGCCTCACCGAGATCGGACGCCTCCTTTGCACGCCGCAGCGCCGTCTTCAGCAGCCGATCGCGGGCGGCGCCCGACGCCGCCTCTGCCCGGCGCTGCTTCGCGCGAGCGCTCAACAGCGCCGCCTCCATGGCGCAGAAGGGATCGCGCTGCTCATCGACGCGGCGGCGCACGCTCTCGATGAGCGACTCCGCCGAGTACGCGTCGTCGCGCGCCAGCGCGCCGCGGGCCGCGAGCAAGGCGGCGCTTCGCTCGAGGCCCTCGAGCGAGCTGGCGCGGGCGAGGTCGCGCGCGGCGGTCGCCAGCTCCTCCGCCGCGGGCGTGTCACCGAGGGTCAGCGCGGCCTCGCCGAGGTGCAGCGTGCTCTGGGCCCGTCCGGCGTCGTCGCCGATGCGATCGCGCAGGTCGACGGCGCGCACCAGCAGGTCGCGCGCACGATCGGGACGGCCGGTGCGCGTGTAGACCGCGGCGATGGCGTCGAGCGCGGCGCCCTCGGCGCCGAGGTCACCGCTGGCGCGCGAGAGCTCGACGGCGGTCAGCAGATGCTCCAGCGCGAGCACGGCGTCACCGGCCTCGAGGCACAAGAGCCCCCGTTGGTGGTCGAGCAGGCCGAGCGTGCGCGCGTCGTCCTCGGGCGTAAGGAAGCGCGCGTAGGCCACCGCCTCCTCGGCGCCCTCGAGCTCTCGTCGCTCGAGCCGGGCGAGCGCGAGCAGACGAAGCGCTTGCACCTGTCCGCGCACATCGTCCGCCTCTCGCGAGAGCTCGAGCGCGCGCCGGGCGGCCTCCTCCGCCTTGTCGGCGTCGTCGTGCAGCAGGTTGAAGCGGGCCACGCGGTGCAGCGCCTGGCACTGCCGGCGAGGGTCGGCGGTGCGCTCGCTCAAGCGCACCAGGCGACGCACCGCCTCCGCGTGGGTGCCGACGTCGGCGCCCTTCTCGAGCACGCGCTCGAGCTCGAGCTCGAGGTCGAAGCGGGCGGCGGCGTCGTCCTCTTTGACCAGCGTCAGCCCTTCGCGCGCCAGCGTCTGCGCGCCCACGCGGTCGTCGAGCCGCACGGCGCGGCGCACGGCGACGGTGAGCGGGCGCACCGCCGCGGCGTGCTCTCCCGCGAGCCGCAGGTGGCGCGCGAGCTGCGGCGCGACCGCGTGCGAGCCCGCCAGCAAGAACTTCTGCAGCGCCTCGGCGGCGAGCAGGTGCACGCGACCCTGCTGTTGCTCGTCGAGGGACTCCGCGGCCACCGGCCGCAGCACGGGGTGCGAGAAGGAGAGCGTGGCCTCGTCCTCGTCGTCGTCGCGCGCGATCGGATGCGCCCGGCGCCGGCTCTCGACGAGGAAGCCGATCTCGAGCAGCAGCACGGTCGCTCGCCGCGCGCGCGCGCCGTCGATGCCGAGCCCCGCGGCGACGTGCTCCACCATGCCCGGCCGGAAGGAAAGACCGAGCGAGGCGCAGCAGCCGAGGATGCGACGTGCCTCGTCCGGCAGGCGCCGGATGCGGCGAGCGAGCGCGCGCTCGATCCGCCCCGGCAGATCGCGCGCGTTCAAGGCCGAGAGATCCCAGCGACCGTCCGCCCTCGTGATGAAGCCGCCCTCGACGGCGAAGCGGACCAGCTGCACGAGGGCCAAAGGCACGCCGCGCGCGCGATCGATGAGCGGCGCGAGCGCTTCGGCCGGCAAGAGCGGCTCCTCGAGGACGCTCTCGAGCACGGCCTTGGCGACCTCGGGCGGCAGCGGCCGCACCTCGTGCCGCGCGACGGAGAAGCGATCGTGCAGGCTCTTGGCGAGGCGCGGCCGCGCGGAAGAGACCAGCACCACGGCGAGGCGCGCGCCGAGGCGCCGGCCGAGGAACGCGAGCAGCTCCTGCGTCGGCGCGCACAGCCCCTCGGCTCCCGTCACCACCATGACGACGCGTCGCCTTCCCGCCCGCAGCGAGAGCGCCTCGACGAGCAGCAAGGCCGCCCGGCGGATGGCCACCTGCAGCGCGCGTGGGCTGAGCGCCTCGACGTCGGGGTCGGTGGCGGAGGCGTCCTCGTCGACGGCGCCGATGAGGTAGGCGAGCACCGGCAACAGGCCCACGAGCTCGCGGCGGTTGTCGTCCGGCAGCGCGTCGCCGAGCCCGTCGACGAGGGCGAGCAGGCGCGCGCGTGCGCGGGGGTGTCCCGCCGGCGCGCCCGCGAGCGCGCGCAGCATGCCGACGAAGGCCGCGTACGGCGTCTGCAGCAGCGCGTCGGCGGTGCCCCACAAGATCGGCGCCTCCTCGTCGTCGAGCCCGCACTCCGAGAGCGCGAGGCGCAGGAGCGTGGTCTTGCCGATGCCGGCGGGCCCGTGCAGCAACACGAGGCGCGCGAGCGGCGAGCCCGCGGGCGCGCTCAGCTTGCCCATCAGCGTGGTGACCTCGTCGTCGCGTCCGCGCACGCGAGGGCGCACGAGCAGCGACGAGAGCTCCCAGCGATCGTTGCGGAACGGGCCCACGGGATCGACGCTGCGCTCGCGCGTCGGCAGCTCCGCGAGCATGAAGGAGCACGAGCGCCAGCTCGCCTCGTCGAGCGTCAGCTGGCCCGGCGCCGCCAGCGACGTCGCGCGCACCGCGGCGCCCAGCAACGAACGTCGCCGGCCGTCGTCGTCCTCCGCGAGGCCGAGCTCGACGAGACCGGCCGCGACCTCCGCGAACCCGTGCGGGCCGAGCGCTCTCGAGAGGGACTGCGCGGCTCGCACCAGGGCCAGCGTCGCTTCGTCGAGCAGCCCCGGCGCCGTGAACAAGAGCTCGTCGGGCGAAGAGGGCAGGCGCACCACGTCGGGCGGCAGGATCGCGCGTCCGCAGGCCGGCTCGAGCGCGCCGGCGGCGTCCGCCGACAGCGCGCGCAGGCGCAAGAGCGCGCGGGGCTCACGCGTCAGGCTCGGCGGGATGTCCGGATCCGTCGCTGGCACCATGATCTCGGACAGCGCCGACGCGAGCGCGCGGGCCGTCCCCTCACCCGCGCCATCACCCGTCAGCGAGAGCACCTTCGCGGAGGGGGCCACGATGCCGAGGACCTGCGCGAGCGCTCGATCCATCTCGGCCGGCAGCGTCGCGCGCGCGCTGGCGCTCCAGGGCAGATCCTCGACGACGGCCGCGGCGACGGCGCGGGCCACGGCCTCCAGCGACGACGACGGAAAGCGCGCGAGCATGCGCGACAGCGTCTCGCTGCTGGTGGGCGCCTCCCCGAGCCGGGACACCAGCGCGCGGAACAGCGGCTCGACGACGCCGTCGACGTGAGCCGGGTCCACCCCCTCGAGCCGTCGCCGCGCGCCCTCGAGCAGGCGCTGCTTGTGCTGCAGGGCATGGGTCGCGATGCGCAAGGAGGGGGACCTCTGCTCGGGTGCGGGCGCGGGACGAGAGCCGTTCGATCGCTGACGCAGCGTCGCCTAACGCCTGTAGGCTACACCCGGTGAGCGCGTCGCTGTATGTCCCGAGGTCCATGCGCGCCGCTCGTGTCGCCCTGCTCTGCCTGTTGCCGTTGCTCGCTTCCTGCTCCTGTGGCGGCGACGACGACGACGAGCGCTTTGGCCGCTTTCGCCCGCGTGACGAGCAGGTGCTCCACTACAACAACTTCGAGGAGCCGGAGTACCTCGATCCCGGCCTCCTCACCGGGCACCCGGACAGCTTCGTCGCCCAGCAGCTCTTCGAGGGGCTCACCGAGCCCGACGCGAAGACGCTCGCGCCGCTGCCCGGCGTGGCGACGTCGTGGACGGTCAGCGAGGACGCGCTGCTCTATCGCTTCACGCTGCGCGAGGACGCCTTCTGGAGCGACGGCCGCAGGGTGACGGCGTCGGACTTCGTGTATGCCTGGGAGCGCGTGCTCCGGCCGAGCACCGCCGCGCGCTACGCCTACCAGCTCTACTCGGTGAAGGGCGCGCGCGCGTACAACCGCGGCACGCTCAAGCGTATCCTCGGCGAGGGGCACCGTCCTCGTCGACCGCCCTTCGTCGTCATGGGGAAGGTGCGCCCGCCCGCGGCGCCGGCGCTGCACCCGTTCCAGGCCGGGGCCAAGGTGGAGCTCATCGACTCGAACCTCCGCCGCACCCGGGGGGACGACGACGTGCCGCTGTATGACGCGCCGAGCGAGGACGCGGCGCCGGCCGGCGTCCTCGAGGTGGGGCAGGTGGCGCTCGTGTTGAGCCGTCAGGTCCCCCGCGACGACGACGAGAAGCCGGGTCACCCCGCGCCCGGCTCGTGGGCGCAGGTGCGGCCGCCCGGCGGCGGGACGTCGGCGTGGGTGCGCGAGAGCGACGTGGTGGCGGCCTTTCCGTCGGTGAACAGCCGTCGCGTCGAGGGAGAGCGGCTCTACGAGGGGCGCCAGCCGCTGCGCGCCGAGCCGGCGTCGTCGGGCGAGACCATCGGCTTCGCCGAGGACGACGACGAGGTGGAGCTGCTGGCCTTCTCCGAGCGCTGGGGGCGGGTGCTGCACCTCGCGAGCGGCAAGGCCGGCTGGATGCCGCTCGAGGCGCTCGACGACGTCGCCGGCGATCGGCACTGGTTCTACGTGCGCGTGCTGGCCGACACGGCGGTGGAGGGCCCGCCCGTCCCCCGCAAGGAGGCCAGCGAGGGCTGGCTCCCCGGTCGACATCTGTTCGCGGACGCGAGCGTGCTCGGCTTCACCGCCGTCTCCGATCGCGAGCTCATCGTCGAGCTCGAGCGGCCGACGCCCTACTTCGTGGCGCTCACCGCGTTCTCGGCGCTCCGTCCGGTGCCCGCCTGGATCGTCGAGCGCTTCGGCCACGAGTGGACCCGCCCCGAGAACATCGTCACCAACGGGCCGTTCCACCTCGTGCACCACCGCGCGCGCGACCGCATGGTGCTCGAGCGCTCCGAGACCTATCACGACAAGGACGAGGTGAAGCTCGACCGGGCCGTCATCTACGCCGTCTCCGACGTGCACACGAACGTGAACCTGTTTCGCGCCGGCTACCTCGACGCCATGATCAGCGCCAAGCTGCCCGTCGAGCTCGTGGCCGGGCTGCGCGACAAGCGCGACTACGTCTCGGGTCCCTACCTCGCGACCTACTTCGTGCGCCTCAACACCAAGGTGAAGCCGCTCGACGACGTCCGCGTGCGCCAGGCGCTGAACCTCGCCATCGACAAGGAGCTGCTCACCGAGCGCCTGTTGCGGGCCGGCCAGCACGTCGCCACGCACATCGTGCCTCCCGGGCTGCCGGGCTATCCCGTCGTCGACGGCGCCGGCTACGACCCGCTGCGCGCCAAGGAGCTGCTCGCGGAGGCGGGCTTTCCCGGCGGCGAGGGCTTCCCGCGCCTCGAATTCCTCTTCAACACCAGCGAGGACCACCGCCTCATCGCCGAGTTCCTGCAGCGCCAGTGGCACGACGTGCTCGGCCTCGACATCGCGCTCGCGAACCAGGAGTGGAAGACCTACCTGAAGAAGCTCCACTCCATGGACTACCAGCTCACCCGCTCAGGCTGGATCGGCGACTACGCGGACCCGAACACGTTCCTCGAGATGTGGGTCTCGGGCGGCAGCAACAACGAGACCGGCTACGCCAACGCGGACTACGACGCGCTCATCGAGGCCGCGTCCTACGAGCGGGATCCCGAGGCGCGCCTCGCGCAGCTCGCGAAGGCCGAGGCGATGCTGAACCGCGACGTGCCCTTCCTGCCGCTGTTTTATTACGTGAACAACTTCCTGCTCGCGCCCGAGGTAAAGGGCCTCTACCCGAACCTCCTCGACGAGCACTCGCTCAAGCACGTGTCCATCGACCTCACGGGCGCGCCGCGCGAGGCGGAGGGAGAGCGCTGATGTTCAGCTTCGCCCTCCGTCGCCTGATCCTGATGCCGGCCGTGCTGTTCGTGGTGGCGAGCCTGACGTTCTTCCTCGTGCGCGTCGCGCCGGGCGGGCCGTTCGACGCCGAGCGCCGCCTGCCGCCCGAGGTCGAGCTGAACCTCAAGCGCCAGTGCGATCGCGACGCGCCACTGAGCGCCCAGTACGTGCGCTTCTTGAAGGGCTGGGTCTCGCTCGACGTCGACGGCTGCACCGGCATGAGCCTCAAGTACCCGGGCCGCAGCGTGCGCGAGATCATCCTCGAGGCCTTCCCCATCTCGCTGCACCTCGGCGCGCTGGCGCTCCTGTTCGCGCTCGCGCTCGGCATGATCACCGGGGTGCTCGCCGCCATCCGCCAGAACACCTGGGTCGACTATGCCGGCATGGGAACGAGCATCTTCGGCATCTCGGTGCCGTCCTTCGTGCTCGGGCCGCTCCTCATCCTGGTGTTCTCCCTCGAGCTCGGCTGGCTGCCGCCGGCGCTGTGGGACGGGCCCTCGACGTGGATCCTGCCGGCGCTCACCCTCGGCGCCACCTACGCGGCGTACATCTCGCGCCTCACGCGCGCGGGGCTGCTCGAGGTCGTGCGCCAGGACTACATCCGCACCGCGCGCGCCAAGGGGCTGCCCGAGTGGCTCGTCGTCGTGCGCCACGGCCTGCGCGGCGGCCTGTTGCCGGTGGTCAGCTACCTCGGCCCGGCGACGAGCGCCCTGTTCACCGGCTCCGTCGTCGTGGAGCAGATCTTCGGCATCCCCGGCCTCGGCCGCACGTTCATCGAGAGCGCGCTGAACCGGGACTACAACCTCGTGCTCGGCACCGTGCTGGTCTACGCGGCCTTCCTGATGGCCATGAACCTCGTCGTGGACCTCGTGTACGGGCTCCTCGACCCGCGGGTGAGCGTCGATGGCTGAGCCCGTCACCCGAGAGATCACGCTCGTCGGCACCAGCCTCTGGCAGGACGCCGGCAAGCGCCTCGGCAGAAACCGCCTGTCCATGGCGAGCCTGCTCGTGCTCTTCGCCCTCGTGCTGTTCTGCTTCGGCGGGCAGGTGCTGCTCGAGGTCGTCCTCGACGTCGATCCGCACGCGCAGGACGTCATGCTCGGGGCCTCGCCGCCGTCCTGGAGCCACCTCTTCGGCACCGACCTGCTCGGCCGCGACATGCTCGTGCGCGTCATGCAAGGCGGCCGCTTGAGCCTGCTCGTGGGCTTCTCGGCGACGCTCGTCTCCATCACCATCGGCGTGTTCTACGGCGCCGTGGCGGGCTACGTCGGCGGCCGCGTGGACGACCTGATGATGCGCGTCGTCGACGTCATGTACGCGCTGCCCTATATGTTCCTCGTCATCATCCTCATGGTGCTGGTGCGCGCGGTGCGGGAGAGCGCCGCGGTGCCGGAGCTGCTCGCGCCCTTCCTCCACCCGACGCTGGTGCTCTTTCTCGCCCTCGGCGCCGTGCAGTGGCTGACCATGGCCCGCATCGTGCGCGGCCAGGTGTTGAGCCTCAAGCGCCGCGAGTTCGTCGCCGCCGCGCGCACCTACGGCACCGGCGGGCTCGCCATGCTTCGCCGTCATCTGGTGCCGAACACGCTCGGCCCCGTCGTCGTGTACATGACGCTCACCGTGCCGAGCGTGATCCTGCAGGAGGCCTTCCTGTCGTTCCTCGGGCTCGGCGTCGAGGCGCCGGACGCGTCCTGGGGCACCCTCGTCGACGCGGGCCGGCGCTCCATGGCCGTGTACCCCTGGCTGCTCATCTTCCCCGGCGGCTTCCTCGCCGCGACCATCTTCTGTCTGAACGCGCTCGGGGACGGCCTGCGTGACGCGCTCGACCCGCAGATGCGGCGTAAGTCGCGTTAGAACGTCCCTTCGGAGGTCCGCCATGCGCTCGTTCGTCGTCCCTGTCGTCGCGCTCCCGCTGCTGCTCCTCGTGGCCGCCTGCCCGAAGCCGTTGCCGCCCGAGGACAGCTGGACCCCGGTGAAAGGCGCCGACAGCGGCGGCGGCGAGGCGCCGGAGCAAGTCGCGCAGCGCGAGAAGCTGCGGCAGATCGCGCTCGAGGCGCGCGTCAACAAGATGCGGGCGGCCCTCATCAGCGCGGACGAGGCGCGCTGTAGCGTCGACGACGACTGCGCGCTGACGAGCTTCCACTGCTGCGGCTGCTCCGCGGGAGGCAAGGCGGCCGCCGTGCACAAGGACAAGCTCGCCGAGGTGCTGCAGCGGCGCGGCGTCGTGTGCGGCGAGTACGCCTGCGCCCAGGTGGTGAGCGACGATCCGACCTGCGCCGCCACGCACGCGGTCTGCCGCGAAGGCAAGTGTGTGCCCGAGGTGCGCGCGTCCACGGGCGAGCCCAAGGGCCTGGGCACAGGGCCCATCCAGGGAGACGCGAGCGAGTGAGCAGCCGGGAGAGCGTCCTCGAGGTCACGGACCTGTCGGTCCGCTTCACGCTCGACGACGGCGTCGTGAAGGCCGTCGACGGCGTCAGCTTTCGCCTCGAGCGAGGCCGGACCATCGCCCTCGTCGGCGAGTCGGGCTCGGGGAAGAGCGTCACCAGCCTCGCCATCATGCGCCTGCTCGAGCCCGGCAGCGCCGACATCGGCGGCAGCGTCGTCGTCGGCGGCAAGGACGTGCTCGCGCTCGAGGAGAAGGAGATGTGCGCCGTGCGCGGCCGCGAGGTCGCGATGATCTTCCAAGACCCCATGACGAGCTTGAACCCGTTCCTGCGGGTCGGCGCCCAGCTCAACGAGGTGCTCGAGGTGCACGAGCGGCTCTCGCGCCGGCAGGCGAAGAAGAAGAGCCTCGAGATGCTCGCGCGCGTCGGCATCTCCGACGTGGAGCGGCGCTTCTCGCAGTACCCACACCAGTTCTCGGGCGGCATGCGCCAGCGCGTCATGATCGCCATGGCGCTGCTCTGTCGCCCGCGCGTGCTCATCGCCGACGAGCCCACCACCGCCCTCGACGTCACCATCCAGGCGCAGATCCTCGAGCTCATGGGCGAGCTCTCGCGCGATCTCGGCACCTCCATGCTGTTCATCACGCACGACCTCGGCGTCGTGGCCGGCATCGCCGACGAGGTCGCCGTCATGTACGCCGGCCGCCTCGTCGAGAAGGGCCCGACCGAGCGCGTGCTGAGCGCGCCCGCCCACCCCTACACGAAGGCGCTGCTGCGCAGCGTGCCGCGGCTCGACGAGGTGCAGGAGCTGTCACCGATCCCGGGCGCGCCGCCGAGCCCGAGCAAGCTGCCCGTCGGTTGCGCCTTCCACCCGCGCTGCCCGCACGTGCGCGCGCCCTGCCGCCTCGAGGCTCCGCCGCTCGAGGAGATCGCGGCAGGACACAGCGTGCGCTGTCCCTTCCACGACCGCCTCGACGAAGAGGCGGCCTGATGGCGAAGACGATCCAACGGCCAAAGGCCACGCCGCGCGACAGCCTGCCGCCCATGGCGCCGCCGCTCGTGCAGGTGCGCGACGTGTCCGTGCACTACAAGGTGCCGACGGTGGCGCCGCCGTCGTCGAGGGTGCCGCGCGATCTGCCGGATCTCGCGCGCATCATGTGGGGGGCCGTCTCCCCGCGCTCGGACGCGATGCTGAAGGCCGTCGACAACGTCAGCTTCGCCATCGAGGACGGCGAGACGCTCGGCCTCGTCGGCGAGTCGGGCTGCGGCAAGTCCACGCTCGGGCGCGCGATGGTGCGGCTCGAGCGCCCGCGCAAGGGCTCGGTGACCATCGACGACCTCGACATCCACCGCTCGCGTGGCGGCAACAAGAAGCGCGTGCGCCGCATGGTGCAGATGGTCTTTCAAGACCCCTACGCGTCGCTGAACCCGCGCATGACCGTCGGCGACCTCGTCGGGGAGCCGCTGTTGGCCCTCGGCATCGAGCGCAAGCGGCGCGCGCGCCACGAGCTCGCCGCCGACCTGCTGCAGCGCTGTGGCCTCGACGGCAGCATGATCCGCCGCTACCCGCACGAGTTCTCGGGCGGCCAGCGGCAGCGCATCGCCATCGCGCGAGCTCTGGCGCCGAGCCCGCGCGTCATCGTCGCCGACGAGCCCGTGAGCGCCCTCGACGTCAGCATCCAGGCGCAGATCCTCAACCTGCTGATGAAGCTGCGCGAGGAGCTCTCGCTGACGATGCTCTTCATCGCGCACGACCTCGCCGTCGTGCGGCACATCTCCCAGCGCATCGCGGTCATGTACCTCGGCCGCATCGTCGAGGTCGGCCCAGCAGACAGCCTCGTTCGTTCGCCTTTGCATCCCTACACGAAGGCGCTGCTCGCGGCCGTGCCGTCACCCGATCCGCGGGTCGCGAAGCAGAAGAAGCTCGCGGTGCTGAGCGGCGACGTGCCGAGCCCCCTGTCCCCTCCTCGAGGCTGCGCGTTCCACACGCGCTGTCCGGTCGCCGTCGATCGCTGCCGGCAGGACGCGCCGCTGCTCAAGATGGGCTCGCTGCCGCGGCCGGTGGCTTGTCACGTCGCGCACGACGAGACCTGACAGGCACACAAAGAGAGAGGGCGCCCGTGAAGGCGCCCTCTCGTTCAGCTCGCTAACGGCTCGATCACTGTTGGATGTAGAGCTCGTCAGCGGAGCCGTTGTTCTGCGCGCCGTCGGCGATCCACGAATGGACCGCCTGGTAGCCGGGGTCGTCGCTGTTGGCGAAGACCTTCACCGGGTGCACCTCGGGGTACTCGTCCTCGGCGCAGTAGAGCGGGCCGCAGTAGGGGTTCCTGAGCAGCATGCTGTGCTCGGGGTAGTCGAGGTTCACGCGGCGTCCGTCGGTGGTCTCCCCGGCCGTGCCGTTGCCGTCGTTGTCCGGCTGCTCGGCGTAGTACGGGTCGTCACCCACCAGGTAGTTCTTCAGGTGGTAGTAGACGCAGTCGCGCTTGTAATAGTCGGGGTTCGTGGCCGGGTCGTAATCGACGCCAGCGGCCGTGTAGGCGCCATTGTCGATGAAGTACTGCTCGCAGCCGTTGAGGGCCATGTTGCCGGCCGGACGTCCGGTAGCGCCGTAGTCGACGTTGTAGCCGTGGCAGGCCGTGCAGCCGCGCTGAGTGGCCACGTCCATGACGCCGTAGAGAGTGTAGACGTTGTTCACCGGCGGCTCGACGACGTTGTACTGCGCGCCCTGCTCCACCCACGCGTAGAGCAGCTGGTAGTTAGCGTCATAGGTGTCCGCGAAGGACGCGTTCGGGTGGTCCGGCGGATACTCGAGCAGCGGACGGTGCAGCAGGCGCGACGCGGCGGGATCGTTCACGCACACGCGGTAGTTGCCGACGCCATCCGTGACGGTGCAGTTCGTCCCCGGCCCCGTCAGGTTGTCGTAGACCTCCTGCGGCGTCAGGTCGTAGCGAGCGTAGTAAGTGCCGTTCTGCACGTCGCCGGCGCCGCCCTCGGTGTGGCACGAGATGCAACCCTGCGTCTGCAGCACCGTGTAGACGTCGGCGAAGTTGACGACGTCGAGCGGTGGCGGCACCGGCTCGTCGTTCGTGTAGAGCGTTGCCATACCGAGGTTACCGGCGTCGAGCGAGATGCTGGCTTCCTGGAAGTTCGGCTGCCCCGCCGCGTACGCAACTCGCAGGTAGCCAGTGCCGGCCCCGGTCGGGACGGCGTTGGCATTCCTCGCCTTGAAGACGATGAACGCACCGTATGCCGCGGCATACGACGTGTTGCTTGTCGAGCCCACGAGCCGGTTCGGGTCGGTGCCATCGACGTTGAGGAAGCAGACGTAATCGGGGTTGGCGTTCAGGTAGCCGCCGAGCTCGACCTGGATTCGATCCTTCGCGACGCCACCGACGCCGGCTCCCAACTCGTCTTTCAGCATTCCCATGAACGCGGAGTACTTCACGAAGTCAGGATTACCGTCGACCCGGGTCGGGTACGTGGCCGCCTCATAGGTGCCGGCCTCGTAGAGACCGCAAGCGACTCCCACCTCGGCGAGCCATGAGTACTGCGTCCAATAGGCGTTGTACGCCTCGGTGGCCTGGTCCTTCGAGGCTGCTTTGACGCGGACGGCGTAGGGGCCCGGTTCGTACGGCTCCTCGTAGGTGGCGCGCGAGCGCATCTCGAGAGTAAAGACCGACTGCGGCGGCAGCTCGGCGACCGAGTACGCGCCATCGATGCCGGTGTAGGCCGGGGTCGCCACGCACGGCGACGTCGTGCCGCAGGCGACCTGCAACGCGCGCGTCTCGATGTTCGCGACCGGCTGCTGGTCCTTGTACTTGCGGTTGTAGACGTAGCCCGAGAGCGTGACGGAGGGCGGGAGCGGCGGGGCCTCGTTCAAGCAAACGGCGCTGCAACCGTCACCGTTGGTCGTATCCCCGACGTCACACTCCTCGACGCCGGTGAGGACGTAGCCGTCGCCGCAGACGTTGTACGTGCAGTCGTTCTTGCAACTGTCCGTCTGCACCTGGTTGCCGTCGTCGCACTCCTCGTTGCCGGTGACGTAGGTGTCGCCGCAGACGGGATCCGGTCCGCCGTCGACGGGAGGCGGATCGCCGCCCGCGTCCTTCGGCTCCACGCCGGCGTCGACGCCAACGCCGCCGTCCTCGATGGGGGGCTCGACCTCGGGACAACCCAGCAAAAACGTCAGGGCGCTGCACCCGACGACGACCATGATGGAACGAGACTTCATGTTGCTTTCCCTCGCTGTGGCCGAGGCTTCCCCCACCACGTCCAGCTTGCGACCGGCCCTGCCGTGGGACCTTCCGCTTCGAAGCGGTAGGTCGCACGATCGCTGGGCGCACTCGCACAAACGATACATCGAAAGGCCCACTCCTCGCGCGTCCTTGACCGTCGGGCAACCGCCCTCCGGCGGGGATCCGATGCCGCTTCCGCCTACATCCGGCCTGACCTTGCAGGCGGCGGCATCCAGGGCGAGGCACATGCGCTATGACGCGCAGCGGAGGGCCTGACATGGCCGGCGAAGACCGAGGCGAGGGCACAGACGAGCAGGAGCGGACGGACGACGTCGGCGACGAGCAGGAGATCGGCGAACAGCCGCGAACCGGCCGCTTCTCGCGCTTTGCCCGCCTGTCCGGCCTCGGGGCCGGGGTCGCCGCCCGGCATCTGACGCAGCGCGTAGTGTCCGCCTTCCAGTCCGAGCAGGCGGCCGAGCAGGGGAAGCGGCGCGCCCTCGAGAAGAGCGCGGCCAGCATCGTCACCACCTTCGGCGAGCTGAAGGGCGCGGCCATGAAGGTCGGGCAGATGCTGTCCACCGATCCCGAGCTCTTGCCGCCCGAGCTCACCGACAAGCTGAGCCTGCTGCAGAAGGACGCGCCGCCGATGCCCTTCTCGCTCGTCAGGGACGTCGTCGAGGAGGCCCTCGGCGCGCCGCTCGACGAGGTGTTCCCGACCTTCTCGCGTGAGCCCATCGGCGCGGCCAGCATCGGCCAGGTGCACCGCGCGACGACGAGGGAGGGCGAGGACGTCGCCGTGAAGGTGCAGTACCCCGGCATCGGGGACACCATCGAGAGCGACATGAAGAACCTCGGCGCGCTGCTCGGCTTCGCGCGCGCGACCGTGCCGAAGGAGCGGCTCGACGCCTATCTCGACGAGGTCACCGAGGTCATCAAGCGCGAGAGCGACTATCTGTTCGAGGCCGATCAGCTCGAGCGCTTCCAGACGGTGCTGCGGGACGTCGAGGGCGTGCGCGCGCCGCTGCCCGTACACGACTACACGCGCAAGAACGTGCTCACCATGACGTTCGCCTCTGGCACGCGGCTGTCCGACTGGCTCGCGACCGCCTCCGACGAGCAGCGCAAGCGACAGGCCACGCGGCTCATCAAGGCCTACATCGAGATGGTGCACGTGCACGGCGCGCTGCACGCCGATCCGCACCCGGGCAACTTCCTCGTCGACGAGAGCGGCGAGATCGTGCTGCTCGATCTCGGCTGCGTGCGCGACTACGACCTGCGCTTCGCCGACCACCTGCTCGACATCGTCCGCTTCCTGCGGCGCGGCGAGCTCGAGGAGCTGCAGCGCACCTGGCAGGAGCTCGGCTTCAAGGACGACGGCGTCGAGCCCGAGACCATCTACGAGTACCTCGAGCTGCTGTTCGAGCCGCTGCTGGTCGACAAGGAGTTCGACTTCGGCGCCTGGCCGATCCACGAGCGCGGCCTCAAGTTCGTGAAGGAGCACCCGAGCCTGCTCACCTTCGCGCCCCCGCGCGAGGCCATCTTCTACCTGCGCGTGCTCGCGGGCCTGCGCGGGTTGCTCGGCAGCGGCGGCGTCGGCGTGAACGCGTACCGCATCGCGAAGGAGTGGCTCGATGGGCCGCATCCGCGTCCTCGATGAAGCGCTCGCGAGCCAGATCGCGGCCGGCGAGGTCGTGGAGCGCCCCGCGTCCGTCATCAAGGAGCTGGTCGAGAACGCGCTCGACGCCGGCGCCACGCGCGTGGACGTCGTCGTCGAGGGTGGCGGCGTCGAGCGCCTCGTGGTCAGCGATGACGGCGCCGGCATGGGCGCGGACGACGCCGCGCTGTGCTTCTCGCGCCACGCCACCAGCAAGCTGCGCGCGATCGACGACCTGAAACGCATCGGCACCTTCGGCTTCCGCGGCGAGGCGCTGGCGGCGATCTCGTCGGTGTCCAGGCTGCGCCTCGTCACCCGGCACGCCGATGACGACGTCGCCAGCGAGGTGCGCGTCGAGGGCGGCCGCATCGTGCACATCGGGCAGGTGGGCGCGCCCGTCGGTACGCAGCTCGAGGTGAACGACCTGTTCTTCAACGTCCCCGCGCGGCGCAAGTTCCTGAAGACGCCGCGCACCGAAGCGGGGCACATCGACGCCGCGTTGCGCACCTGCGCGCTCGGGCAGCCCGGCGTCGCGCTCTCGCTCACCGTCGAGGGGAAGCGCACGCTCGAGGTCGGGGCCGCTCCCGAGGACGCGTCGCTCGAGCACCCCCGCCGCATCGAGCGCGCGGTGTCGTGCCTCGGCGAGGAGGCGCGCGATCATCTGTATCCCTTCGACGCCGAGTCGGACCTGTTGCGGCTGCGCGGCTACGTCGTGGCGCCGCTGTTCACCCGCCGCGATCTCTCGGGGGTGCACCTCTCGGTGAACAGCCGGCCGGTCAGCGATCGCGGTCTGCTGCAGGCCGTCCGCGTCGCCTACCGCACGCTGCTCGAGGTGGGCCGGCAGCCGCTGTGCGCGCTCGATCTGGCGCTCGATCCCGAGCTCGTCGACGTGAACGTGCATCCGCGCAAGGCCGAGGTGCGCTTCGAGGAGCCGCGCCGCGTGCACGGCCACCTCATCCGCTTGCTGTCGGACTTCCTCGCCACGACGCCCTGGATGACGCAGGCCCCCGCGCGCACCTGGGTGCTGAAGGCGCGCGACGGCACCTTCAAGGACGACGACGGGGGGGATCTCGCGGCGGTGCACCGCGCGCGCGTGCGGGACGCCTTCGAGTCCTGGGCCGAGCGCCGCGGCGAACGATCGGGCTACCCCGCGAGCGGTTATTGGACCCGCGAGGGCGCGCGCTCGTCGTCGTGGACCCCCTCCTCCGCGCGTCCCCTCGTCGGTGCCGCCGCGGACGCTCCCGCGACGAGGGCGGGGCTCGGCGACGCGGGCGCGTTCTCGGCGCTGCGTCCGGTCGGGCAGGTCGGGCTCACCTACCTCGTGCTCGACGGACCGGACGGCATGGTCGTCATCGATCAGCACGCGGCGCACGAGCGCGTCACCTTCGAGAAGCTGCGCCAGGCCGCGCGCGAAGGATCGACGCCGTCCCAGCCGCTGCTGTTTCCGCTGCAGATCGCGCTCGCCCCGCTCGAGGAGGCCGCGCTCGAGGAGAAGGCGGACACGCTGCGCGCGTACGGCCTCGACGTGGAGCCCTTCGGCGAGGCGACGGCCATGATCCGCGCGGTGCCGCACGGGCTCGACGGCGGCAAGGCCGAGGACATCGTGCGCGACGCCTTGCGCGAGCTCTCCGGCGACGGCCGCGCGGACACGCTCGACGACCTCGTGGACCGCGTCTGCTCGCGGCTCGCTTGTCACGGCTCCGTCCGCGCCGGGCAGTCGCTCGCCCCCGAGGAGATCCAGGCGCTGCTCCGGCAGCTCGACGCCATCGACCTCGGGGCGCACTGTCCACACGGCCGCCCGGTGGCCCGTTCGCTCTCGTTCGAGGAGATGGAGCGGTGGTTCGATCGACGCTGACGGCAGCGGCAAAGGAGCCGGTCGTGCTCGCGGGACCTACGGGATCCGGCAAGAGCGGCCTCGCCATCGCGCTCGCCCACGCGCTCGGCGGCGAGGTCGTCTGCGCGGACAGCCGGCAGGTGTACGAGGGCATGGTCATCGGCTCGGCGGCGCCTTCGGACGACGACAGGCGGGAAGCGCCGCACCTCGGCTACAACGTCGTCCCGCCCGAGGAGCGCTACGACGCCGCCCGCTTCCTCGGCGACACCGACCGCTACGTGCTCGAGGTGCAGCGACGGGGGCGCAGGCCCGTGCTGGTCGGTGGGGCCGGTATGTACCTGCGCGCCTGGCGCCATGGGCTCTCGGACGTCCCCGCTCGTGACGACGATGTCCGCGCCCGGCTCGAGCGCGAGCTCGCGGAGCTCGGCAGCGAGGCCCTGCACGCGCGTCTTGAAGCGCTCGACCCCGACGCCGCGCGCGACATCCGGCCGCAAGATCCCGTCCGCGTGGTGCGGGCGCTCGAGATCTACGACGTCAGCGGCCGCCGGCCGAGCGAGCTGCGGAGGACGCATGGCGGCGCCGAGGTGCGCAGCGACGCCCACTGGCTGTTCCTCGAGGCGCCGCGCGAGTGGCTGAACCCGCGGCTCGAGGCGCGCGTCCGCCGGATGCTCGACGACGGGCTCGTGGCGGAGGCGGTCGCGCTACGAGCGCGGCTCGGCCGCGGGCACGCGCTGCTCGGCACCATGGGCTATGAGGAGGCCCTGCAGCTCGCGGACGGCGTCGTCGACGAGACGCGCTGCCTCGCCGACATCGTGCGACGACAGCGGCAGTACGCGAAGCGCCAGCGCACCTGGTTCAAGAAGGAGCCGTGGTGGACGAGGCTCGACGCGAGCGCGCCGGATCTTCCGGAGCGCGTTCGAGCCATCGTCGAGCGAGGGGTAGAGGGGCCATGGCAGCGGTGACGAGCGCGTTGCGCGAAGAGGTCGCGAGGAGCGATGCGCCACAGCAGGCGAGCGTCGTGTACGAGCGCACGGCGCCGATTGACGAGCAGCTACGCGAGCTCACGGCGCTGCACCGCTTGGACGAGCGCTCCGAGAGGAAGCGCAAGCGGCTCGGCTGGAGCGCGGCGGTGCTGCTCGTCGTTGGCGTCCTGACGGCGTTGCTGATCGTCGGCGTGGTGTTCCTGGTGCTCGCGCTCGTCGCCTTCCTGTGGAAAAAGCGCGTCGGGCGGCAGGATCTCGAGGATCGCAAGCTCCACGCCGCGCGCTTCGTGCTCGAGGCGCTCGCGCCCGAGCTCGCGCGTGACGACGTGGAGGTTCGCCTCGACTTCCGAGGCTACGAGATGCGCGTGCCCACCCTCGAGGAGGCGCTCGCGAACGGCGGCGCGCGGCTGTACAGCGAGCCGGGGTGGCTGAAGCTGGCCTTCGGGCTCTCGGACGGCACCCGGGTGTCGGTGACGGCGTCGACCACGGTGCGCAGAAGGCAGACGCGCGTGCGCAACGACACGACGATCGAGGACCGCATCGTCGACGAGCTCGACATCGAGCTGTACCCGCCGAGCGGGCGGACCCTCACGCGCGCGCCGAAGGGCTCTCTCCGAGAGCGCGTGGCCGGCCTCTCGCTGGAGCGCGCGCTGGTGGAGCCCACGGGCGCGCGCTTCCTGTTTCGGACGCCGGAGGCCGTGCGCCTCAGCGAGGACGACCGCTGGCGGGGCGAGAACCTGCAGGCGCTGCTCGACGGGCATGCGGTGCTGGACGCGGTTCGAGGGTGTAGTGGAGCGGTTCGGAGCGAACGCTACCGGTAGGGCGTGTCCTGGGGACCCGCCCTAGTACGCCAGTAGGGGTTTTCAGAGTCGAGTCAGCAGGATAGCCCGCGTCCATGCGCCCCCTCGTCGAGCCCCACCTCCAAGCGCTGGTCCCATACGTCCCCGGCAAGCCCATCGAGGAGACGGAGCGCCAGTACGGCATCCGCGGCATCGCGAAGCTCGCGTCCAACGAGAACTGCCTCGGGCCCTCGCCAAAGGCCGTCGAGGCGGTGCAGAAGGCGGCCGCGAGCGCGCACCTGTACCCCGACGCCGACTGCTTCTACCTGAAGCAGCGTCTCTGCGAGCGTCACGCCTCGCACGGCGTCAAGCCCGAGCACCTCGTCATCGGCAACGGCACGAACGAGATCCTGACGTTGCTCGTGCGCGCCTTCCTCGGCCCCGAGGACGCGCTCTTGAACGCGTGGCCGAGCTTCGTCGTCTACCGCCTGGCGGCGAAGGGCTGCGGCCGCCGCGAGGTCGCGGTGCCCCTCGACCAGGACCTCGGCTACGACCTCGAGGCCATGGCGGTCGCCGCCGAGCGCGCGGGCGGCGCGAGCGAGCACCCGATCAAGCTCGTCATCATCGCCAACCCGAACAACCCCACTGGCCGTTACGTCGACGGTGCGGCGCTCGAGCGCTTCGTGCGCCGGCTGCGCGACGACGTGGTGCTGGTGCTCGACGAGGCCTACGCCGAATACGTCACCGCGCACGACTACCCCGACGGCGTCGCGCTCGCCATGCGCCGGCCGCGCACCGTCGTCACGCGCACCTTCTCGAAGGCGTTTGGGCTCGCCGCCATGCGCGTCGGCTACGCCGTCTGCGATCCCGCCGTGGCCGACATCCTGAACCGCCTGCGCGACCCCTTCAACGTCAACGCCATCGGGCAGCGCGCCGCGCTCGCCGCCCTCGACGACGAGGAGCACGTCGCGCGCTCGCGCCAGCACAACGCCGAAGAGCTGCCGCGGCTGCAGAAGGGGCTCGCCCAGCTCGGGCTCAAGACCTGGCCGAGCGTGGCCAACTTCCTTTTGGCCGAGCTCGCCGAGGGGCAGCCTTCGCTCGACGACGTCAACGAGGCGCTGCTCAAGCGCGGCGTCATCATCCGCCCGGTGAAGAACTACGGCTTGCCGCGCTCGGCGCGCATCACCGTGGGCACGCGCGTCGAGAACGATCGGCTGCTCAGCGCGCTCTCCGAGGTCCTCGTCGGGGAGGACGCGTGACCTCGCTCGTCGTCGCCATCGACGGGCCCGCCGGCGCCGGCAAGAGCACCATCGCCAAGAAGGTCGCGGAGCGCACGGGGCTGAGCCTCGTCGACACCGGCGCCATCTACCGGGCGCTGGCGCTCGCCTCGCAGCGGGACGGCGTCGCGCCGACGGACGAGCACGCGCTCGCCGCGCTGGCGGCCTCGCTGCCCATCGCCTTCCGCATGCAGAGCGGCAAGAACCACGTCGAGCTCGCGGGCGACGACGTCAGCGAGGCGATCCGCGCCCCCGACGTCAGCATGCTCGCGTCCACGGTCTCGAAGCACCCGCCCGTGCGCGCCGCGCTGCTCGACCTGCAGCGCGATCTCGCCGAGGACGGCGCCGTCCTCGAGGGCCGCGACATCGGCACCGTGGTGTTCCCGAACGCGCCGGTGAAGATCTTTCTGACGGCGAGCCCGGAGGAGCGCGCCCGTCGTCGCGCGGAGCAGCTCGCGGAGAAGGGCCAGGCGCAACCCTACGATCGCGTGCTGGCCGAGATCATCGAGCGCGACCGGCAGGACTCCGAGCGCGCCGTGGCGCCGCTCAGGCCGGCGCCCGACGCGGAGATCGTCGACAGCACCCACATGACCGAGGACGAGGTCGTCGATCTGGTGCGGCAGCGTGTCGACGCCGCGCGCGCCTCGAGCGGCGCCGGCGACCGTTCCGACGCACGCGACGCGCACGGCGCGTAGCCGAGCAGCAGCAGAGAGCACCATGAGCAAGCCGGTAGAGCCCATTCGCGCCGTCAAGGGCATGCACGACCTCTACGAGGACGAGCTCGTCACCTGGCGCAAGGTCGAGGACACCGCGCGCAGCGTGTTCCTGCGCTTCGGCTACGGCGAGGTGCGCACGCCGGTGCTCGAGGAGACGCAGCTCTTCGTGCGCGGCGTGGGCGAGGCCACCGACATCGTCGAGAAGGAGATGTACGCCTTCCCCGACAAGGACAAGGACCAGACCTCGCTGTGCCTTCGTCCCGAGAACACCGCCGGCGTCGTGCGCGCGCTCATCCAGGCCGGCAAGCTGCACGCCGACGCCGAAGAGCGGCTGTTCTATCTCGGCCCCATGTTCCGCCGGGAGCGCCCCGCCAAGGGCCGCTACCGGCAGTTCCACCAGCTCGGCGTCGAGGTGTTCGGCTTGGACGCGGCCTCCATCGACGTCGAGATCATGGCGCTCTTGCACGCGCTGCTCGACGAGCTCGGGCTCGCGGGCGTGCAGCTCAAGGTGAATTCGCTCGGCGACCCCGAGGACCGCGCGCGCCACAAGGAGGCGTTGAAGGCCTACTTCACGCCCTTCCGCGAGCAGCTCTGTCCGGACTGCCAGCGCCGGCTCGAGACCAACGTGCTGCGCATCCTCGACTGCAAGATCCCCGCGGATCGCGAGATCGCCAAGGGCGCGCCGCACACGCTCGACTACCTCGGTGAGCGCTCCAAGCAGCACTTCGAGCAGGTGCAGCGAGGGCTGCGCGAGCTCGCGGTGCCCTTCTCCGTCGACCCGACGCTGGTGCGCGGCCTCGACTACTACACGGGCACCGTGTTCGAGGCCATCGCCGAGAGCGGGCTCGGCGCGCAGAACGCCGTCGCCGGCGGCGGCCGCTACGACCTCCTCGTCGGAGAGCTCGGCGGCAGAGCGACCCCCGGCATCGGCTTCGCCGCCGGCATCGAGCGCATCGTGATGTTGCTGAGCGAAGCGAACGCGGCCGAGCCCGCCGTCGTGCCCGACGTCATGATCATCGGCGCCGATGACGCGGGGCGCACCGCCGCGCACCGCATCGCACATCAGCTCCGCACGAGAGGCGCGCGCGTCGAGGTGGATCACCGCGGCCGCAGCGTGAAGGCCCAGATGAAGCGCGCCGACCGCGCGGGCGCCAGGGCCGTCGTCGTCATCGGCCAGCGCGAGCTCGAGGCGCTCGTCGTGCAGGTGAAGCACATGGCGAGCGGCGACGTCCAACCCGCGCCGCTCGACCCGGACGCTCTGCATCAAGCGCTGCACGCCGGCGCTCAGTCGTCGTAGGGTCTCCGTTCCGCTCGGCGGGAGACGATCAGACATGAGGTGCAGAATGACCCGCTCTTGGACCGCGCCGCTCCGAGCCCTGCCGGCGGCGACGCTCGCCCTGACGGCTGCGCTCGCCGCTCCGTCCGCCTTGGCCGCCGGTGGCGAAGGCCTCAAGCCAGGCACGCTGGCGCCGTCGTTCATGCTCCCCGTCGTGAATTCCTACAAGGAGAGCGAGCGGCGCTTTGGCCCCGGCAAGTGGACCGGGCGCGCGGAGCAGCCGAAGAAGCTCGTCATCATGAGCTTCTTCGCGACCTACTGTGAGCCCTGCAAGAAGGAGATGCCCGAGCTCGTGCGCCTGTACGACAGCTACAGCGACGACGGGCTCGGCGTCATGCTCGTCTCCATCGACAAGGGCAACAGCGAGCGCGACACCGTCGTGCAGCTCGCCGAAGAGCACAAGGTCAAGTTCCCGGTGCTGCACGATCGCTTTCAGGTGGTCGCGCGACGCTACGACGCCGAGCGCCTGCCCTACATGTTGCTGCTCGGGTCCGATGGCGTCGTGAAGAACGTACACATCGGCTACACCGACGAGGTGAAGGCGAACCTCGAAGGGGAGGTGCGCGCCGCCCTCGGCCTGCCGCCGCTGCCGAAGAGCAGCGACGTCGTGGCCGCGGACGCCAAGGGGAAGAAGGGCAAGCCCGACGTCAAGAAGGCCTCGGCGAAGAAGCCCGCCGGCAAGAAGCCCGCCGCGAAGTCGTCCGCCAAGGACTGAGGCGCGCCATGCACAAGCTCGTCACAGCGCTCGTCACCTGTCTGGCAGGTCTCTCTCTCTCGGCGCACGCGTCCGAGCCCTACGTCGTGTTCGTGTCCGACGCGAACGTCAGCAAGGACACCGGCGCCACCCCGGGCGCGATCACGCCGAGCCTGTGCACCGCCCTCGAGGAGCGGCCGGGCCTGACGGTGCTGTGCGCGCCCGACGTGCGCCAGATGCTCGAGGCCGCCGGGCAGCTCGCGGCCTTCGGCCAACAGAGCCCCGGCCTCGCCAAGCTGCAGCAGCGCATCGACACCGCCCACTTCGTCGTCATGCCCTACCTGCGCAAGACCGACGGCGGGCTGAAGCTCCTCTTGCGCCTCTACCACCAGGGCGAGTCGGCCGGCGGCATGGTGATGCCGGGCAAGCCCGCGGGCCGCATCGTCGAGATCGCGCCCGGCGGGCAGGTCGGGGAGCTCCTCGATCGCCTCGACGCCGCGGCCGCTCGTGCCGAAAAGATGCTGTACGAGCCGCGCAACGATCCGGGCGCCAAGAACGAGCCGCCCGCGCCGCTCGAGTAGCGTCGTCGTCGACGGCGCCGTCCGCTCTCAGCGTCGTCACACCTCCGCGCCGGGCGTCCATCCCATCGAGATGTTCAGGAACGGGATGAGCACGCCGGTGACGCCGAGGCCGAGCGCGAAGTAGATTTGACCGAAGGTCATGCGCGCGCCGAAGCCGGCGTTCACGAGCGGCAACACCGCGTTCACGCCCGTGTCCTCGGCCGGGCCCGCGGCGAAGCCCAACGAGAGCGCCGGATAGAGCGCCAGCGGCTCGATCGTCTGGATGTACCAGCGCACGTCCGCCATGGCGCCGAAGCCGTACGCGGCCTTCGGCAAGCTCAGCGACGGCACCGCGGGCGGGTTCACGAGCCCCAGCATCGACAGGCCGAAGCCGATGCCGCTCTTCGCCGCCACGCCGAGCTCGACGCCGAGCGTGCCGGCGGGGCCGATGGCGCCAGGAGCGAAGGCCATGCCGCCGACGCCCCCGACGAAGAAGCTGGCGTGACGCGCCCAATCGTCGAAGATCGCCGGCTCCTCGGGCGGGGGGGGCCGCGACGCGCGAATGACCGGTGGCTCGGTCGGGCGGTCGTCCCCCTCGACGTGACGGGAGCGACGCTTGGTCCTGGTGGTGACCTCCTCGACGACCTCGACGCTCGTGGGCTCGACGCTGACCGGCTCGACAGGCCGCTCGATGATGGGCACGTCGGCGGGGTCATCGTTCGCGAGCGCCGCGGGGGAGAGACAAAGCGAGACCATGCTCGCGACGAGCGCGTGCGTGCGCATAGACGACCTCCGAGTGTGTGCTCGCGCTACAGCAGCAAACGTGCCCGACGTCACAGTCGCAGCGAGACGCCGTCGTCGACCTTCCGCTTGAAACCCGCGGTGTGCCCAGTCGTCGGCTGGTGTGTGAGGCACACGCTCGTCAAACAGCCAGGTTTCGTGTCAGCGCGCGAGCCGAAGCAGCTTCACGGCGTTGTCCCGATAGACCTTGCGCAGCACGTCGTCAGGGAGATCGATGCCGTCGATCTTCCACGCGCCCTGGATCGGCGTCGGGTGCTCGAACTGGACATCAGCCGTCTCGAGGAAGCGCTTCGTCGACGAGAAGAAGCGCACGACGTCCTGCCAGCGCTCGCGCCAGGCGAGCGGCGCGCCGAGCATGACGCCTTGCGGAGAGACGCCGAGGTCGGTGCCGAACAGGATGCGGTCCTGAAACTCGACGAAGAACGCGCGCACGTCCGCGGCGGGGTGACGGCCGAGCTCGGGGACGCGGGCGGCGATGTCGACGTAGACGTTCGGCAGCTCGCGCAGCAGCGCCGCGACATAGTTGAGGTCCTCGGGGTTGCCGGCGACGTGCACCGCGACGAACGTCGTCTTCGGGTGTCGGGCATAGCGCCGGCGGGCCTGCGCGAGCAGCTCGGCGTGCGAGGGCACGGGCTTGCCGTAATAGCTCCAGCCGGGGTTGTGCGAGAGCTCCTCGAGGCGCTCGTTGTCGTCGTCGATAGGCAGCCAGAAGGCCACCGGGTCGGCGACGTGGATGGCGACCGGCACGGACAGCTCGCCGGCGCGCTCGAACACGGGATCGAGCCGCGCGTCGTCGATGGCGAGCAGGCCGCCGCCGGGAGAGGGCACCATGAGGCCGAGCGCCTTCGGGATCTTGAGCCCGCGCGCGCCTTGCTTCACGGCGCGCTCGAGGTCGTCGGCCATCTTCTCGCCGAAGGACGGCTCCGCGAGCAGACGCCAGTCGAGGCCCGCGAACGTCAGCACGCGGCCGCCCGAGCGCTCGTTCATCGCGAGGAAGACGCCGAGCGTCTCGCCCGAGGGCACGGCCGCCAGGTTCACCGCGAGGTCGATGTCACCCTCGTCGAGCAGCTTGAGCGCGCTGTCGAGCGTGGCCGGGTGGAGGTGCGTGTGGAAGTCGATGCGCTGCACGGACTCGAGCGGCAGGGACGACGACGATGACGCGACCGCCTGCGTCGGAGAGCGCTCCTGTGCCGCGCGCGGATCGCCTTCGAGCCACACGAAGGCGCCCGCGCTGGCGACGGCGCCGAGGATCGCGAGCAGCGCCGGCGCCCGGCTCATGGGGTGCCCCTCACGGCAGGCTCCGCTCGAGCAGCGTCAGCACCTCGATCTCGGGCGTGCCCGCGAACAGATCCACCGGCAGGAACCGGCGCACGCGGTAGCCGGCGTCGAGCAGCACGCGCACGTCGCGCGCCATGGCGTCGGGATCGCAGGACACGAGGGCAAAGCGCCGGGCGCCGAGCGCGGCGAGCCCCTCGGCGTCGGCGGCGAGGCCCTTCCGCGGCGGATCGGCGACGACGGCGTCGAAGGCGCCGGCCTTCAGAGACCACAGCGCGGTGGCGACGTCAGCTCCGTGCACGGTGACGCCGAGGGAGTCGAGGGCCGCGAGGCAGAAGGGCGACGACTCCACGGCCGTGACGTCGGCCTCGGGCCGCTGCTCGAGGACCGCGCGCGCGAAGCCGCCCGTGCCCGCGTACGCGTCGAGCACGTGATGGCCGCCCTCCGCGAGCCACTCGGCCGCGGAGCGATAGAGCGCGCGCGCTTGCGCGGCGTCGGGCTGGCAGAAGGCGTCCACCGACGTCGCCGGGCCGCCGTCGAGGGGCGTCATGAGCTCCGGCCCCGCCCGCCGCGTCACCTCCCCGCCGATGACGCTGTTGCCCGTGGAGGCGTCCACCCGCTCGGCGATGGCGCGCAGGCGGCCGTCATCGACGACGTCACGCAGGCGCATCCAGGCTTCGTCGCTGAGCGGCGCGCCCACGACCACGACCGCGCTCGGCCCCTCGCGGAAGGCGCGCATGACCACGGCCTTCAGGCCGCGGGCGTCATGGAACGAAGGCTCCACGCGGGCGGCGTCGAGCGCGTCCTTGAGCGCGCTCATGGCCGAGAGCAGCGACGGGTGGTGCGTCGCGCAGCGGGAGGCGTCGACGACGAAGTGCGAGTAGGGCGCGTAGAGCCCGAGCTTGAGCGCGCCCGCGCGGCCCCCGGCGACGAGCTTCACCTTCTGCCGGTAGCCGGTCAGCGAAGGGGCGGCGAGCACGTCGTCGATCTCCATGCCGCCGAGCGCTTCGGCGTCGAGCCCGGCGTCGAGCAGCGCGCGCGCCACCCGCTCGCGCTTGAGCGCCACCTGCGCGCCGGGATCGAGCCCGTCGAGCGGACAGCCGACGCAGGGCGGCGGGTGCCGGCAGGTGCGCCGCACGCGCAGCGGGCCCTCCTCGAGCAGCGTCGTCATGCGTCCGACCGCGAGCCGCCGCGCCGGGAACACCCGCTCGACGCTCATCTCGACGACGTCGCCCGGGAAGGCGCCGCGCACGGCGACATCGACCCGCACCTCGTCGGCGGCGTCGGGGGAGAGCAGGCCTCGGCCGCGGCCCTCGTCGTCGAGCGCGTCGATGGTGACGATCAGCTTCTGCGCCCGCGTCGGCATCGGCGTCGGCCGCGCGGCTCGCGCGTGTTCGTGCCTGCTCACGGCCCAAGCCCCACCCACACGACGCCGCCCTCGCGGTGCTCGCGCTTCCAGATGGGCGCGTCCTCCTTCAGGCGGTCGATGATGCGCTGGCAGGCGGCGAAGGCGTCCTGCCGGTGCGGGGCCGAGACCGCGACGACGACCGCGCGATCCCCGATGGCGAGGTGCCCGGTGCGGTGCTGCACGGCGCAGAGGGTGCCGGGGTGCTCGCGCTCGACCTCCTCGACGATGCCGGCCATGACCTTCTGCGCCATGGGGGCGTAGGCCTCGTACTCGAGGCTCTCGACGACGGCGCCCTCGGCGTGATCGCGCACGGCGCCGATCATGATGACCTGCGCGCCGGCGGCCTTGCGCTCCACGACAGCCAGCGCGTCGTCGACGGAGAGCGGCGTGTCCCTCACCTGCACGCGCTCGAGCGCGCTCGGCTCGCCGGAGCCCCCGGCCACCGGCGGGATCAGCGCCAGCTCGGCCCCGTCCGGGACGACGCCGTGCTCGTCGCTGAAGGCCTGGTTCACGGCCACGCGGCAGTGCGGCAGCACGCGCTCGAGCGCCGGGTGACGACGCACGAGCTCCTGCAGCACCTCGGCGACCGTGCGGCCCCCCACGTCGAGCGTCTCCGAGGAGAGCCCCGCCCGCTCGCGCGCGGCCGCGAAATACAACACCGTCACCATACGCGGGGACGTACTGGGCGGAGCGCACGGCAACAAGCGGGGCGCGCCCGCTCGCTCCCGCGTTCGACGGATTGCCACGTCGGCGAGATCGAGCGATTGACCCGGGGTACGACGATGGGTAGGGCGCTGATCCTACCCGGCCCAAGGGTCGCCGAGCGCTCTCGTCTCGGCGCCGCATGGAGGTGCTCGTGGGCAAGCTCGCGTTCCTGTTCCCCGGCCAAGGCAGCCAGGCGGTCGGCATGGGCAAGGCGCTGGTCGAACAGAGCGCGGCCGCCCGCGCCGTGTTCGACGAGGCGGATGACGCCCTTTCCGAGCCGCTCTCGAGGCTGATCTTCGAGGGCCCGGAGGACGAGCTGCGCCGCACGGCCAACACGCAGCCCGCGATCCTGACGACGTCCATCGCCGCCCTGCGCGCGCTCTTTGAGAGGGGCGGCCCGACGCCGGACTTCGTCGCCGGCCACTCCCTCGGCGAGTACAGCGCGCTCGTCGCCACCGGGGCGCTCTCCTTCGGGGACGCGGTGCGCGCGGTGCGCGAGCGAGGTCGCCTCATGCAGGAGGCCGTGCCCGAGGGCGAGGGCGCCATGGCCGCCATCATGCTCATGGAGGCGGACGAGATCCGCCGCATCGTCGACCAGGTCAGCGATCCCGAGGGCCGGGCCTACGTCGCCGTCGCGAACTACAACGGCCCGAGCCAGACGGTCATCGCCGGACACAAGGCGGGCGTGGCGAAGGCGTGCGCGGCCCTCAAGGAGGCCGGGGCCAAGAAGGTCGTCGAGCTGCCCGTGAGCGCGCCCTTTCACTGCGCGCTGATGGCGCCGGTGCAGGCGAAGCTCCGCGAGGTGCTCGCGGACGTCTCCGTGCAGGCGCCCGCGGTGCCCGTCGTCAGCAACGTCGAGGCCACGCCGAACCGCGACGCCGCGCGCGTCAAGGAGCTGCTCGTCCAGCAGGTCACGGCGCCCGTGCGCTTCACCGAGATCGCGCAGCTCCTCGTCGAGAGCGGCGTCGATCGCTTCGTCGAGATCGGCCCTGGCAAGGCGCTCAGCGGCATGGTGAAGCGCATGGCCAAGGGCGCCTCGCTGCTGAACGTCGAGGACGAGGCCAGCCTCGCGGCCACCTTGCAGAACCTCGGCTGAGCGGCCACACCCCTCCCGGACCCGCACAGGAGCGCGCACACATGGCTCAGCTCACCGACAAGATCGCTCTCGTCACCGGCGCCAGCCGCGGCATCGGCCGCGCCATCGCCGTCACCTTCGCGGCCGAGGGCGCGCGGGTCGTCGTGAACTACGCCGGCAACGAGGAGGCCGCGCAGGAGACCGCGCGCCTCATCGAGGAAGCAGGCGGAGCTGCGCCGCTGCTGAAGCGCTTCGACGTCGCCGAGCGCGACGCCGTGGACAAGGCCGTCGACGAGATCAAGGCCGAGCTCGGCGGCATGCACATCCTCGTCAACAACGCCGGCATCTCGAAGGACGGCCTGCTGCTGCGCTTCAAGGACGACGACTGGCACAAGACGCTCGAGACCAACCTCTCCGGCGCCTTCTATTGCGCGCGCGCGTCGGCGAAGCTCATGACCAAGCAGCGCTTCGGCCGCATCATCAACATGTCGTCGGTGGTCGGCGAGGCGGGCAACGCGGGGCAGGTGGCCTACGCGTCCGCCAAGGCCGGCATGATCGGCCTCACGAAGACCCTCGCCCAGGAGCTCGCCTCCCGGACCATCACGGTGAACGCGATCACCCCGGGCTTCATCGAGACCGATATGACGAACGCCCTCCCGGAGGAGGCTCGCAAGCACATGCTCGAGCGCATCCCGCTCAAGTCCGTCGGCACGGCGGACGATGTCGCACAGGCCGCGCTCTTCCTCGCCGGCGACGGCGCCCGTTACATCACCGGACACGTCCTGGCGGTGAACGGCGGCATGTATATGTGACGGCTCTGCCCGCGAGATGCCGTTCAAACCCGTTGAGCAGCCCCGTAGTTCTGGATATCCACCGCCGAACCTTCTGCCGGAGACACCCCCCATGAACATCGAAACCCGAGTCCGCTCGATCATCGCCGACCAGCTCGGCCTCAGCGAGGACGACATCAAGCCCGAGTCCAAGTTCATCGAGGACCTCGGCGCGGACTCCCTCGACATCGTCGAGCTCATCATGGCGATGGAAGAGGAGTTCCAGACCGAGATCCCCGACGAGGAGGCGGAGAAGATCCGCACCGTCGGCGACGCCATCGAGTACGTGAAGGCGCACCAGTAGCTCGCACGGCAAGCGGGCCGCTAAAGCGCGTGCTGGAGCGCGTGCGGCATCGTTTGCTGGCGCAACGTGCGCGCAGAAGCTGCTCCGCCTCGGTGACGTTCCTAGCCTACGAGGCTTGAGACGGAGCCCGGTCGGGGACCAAAGGCCAGGGGCCTGCAAAGGGACAAGGGGAGCGTATGACGCGCAGGGTCGTAGTCACGGGCACTGGTATGGTCACGCCGCTCGGCGTCACCGGCGAGGAGACCTGGCAGGGTCTCGTGAACGGCAAGTCGGGCGTCCGCAGCATCCCGGACTGGGAGGCGCTGCGCTTCGTCGACGACAAGCCGCTGCCGGTGACCATCGCGGCGCTGGTGAAGGACTGGAACGGCGACGACTGGATTGAGCCGAAGAAGGACGTCAAGAAGATGGACGTCTTCCTTCAGTACGCCATGGGCGCCGCGCACCAGGCGTGGACCCAGGCGGGCCTGCCCCCGCAGCTCTCCGACGAGGAGGGCAACCGCGCCGTGAACATCGTCGGCGTCGGCCTCGGCGGCATCCAGTCGATCATCCACGCCTGGGAGATCCTGAAGGAGAAGGGCCCGCGTCGCATCTCGCCCTTCTTCATCCCCGGCATCGTCGGCAACATGGCGCCCGGCTACATGGCCATCCGCTACAACCTGCGCGGCGCCAACTGGGCGCCGGCGTCGGCCTGCGCCTCGGGCGGTCACGGCATCGGCGAGGCCTACCGGCACATCATCGACGGCCGCGCCGACATGGCCCTGGCCGGCGGCGCCGAGGCCGGCACCCACCCGCTCTGCGTCGCGGGCTTCGCCTCCATGCACGCGCTCTGCGCCTCGCACAACAACGATCCCGAGCACGCCAGCCGGCCCTTCGACAAGACGCGCGACGGCTTCGTCATCGGCGAGGGCGCGGGCATGATGGTCCTCGAGGAGCTCGAGCACGCGAAGAAGCGCGGCGCGAACATCCTCGCCGAGGTCGCCGGTTACGGCAGCACCGGCGACGCGAACCACATCACCGCGCCGTCCCCCGACGGCGAGGGCGCGGTCCGCGCGATGAACGACGCGCTCGCCATGGCGCGCATGAACCCGAACGAGGTCACGTACATCAACGCGCACGGCACCTCGACGTCGTTCAACGACAAGATCGAGACGCTGGCGATCAAGGGCGCGTTCGGTGACTACGCCAAGAGCGGGCTGCAGGTGTCGTCGACGAAGTCGAT
>CAYLZW010000028.1:0-34038 GCA_964388085.1 uncultured Myxococcales bacterium | reverse complement strand
GTGCCGCGCTCGTCGCCGCCCGAGCACGACGAGCTGCTCTTCATCATCATCCATCAGGTCTATGAGCTGTGGTTTCGGCTCTTGCTGCAGGAGGGCGAGAAGGTCCGGGCGGACCTGTTCGCCGGCCGCCTGTTCGATGGGCTGTCCACGCTCGGACGCGTGCGCACCGTCTTGAAGACGCTCGTCGCACAGCTCGACGTGCTCGAGACCATGACGCCGCTCGAGTTCGCCAGCTTTCGCAAGCGCCTCGACATGGCCTCGGGCTTTCAGTCGGCGCAGTTCCGCGAGCTCGAGTTCCTCCTCGGCTACAAGCGCGTCAAGATGCTGAAGTTCCACCCCGAGGGTTCGCCCGCGCGCGCGCGCCTCGACCGGCGCATGGAGGAGCCCTCGCTGCTCGACGCGCTGTACGCGTTCCTCGAGGACCGCGGCCTCGACATCCCTGACGAGATCAAGCAGCGGGACACGAGCAAGCCCGTGCAGCCGTGCGAGGCCATTCAGCGCCAGCTCGTCGAACGCTACCGTCGCGAGCACGATCTCGTGCTGCTGCTGGAGGCGCTCACCGATGTTGACGAGGGCATCCAGGAGTGGCGTTACCGACACGTGAAGATGGTCGAGCGCACCATCGGCGTGAAGCTCGGTACGGGTGGCTCGGCCGGCGCCGAGTACCTGCGCCGCACCCTCTTTCAGCCGCTGTTCCCTGATCTGTGGGCCATCCGCAGCGAGTTCTGAAGCGAGCGACGCTCAAGACGGGCGCGAGGCGGCCAGCTCGATGAGCGCGTCCGCCATGCGGGCCGTGCCCTCCTCGGAGTAGCCGAAGAACAGCTCCGGCTCGATGAGCTCGAGCTCCATGACGGCGGGCGCTCCATCGCCGCCCCGCACCACGTCCACGCGCGCGTAGAACGCTTCGCCCGGCACGGCGTCGAGCGCCTGGCGCACGAGCGCCGCGACGTCGTCGTCGGGGGTGACGGCCGCGACCGAACCGCCGTAGTCGTCGTGCACACGAAAGTCTCCGGGCGCCCCGCGCTTGTGCACCGCGTGCGTGATCTGGCCGCGCAGCGTGACGACCGAGAGCTCGCCCTCGCTCTCGATGGACGGCACGAGCGGCTGCACCAAAGCGTCCTCGTGCTCGAGCACGCGGTCGAGGTGGCGCTGTGCCGCTGACCAGGCTCCCGGCGCGTGCTCGTCGGCGCGAAAGCGGCTCGTCCAGCGACCGGCGGCGCCGACGGCAGGCTTTACGACGAGCTCCGACCAGCCACGCTCCGCGGCGTGCCGCGCGACATCCAGCGTCGCGCCACGGCGGGCGAGCGTCGTCGGCACGATGGCGACGTCCTGCTTGGCGAGCTCCAGCAGGTACTGCTTGTGGCTGCTCCAGCGGACGACCCCGAGGTCGTTCACCAGCGTCGACACGCGCGCGATGCGCTCGAGCTGCGTCAAGAACTGCGGGCGGCGGAACGTGTAGTCCCAGGTCGAGCGCACGACGCTGATGGGCGCCGCGCTCCAGTCGACGAGCGGGTCCTCCCAGATGACGGGCTTAGCGTCCACGCCACGCCGACGGAGGGCGGCCAGGAGGTAGCGGTCGTCGGGCGCGAGGCCCGCGTGCGCGGACGCGGTGAGGAGGTGCATGCGCATCGCCTGCGCAGTCTACCAGCCTCTCGTACGGGGAGCGTCCCGCGCGTGCGCCCGCCCCTGGCAGATCATGCGATCGGAGCCGGCGCAGGGCCGCGTAGGAAGAGCGCAGGAGGTGCTCATGACATCGGCTCATCCCCGGCTTCGTTGGTGGTTGCTCTTCGCGTTCCTCACGTCGCTCGCGACCATGACCGGCTGTAGCTGCGGCACATCTCCGCCGGGCACGGACGCCGGCGACGCCGACGCTGGCGTCGGGGAAGGCGAGGGAGAGGGAGAGGGAGAGGGAGAGGGCGAAGGCGAGGGCGAGGGCGAGGGAGAGGGCGAAGGGGAGGACGCGGGCACGGACGCCGGCGATCCGCCGGTCGACGGCGGGGACGGAGACGCCGGTGTCGGCGGCGACGCCGGTGCCGATGGCGCCGATGCAGGCGAAGACACCGACGCCGGTGGCGGGGACGCCGGACCGCGGCCTGAGCCGGGGGATCACTTCACCGCTGCCGCGCGCGCGGTGACGCTGGACTTCGAGGAGACCGACGACCTCTCGCCGGTCGGCGACGTCGACTGCTACGCGTTCGAAGTTACAGAGCGCACCCGGGCCACCTTCGCGGCCGAGACGAGCAGCTGCAACACCAGCCATACGCGGCTCCGCTTGTACGAAGGCGACGCGAGCGAGGCCGACGACTTCTTTGCCGAGGACACCGACAGCGGCGCGGGGAGCTGCTCGCTGCTCGAGGTGACGCTCGAGCCCGGTGACTGGATCCTGTGCGCGCGCGAAGACGGCGACGACGGGGTCCTGCTCGGCGTCACGACGACGGGCAGCGGGCGCGTGCTGGGTCCGGACGAGGCTGGCGATCCCTTCGGGCCCGGCGACTCGGTGGCGATCGAGCTGCCGCTCGGCGACGAGCTGCTCCACCTGACGCCGTCGGGTGACCGCGATTGTTTCGATATTTCGTTGGGTATCGATACAAGGATCCTCGCGGAGACCTCCGACGGCGCGGGCGGCTGCCCGGGCGACACCCGCGTCCTGGTCTACGCGAGCGACGCCGCCGACATCGCCGACACCGAGGCGGTCGCCGACGGGGGTGGTACCGGAAGCTGCGCCGCCCTCGACGAGACCTTGCCCCCCGGCACCTGGACCGTCTGCGTCGAGGAGAACGGCAACGACGCCGAGCTGCTCGACGTGCACCTCGCCATCTTTGCCGGGGCGCTGCCGGGAGGGCTGGTCATCAACGAGGTGGACTACGACCAGGCCGCGACCGACACGGCAGAGTACATCGAGCTGTTCAACGGCAGCGGCGCGGGCGTGGCGCTCGCCGACCTGACCCTCGAGCTGCTCGACGCGAGCGGCGCCGTCGTCGACACCATCGCCCTCGGCGGCGCGCAGCCGGAGCTCTTGGACATCCTCGGGATCCTGCCGGCGAACGCGTACCTGGTCGTGGGCGTCGAGAACGTGCGCGACGGGCTCGGCGCCACGGACTACCGCGTGGCCTTCGACGGCGAGACCGACCAGATCGGGGACGGCCCGGGCGCCATCGTCTTGAAGGATGACGGCGTCGTGCTCGACAGCTTGGCCTACGAGGCAGACGTCGCCGGCGCTACCGAAGGCGCCGCCGCCTCCGGCGACGATCAGACGGCCAACCGCAGCATCTGCCGCATCCCGAACGGCGCCGACTCGAACGGCAACGCGCGTGACTTCGTGAGCTGCGCCGAGACCGCCGGCGCGACGAACGCCGAGTAGCGATCCGGAGTCGTCGAGAGCGACCGCGCACCGCCGGCCGGCTACTTCGCGTAGCTCGCCGGCGGTTCGCCGTCGGGCTCGCTCTCGGCCGACGGCGGATCGCGCGGGATCTCGAGGATGCGCACGGGGTTTCGCTCCTTGAACGTCTTGCGCATGAGCGGCAACGCGACGTTGTAGACGGGCACGCCGGCGGCGGTCCTGCCTTCGAGGGAACCGTAGTGAGCGTGTCCATGCAGGACCGCCGTCACCCGAAAGCGGTTGATGGGCTCCTCGAGCCGGCTGCAGCCGAGATACGGAAAGATCTCGAGCGGCTCGCCCTCGCAGGTGTCACGCACGGGCGAATAGTGCAGCAACGCCACGCGACGTGAGGTCCGCAGCCGCGCGAGCGCCGACTCGAGCTTCATGGTCTCGTCGACGGCCTCCTGGACGAAGCGCTTGATGCCGGGCTCTCCCCAGGCGCCGAGCGTGCGGCGGCCGAAGCCTCCCAAAAAGCCCTTCACCCCCGCGAAGCCGACGCCCTCGATCTCCACGGACTCACCGTCGAGGATGGTCGCACCGGCGTCGCTCAGGATGGCGGTGAGCTCTCCTTCGTGGCCCGACTCGTAGTCGTGATTTCCGAGCACCGCGACGATGGGGAGGTTCGACGCCACGGCGAGCTCGTGCACGAGCACGCGCGCTTCGTCGGGCAGGCCGTAGTCGGTGAGGTCACCGCACAGGGCGAGGACGTCGGCGTGCTCCGCCACATGGGCGAACAGCGGCTGCAGCTTTCCCGTGTGCGCCTTCGTACAGTGCAGGTCTCCGATGGCCGCGAGCCGCATCACGCCCGACTTCTCCGTCGTCGCCATCGCACTCCCTGGGTCTGTCTTGCCACGTGAGACCCGTGAGGGTGAGCAAGATGCAAGCCGCGCTCGAGCGAGGGCGGCGGTGCGCGCGGCATCCCCTTTGCACACCCCTTGCAGCCGCTGCGCTCATACGCCGCGTCCGCACGCCGTGTCCCGTCGCCGCGGCCAACACGCCGAGGAGGGCCCATGGTCGAGGTGCCGAGAGCAAAGCCCATCGAGCCCGATCCCGTGACCCGCGCCTTCTACCAGCGCGTGTTCAATCGCCTGCAGGAGGCGGAGGTGCCCTTCGTGGTCGGCGGCGCTTATGCGCTCGCGCGCTACGCCGGGATCGAACGCCACACCAAGGACGTCGACGTCTTCTGTCGTCGAGAGGACGTGCCGCGGGCCTTCGAGGCCCTCGAGCGCGGCGGCTGCTGGACCGACCTCACGTTCCCGCACTGGCTCGGCAAGGCCGGGGGCAACGACGCCTGCGCGGACATCATCTTCAATTCCGGCAACGGCCTCGCCGAGGTGGACGACGCCTGGTTCCTGCACGCCTGCGTCGACGAGGTGGTCGGTGTGCCGGTGCTGCTCTGCCCGGCCGAGGAGATGATCTGGCAGAAGGGCTTCATCATGGAGCGGGAGCGCTTCGATGGCGCCGATGTAGCGCACCTCATCCGCGCGCGTGCCGAGTCGCTCGACTGGGCCCGGCTGCTTCGACGTTACGGTGAGCATCGACGCGTCCTGCTCAGCCACCTCGTGCTGTTCGGCTACATCTACCCCGCCGAGCGCACGCGCGTGCCGGCCTGGGTGCTGGACGAGCTCTTGCGCGACGTGAAGATCGAGCAGACGGAGGCCCCCGACGACGGCCACCCCTGCCGGGGGACGTTCCTGTCGCGCTCCCAGTACCTCACCGACGTACAGCGCTGGGGCTACCGCGACATGCGGCTCGAGCCCGACGGCCCCATGAGCGCAAACGACGTCGCGCACTGGACGGCGGCCATCGACGACTCCTGAGCGCCGCTCCGGAGGCTCGTCAGCGCACCTTCACGACGACCGCGGCCGGCGCGGAGTCGAGCTCGCCGTCGTTCGTGACGAACTGGAATTCGATGGTGCCGCTGCCGTCACCGTCCGTGACGAACAGGTACTCGCCGGACCTGGCGTCGCGCATCTCGACGCGGCCGAAGGGCGGCTGGCGGACGATGCGGAAGCTGACCGCCTTGCCCTCGGGATCGAAGCCCTTGAGCTTGCGCGTCACGCGGCCGTATTTGGGGGCGTCGGTGTACTCGCGGATGGCGACCGGCGGGTCATCGACCTCCTCGATCTTCACGCGCATGAGGCCGACGGTGCTGAGGCCGTCGGGATCGGTCACCGTGAAGGAGAAGGTGTCGCTGCCGAAGTAGTCCCGCTGTGGCGTGTAGGTGAAGCGACCGGATCCGGGATCGTCGATCTTCACGAGGCCGCGCGCTCCTTGGCGCGTGACGCGGTAGTGGAGGGCGTCGCCGTCACCGTCGCTCGCCTTCAGCACGCCCGCGTAGGGCTCGTCCTCTTTCGTCGTGAAGCGCTGCCCCGGCGCGACCTGCGGCGCGTCGTTCTCGCCCTGGATGCGCACGCTCACCTGCGCCGGCGCCGAAGCGAGCTGCCCGTCGAAGGACACCACCGTAAACGTCACCGTGCCCTCCTGGTCCTTCGCCGGCTCGAACGTGAACCGGCTCGGCTCCTTTTTCGAGAAGCGGACCACCCCCTGCTTCGGGCGCGTCTGCACGCGAAAGGTCAGCTCGTCGCCATCGACGTCCGCCCCGCGCAACACCGCCGTGACCGGGCGGTCCTCCTGCATGCTCACCTCGAGCGGCTCGAGCGTTGGCGTGTCGTTGACGGCCGTGATGCGCACGCGGGTCGCGCCGGTCACCCGATGCTTTCCGTCGCTCACTTCGAAGCGGAGCTCATCGTCGCCGTGCACATCGGCGTGAGGCGTGTAGAGCACGGTCCCCGCAGCGCCGTCCTCGAGCTTCGCCGTGCCGCGCGCTGGCGCCTGCAACAAGCGGAAGGTCAGCTTGTCGCCGTCGGCGTCCTCTGCCGGCAGCGTAAACGTGATCGCCTCGTCCTCCCGCGTTGCGCTGACGATGTCGCGCACGACGGGCGGATCCGGCACGCGCAGGACCTCGACCTCCACCGCCGCGACGGCGGTCGCCGTTCCGTCGCTCACCTCGATCGTGAAAGCGTCGGCGCCGCTCTTGTCCGGCTGCGGCGTGTACTGCACCGCGCCAGACGCTTCGTCGACGACCACCTTGCCGATCCTCGGCCGCGCGCCGAGGCTGAACGTGAGCTTGTCGCCGTCCACATCCCGCGCGCTCACGCGCAGCCGCGCCGGCGTGTCCTCCGCCGTCTTGAGCGCGTACGCCTGCGTCACCGGGGCGTCGTTTCGTGCGGCCACGGTGACCGTCGCCTCGGAGATCACGCGCTCCCGCCCGTCCGTCACCTCGACCGCGAACGTGTCGACACCGTGGAAGTCTTTGCGCGGGCGATAGCTCAGCTTGCCGCTGCCGCCGTCCGGAAGGGAGACCTCCCCGCTCTTCGCGGCTCGGACGAGCCGGTAGCGGAGCGGGTTCTCGTCGATGTCGCTGGCCTGCACGACAGCCGCGGCGCTCTCGTCCTCGGCGACGGAGAGCGCGAGCGGCGCCGTCACCGGCGCGTCGTTCAGCGGCGTGATCTCGAGCGAGATCCGCGCGCTGGCCGCGAGCTCTCCGTCGCTGACCTCGACGGTGAAGGCGTCCTGGCCAAAGGCGTTCGCGTGCGGCGTGTAGCGGAACCGCCCGCTGGCCTTGTCCAGGATCTCGACGCTGCCCTGCTTCGGCTGCGCCTTGACGCGAAAGGTCAGCGCGTCGCCGTCGACGTCACGGGCCGTGGCGCGCACCTCGACGGCCTCGTCCTCGCGCGTCCGAAAGGCGCCGCCGCTCACGACCGGCGCGTCGTTTCGTGCGGCCACGGTGACCGTCGCCTCGGAGATCACGCGCTCCAGCCCGTCCGTCACCTCGACCGCGAACGTGTCGACACCGTGGAAGTCTTTGCGCGGGCGATAGCTCAGCTTGCCGCTGCCGCCGTCCGGAAGGGAGACCTCCCCGCTCTTCGCGGCTCGGACGAGCCGGTAGCGGAGCGGGTTCTCGTCGATGTCGCTGGCCTGCACGACAGCCGCGGCGCTCTCGTCCTCGGCGACGGAGAGCGCGAGCGGCGCCGTCACCGGCGCGTCGTTCAGCGGCGTGATCTCGAGCGAGATCCGCGCGCTGGCCGCGAGCTCTCCGTCGCTGACCTCGACGGTGAAGGCGTCCTGGCCAAAGGCGTTCGCGTGCGGCGTGTAGCGGAACCGCCCGCTGGCCTTGTCCAGGATCTCGACGCTGCCCTGCTTCGGCTGCGCCTTGACGCGAAAGGTCAGCGCGTCGCCGTCGACGTCACGGGCCGTGGCGCGCACCTCGACGGCCTCATCCTCGCGCGTCCGAAAGGCGCCGCCGCTCACGACGGGCGCGTCATTGGCCGGCGCGACACGGACCTTCACCTCCGCGACCGCCGGGAGCTTTCCGTCCGAGACGTCGACGCTGAACGCGTCATCACCATGGAAGTCCGCCTTCGGCTGGTAGCGCAGCTTGCCGCTCTTCGAGCCCTCGAGCGACACGGAGCCGTGCTGGGGAGCGCGCTTCAGCGCGTAATAGAGCGTGTCACTGTCGATATCGCTGACGAGCAGCGTGCCCTCGCCGACCTGATCCTCCCCCACCTCGAGTTCGAGCACGCGGGCGACCGGCGCGTCGTTCACCGGCGTAACATCGACGACCACGTCGGCGCTCACGCTGAGCTCTCCGTCGGAGACCGAGACCTTGAAGCTGTCCTTGCCGTAGGCATTCGCGCCGGGGACGTAGCGGAGCGCGCCCGTCTTGGCGTCGACCGAGACCTTGCCGCTCCGCGAACGCTCCGCGAGTCGGTAGGTGAGCGCGTCTCCATCGACGTCGCGAGCGCTGAGCTGAGCGGCCAGCGCCCGGTCCTCCTGGGTCGTGATGGACAACGCCTCCGCGCTCGGCGCGTCGTTCACGGGCGTGACGCGGATCTTCACCTCGGCGCGCGCGCTCGCCTTTCCGTCGCTGGCCTCGAGCGTGAATGCGTCCTCGCCGTGGAAGTCCTTGTGCGCCTTGTACTGCAACGCCGCGGCTCCAGCGTCTGTGAGCACGACGTCACCGTGACGCGCTCGGGTCACGATGCGGTAGCGCAAGGCGTCCCCGTCCACGTCGCTCGCCGGCAGCGTCGCCGACAGCGTGCCGTCCTCGAGGACCTCGAGCGACGCGTCCTGCGCGACCGGCGCGTCGTTCTCGGCGACCACCTTCACCTTGATCTCGACGTCCTGCGAGGCCCTGCCGTCGGACACCGAGGCGGAGAACGAGTCCTCGCCGTGGAAGTCGGCGCCGGGCGTGTAGTGCAGCAGGCCGGCCTTGGCGTCGACCACCTTGGCCGAGCCGGAACGCGGCCGCTTGCTGACGCTGAACGTGAGCGCGTCGCCGTCCTTGTCCGTCGCCGACAGGCGCACCGCTGCGGGCACGTCCTCCCGTGTGCTCACCGTCGCCGCTTGCGCCGTGGGCGCGTCGTTGGCCGGCCGCACGACGATCTTCCCGTGCAGCGTGACATGCGCCTTGCCGTCGCTCACCTCGACGACGAAGGCGTCGTCGCCGTGATAGTCCGCGTGGCCGCGGTATTCGAAGCGCCCTGTCTCCTCGTCGAGGCTGAGGGTGCCGTGTCGTGGCTTCCTCTTCAGCGCGAACGCGAGCGTATCGCCATCGGGATCCTGCGCGCCCACCTTCCCCTGTGCGGAGGCGTCCTCGTCGATGGCGATGTCGGGGATCTGCCCCACGGGCGGCCGGTTCTCGGGCGGCGCGGGCTTCTGTGGCTTCGCTTCGTCGGCGAGCGCCGTGGAGGTCAGCAACAGAGCGACGAGCCAGCACCCGCCCGAGCCCATAAAACGATCACGAATGAGCATCAGCTCGCACCTTTTGTGTCCGAGTGGGACGTCCAAACAACGAGAGCACCGTCATGGCGAATCGCCCGCGTCCGCCGCCTCGAGCGCTTGCTCGACACAGATCCCGGCCTCCGGCGCACAGCGCGCGGGCGCGTCACAGTTGTCGTCGCTGTGGCAGGGCACCTCGAGCGAGAAGAGCACACAGCCCGGGCCCACCGCCGTCGAGAAGACCGCGGCCGCGCACAGGCGCCACCAGACCCTACTCGACGAGCGCGCTGCTGATGGCAAGCGTTCCTCCAAGGACAGTGGCGCCAATGCCCATCGCCGCCGCGGCGCCGAGCGCCTTCTCCGACCAGAACAGGCCGGTGCGCACGTCCTCGTTGCCGACGTCCGTCAGGAACAGCAGCTCGAGCAGCGCGACGCCAGCGAGCGACCCCAGCATCACGCCGCCACCGAGCGCCGCGGCCGTCAGCCCTGCTGTCCGCAGCGAGCTCGCCGACGAGACCCTCATGGCCGCCTCCGCCTCATGTCGCGCGCGCGCCTGTTCCTTCGAAGCGGTGCTGGCCTGCGTGATGAGCTCCTCGACGAGCTGCGCGTTCTCGGCGTTTGGGAGCGCCCGCAAATAGGCTCGATAGGAGAACTCCGCGTTCGCGTAGTCCTCGAGCTGCAGATAGCACTGGCCAAGGTTGAAGAGGATGCCGGGACGGGGCGCGAGGCGATAGGCGGCCTTGAACTCCTCGACGGCGTCGGGGAACTCGGCGAGCGAGTAATGCTGCTCCGCCTTCTCCACGTGACGCTTGGCCTTCTCCAAGTCGTCTTCGGCCAGCGCCGGTGCCGCGCCGGCCAGCGAGCACACGAGCATGACGAGGAGCGCGCGGGACGACATGCCGCGCAGCCTAGCGCAGGACAAGCACCCCCGCGCGCGGCACGTCGAGGAGGCTCAAGTTAAGACGGTCTCCCAAACCCATGCGGCTAACGGACAACGCGGGCGCAATGGTCAGAACACCTCGATGAGCCCCGTCTTGTCGCGGCCGCTGCCGCCCTTCTCGCCCTGCTGCGCTCGCTCACGACGTGGTCGCTCCTTTCGCGCGGGCTCCTGCTGCACCGGCGGCGCGGCGATTGGGGCGAGCGCGGACTGGATCCGCTGAGACTCATCAGGCGTCACCTGCGCGCTCGCAGGTACATGCCCGTCGATGCGGACCTCGAAGCGCAGCGGCTCCTGCGCGCGCGGCACCTCGAGATCGAAGGGCGTCCGCCCGAGCGCCTCGGCGTTCCCGTCGAGGAACACCGACGCGCCCGGCGGTGTCGACGTGAAAGAGAGGGTCACCCGTTCGTGCGCCGCCGCGGGGGCGACCTCCGCGGCCTCCGTGCGCTCGGGCTCCCCCGATGGAAACGCGAGCGCCCCGGCGCCCACGATGACAGCGAGGGTGATCGCCGCCGCCGCGACACGACGCAGCGGACGCCGGCGCGGCAAGGCGCCGGGGATCTCGCCCGTCGGCGCGCCTCCCGACGGCAGATCGTCGTCGTCGTCGAGCGGGCGACGCAGCGCGTCGGCCGGCGGCACGAAGCGCGGGCCGCCGACGAGGACGTCGCTTGGCGCCACGCCCGGATCCGTCTCGGCGAGGGTCAGGGGCCTGCCGTCGAGAAAAGGGATGGCGAACGGAGCGGACAGCGCCAGCAGGCGCTCGTGAATCTCGCGCATCGAAGACGGTCGCTGCGCCGCGACGCGCGACAGGCACTGCATGATCAACAGCTCGAGGGCCTTCGGCAGCGGCTCCCGATCGCCGCGCAGCTGGTTCGGTGGTGCGGCCTCCTTCGAGAGCAGCGCCAGCACGAGCTCGCCGAACGACGACGCCTTGAAGGGCAACCGCCCGGTCGCGGCTTCGTAGAGCACCGCGCCGAGCGACCAGATGTCGACGCGGTAGTCGATGCGCGCGCTGCCCGTGACCTGCTCGGGCGCCATGTAGTCGGGAGTCCCGATGGGCACGCCGGCGTTGGTGTCGTGCATCGAGATACCTTGCTCATCGAGGAGCTTGGCGACGCCGAAGTCGAGCAGCTTGACGACCTCGCCACCACCGCGGTGCTGCGCCAGGAAGATGTTCGCCGGCTTCAGATCGCGGTGGATGATGGAGGCGCCATGCACCGCCGCCACCGCGCTGGCGGCCTGCGCGGCGACCCCCAACAGGCGCGGGATGGGGAACGGCCCCTCCTCACGGATGGCGCGGGCGAGGCTCTGTCCACGGAGCAATTGCATGACGAAGCAGGGCGGCCACTCGCTCGTCTCCACGAAATCCGTGACGTCGACGAGGTTGTCGTGCTCGATGCTCGTCACGGCCCGCGCCTCGCTGAAGAAGCGCTGCACCGCGTCGGGGCTCTGCGCGTAGCGACGACGCAGCATCTTGAGCGCGACCTTCTTGCCGAGCAGCGTGTGCTCCGCCTTGTACACGCGCCCCATGCCGCCGGTGCCGATCACCTCGAGCAGGCGGTAGTTGCCGATCACCGCGCCGAGCTCGGGCAGGCCGCCTTCGTCGCCACGCCCCACGTCGCTGCCGGTACTGGAGCGCGGCTCCGCGCCATGCGAGGGCACGTCGGCTGCGTCCGGCACGGAGCCGGTGTCATCGAGGCGCACGTCGTCGAGGCTCGTCATCTCGGCCGCGTCAGCTCCTTCCCCCCAGCGGAGCATGCCACGCGGCCGGGAAGCAAGCGTAGGGGGCCCACGCGCGGGATGGACGGAATCGGACAGCTCTCGCCGCCTCCCGCACGCTCTGCGCTCGGCGTGCTATCTCGAAGGAGCCCGTCCTCGAGGAGGATGCATGACCGCGCTGAAGGCCGATGGCCGATCTCCCGAACCCCTGCACACCTACACCGCGGAGCTGAAGCGCCTCGGCCGGGAGAAGTTCGCGGCCGCCTACGGCACCGCCTTTCTGCTCGTCGACACCGCCGCCGTCCGCAGCCGTGCGCTCATGGCCGCGACCACGCTCGAGCCTCGGCCCCCCGGCGCCGACGACGAGACCACCGCGCCGACCTCCTTCGAGGTGTTCGCGCTTCGATCGCAGAGCGGCGACGCCGCCGTTCGTGTCGGCCGCGGCGAGGACTGCGACGTCGTCATCAACGACCAGAGCGTGTCGTCATTGCACGCGATCTTCGAGCGCTCCAGCACGGGGGCGCTGTCGCTGAGGGACTGCGGCTCCAAGAACGGGACCTTCGTCGACGAGCGCTTCGTGGGCGGCGATCGGGCGGAAGCCGAGTCGCTCGGGGAGCGGCACTCGCTGCGCTTTGGCTCGCTCAGCACCGTGTTCCTGGGCGTCGATGCGCTGATCGAGATGACGAAGATGTTCGATCCGGACGCCCCTTAGCGGGCTGCCGAGAAGCGCCACGAGCGGTCTGCTCGGCAGCTACTCCAAGAAGACCGCGGCGCTCGTGGCCGCGACACCCGTGAGCACCAGCAACCCGGCGGACGCGAACAGCGCATCGGCGAGCATGGCCTTCTGCAGGGAGCTGCGCTCGAGGCGGCCACGCTCTGGGTCGTCGCTGTGCAGCGCCACGAGGCTCGTGCTCTCGTCCCAGGCGAGCGTCCCAAGGACGGCCCCGCCCACAAGCGCCGAGAGGCCGGCGACGACGAGGACTCCGCCGCTCGAGCCGACGATCCACGGCAGGGCGCCGCCGACCTCGTCCGGGCCGCCCCCTGCGTCGTCCGCCGACGGGGAAGGTGAAGGGGAAGGTGACGGTGAAGGGGAAGGTGAAGGTGAAGGTGGGAGAGCCGCGGGCACCGAGGCCGCGCGCGGGCCCGTGGGATCGACAGCGACCTCTGCGCGCAGCCGGTCGACGACCGCCGTAGGCCACGCGCTCCCCTCCTTGGGAGGACGAAGCTCCAGCGACCAGACCAGCTCGCCGGCGTCATCGAGCAGCTCGACAGAAAGCCGCTCGTCGCTGCCGCTGCCCCGCAGCCACGCGCTGACCACCTCGCCGGTCAGCAGACGGCGTCCCTCGGCGCTCGCGAGCGCGCGGCGCTCTCGAGGGCCGCTCGGTGACGGCGCCGGATCACCGGGTACGCCGAGCGTGATGACATCGGGCCGCTGCTTGGCGATGGCCTCCGTGAGCACGCGTGTATAGCGCTCGGCTTGCGCGCGTTGCGCCTCACTCGCGTCCGGCGGCAGCGCGACCGGCATGACACCGATGCGCGTAGGTCTCTCGGGCGCTCGCTGTGCGGACGCTGCGACGCAGAAGACCGTCGCGCAGCAGGCAACGACGAGCACGCGGGTGATCATGCGGGTTACCCTACTCCCGTGAACACCCGGCCGACCGCCCGACGACCTCGGACCCTCATGGGGTGTCTCGCCGCGACGCTGGCACCCGCGCTGCTCTCGGCGCCACTCGCGTGCACCGCGATCGTCGGCCTGAACAACGATCGGCAGCCGGATGGTGGGATCATCGACGAGGGCGACGGCCTCGGCGACGCCGGCGGCAAGCGTCCCGGCGAAGCGGCGACGGAAGACGACTGCCCCGAGCTGCCGGCGGTGGCGAGCGAGGACGCGCTCGTGCAGCGCTTCTCCGACGAGATCCACCCGCTGATGACGCGGCAAGGGCAAGGCTGCCTGAGCTGCCACGCCGCGGGGTCGGGGCGGCTCCTCGAGATGGGCGCGACGCCGACGGAGACGTACTTCAAGCTGAAGACGGCCGACATGCTGCGGTTCGGGCCCGGGCGCATGTACGACCGCGTGGCGCGCGACTCCATGCCCGCCGGCGGCCCCTACTGGAGCGACGACGACAAAGAGTCGCTCTTCTCTTTCGTGTGTGCCTTCTCGACCTGGCGCGCCGCCGGCCCCGACGAGCCGCCCGTGGACGAGGTGTTCCCGCCCGCGCTCGAGCAGCCCTACACCGGCCCGCCGGCGACGGAGTACGACAACACCTTCCTCACCTTCGATCAGCTGAAGGGGCGCGTGCGCGTGCAGTTTGGCGACGACTGGGTGCGCGACGGCGTCGACCTCTTTCACGAGAACATCTCGCTCTTCGGCGGCGTCGACTTCACCACCAGCTACATCCCCGCGCGCGGCGCGACGCCGGAATTCCTCGTCGGGCTCAGCGTCATGGCGCCGGACGTCTGTCAACGCGCGGTCGCGCTCGGCTCGGGTCCCTTCGTCGACGTCGACACCGCCGCCCCCGTGCGCGAAGAGCCGGCCAGCGAGACGCGCTCGTTCGCCGCGACGGACCTCCTCTCCATCGACGCTGCCGGCGCCGTCCGTGCCTCGCCGTGGGCCATCTATGGCAGCTCCCCCGCGTTCCTCTCGGTCAGCACGAACGGCGGCGGGCGCGTGGAGCTGAGCTTCCCCATCGCCGGCCGGTACACCTTCGAGATCCTCGCGCAGGGCGACGAGGCCGGCCCCGAGCTGCCGCACATGGAGCTCCGCGTCGGCGACCTCGCCCCGTTCGGCTTCGACGTTCCTGAAAGTCAGGAATACATCGTCTATACGGCGCAGCTCGACGTCAGCGCCGGCGTCCTGCCGGTCGACGTGGTGTTCACCAATGACTACTACATGCCGGAAGACGTCGATCCGACACAGCGCGACCGAAACCTGCGTCTCGCGGGCGTCACCATCAAGGGTCCGCTGCCGGGCAGCACCGAGGGCGCGCCGGGCGCTCAGGCCGCCACGATGGATCGTCTCTCGCTCGTGTTCGAGCGCATCTTGCTGCGCGATCCGGTGCGCGCCGACGCCGAGCCCACGCTCGACGAGATCTTGCCGCTCTACCAGCTGCTGCTGGCGCTCGAGGGGGAAGGCGGCGACCGCGCCAGCGCCTGGTCCGGCGTCTGTGAGGCGCTGCTGCTGCACCCGGACTTCCTGTTTACGCGGCCGCCGCACTTCGACGTCGCCGGCGACGACGATCGCGAGCGCTTGCTGCTCATCAAGACGGCCCTCGATCTCCTGTTCCGGCCGCCCACGAGCGCCGAGCTGTTGCGCTATGACGTCGGCGAGGTGACGCGGGCGGACCTCGTCACGGAGTGGCTCGCGAGCGAAGAGCTCGCTCGTGCGTTCTTCCACCGAGCGCGCGTCCTGCTCGAGACCGACGGCAGCGAGCAAGGCGATGAGCCTGCGCGGCTGCTCACGCACCTCTTCCTCGAGGATAAGCCCGTGAAGGAGCTGCTCATCGGCAGCTACGCCGTCGACACGAGCTTCGCGGCCGAGGCGCGCGCCCCCGAGCACGGCGCCACTGGTTTGCTGACGATGCCCGGCTACATTCGCGGCAAGCCGGGGCTACCGCACTACAACTATGCCGCGCGCGTGCTGACCGGCTTCCTCGGCGAGGTGTTCGAGGTGCCGCCGGAGGTCTTCGATGAGCGCGCGACCGCGACGGCCGCCTCCACCGTCGACCCGGCCAGCGTCTGCTACGGCTGCCATCGTCTGCTCACGCCGCTCGCGCACCAGCGGCTGCGCTGGGCGGACGACGGCAGCTACCGCGCCACGTTCGAAGACGGCACGCCGATCGACGACAGCGATCGCGGCCTCGTCGACGATTACCCGTTCGCGGGCTCGGGGCTGGCCGCGTTCGCCGAGCACGCCGTGCGCAAAGAGGGCTTCTTGCGCCGCATGGCCAACACGCAATTCGAGCTTCTGATGGGTCGCCCCATGCGCGCCGAGCTCGACGAGCGAGCGCTGTATCGGGAGCTCTGGGAGATCCTCGACGGCGGAGACGGGACCCTGCGCGAGGTCCTCTTGCATATCCTGTTCGACGAGGCGTACGTCGACCCGGTCGGCTCGCACCTCGTACCCGCGGGAGACCTGCCATGAGCCGTCCTCGCCCAACGAACGCCGCGCGGCGTCGTTTCCTCTCGGGTGCCGGCGCGCTCGGCGCCATCTCCACGCTCGAGTGGCTCGGCTTCTTCCGGCGCCACGGCGTGCCGGGATCGCCGCGCGAGTGGGGCATCGCGAAGGCGCGCGCGCAGGAGGACGCGGGCGTCCCCGCCGGCCCCGAGGAGCCCCGCTTCCTCATCTACTGGTTCCAAGAAGGCGGCTGGATGAGCTACTCGATGTTCTCGCCCGTCGACACGCCGAACCACGCGGCGCTCGCGGTGAACGTCGGCGAGCTCCACCCGACGCCGCCCTGGAGCGAGCAGTTCTATCGCGTCAGCGGGCACGAAGACGGCGGCGCGTTCACGCAGTCGAGCAACGGCATCCGGTACGGCTACCTCGCCGAGCCCGGCCTCGAGCTGTTCCCTGACATGGCCATCGTCTCGAGCCACTACGGCAGCACGTTCCACTCCGGCAGCCGCTTCGACTACCACTACGGCAAGTACAACCGCGCGCTCGGCGACGTGCGCGGCGACGACGAGCGCACGGTGCTGCAGGCGTTCGCCGAGGAGAAAGGCGCGAGCTACCTGCTGCCGCACATCTCCTGGCATCGCTGGCTGTCCGATGGCGAGCTCGACACCGCGCAATATCCAGTGGGGACGGGCTACTACGGCAAGCTCGGGCCCGCGCACGCACACACCATCTACGGCAGGACGCCCAACGATCTGAAGCGTCGGCTCTCGGCCATCGGCGATGTGGCGACGTCGACGCGGCGGCAGCTCTTGCGTTCCTACACCGACGACCTGCACGCGACCTCATCGCGAGCCGAGATGGCCAGAGCGTCCGCTCCTTCGCGTCCGCGCTCGAGATCCACGGCAACCTCTCCTCCGGCACGCTCAACGTCGACCTGAGCACGCTGTTCAACGACCCCGTCTTGCGCGAGGAGCTCGGCGTCGCCGTCGGCGACGAGGTGCCGACGTACACGAGCGTGAACGGCAATCCGGCGCGCTCCAAGGAGACGCCGCACGTGCGGGTGCAGGCGATGATGGCCTACGAGCTCATGCGCGCCGGCCTCAGCTGTGCTTTCTGGATCGAGAGCCGCGACGTCCGCCGCTTCGACTCCCATCGTGGGCGCGCGTGGATCCTCAACAACGATTCACAGCCTGATCAGCTGAGCGATATGAATGAAGACCTGTGGGACCCGCTCAAGGCCTTCGTCGCCCGCCTCAAGGCGACCGAGTGCCCGGGCCTCCCCGGTCGCTCGCTCTACCAGCAGAGCACCATCGTGCTCGCGTCCGAGATGGGCCGCACCATCCAAGGCGACGTCGAGAGCATCCTGAACAGCGACGGAACGGCGAACGAGAAGTATCTGGCCATCCTCGAGCAGGACGTCTGCCAGCACTGGCCGGTCAACAGCGTCGCCTTCCTCGGCGGAGACGTCGACGGCGGCAAGCAGTGGGGGGGCGTCGGCTCCTCGACGCTCGACGCCATCCCGCTGCTCGCGGACGGGACGCTCGATCCCGCCTTCGACCCGGCGACGGGCGTCTTGCGCCCTGGCCAGCAAGCGTCCGGCTTCGTCCCGGACGCGGGCCACGTCTACAGCAGCGCGCTCGCTCTCAGCGGGGTCGACCCGACGAACAAGGGCCGGAACCAGAAGCCCGCCCTCGCCTTCCTCAAGCGGCCGGGTTGAGGACGGGCGATACGCGCAGAACGAGTCCGCGAGCTCGTCGTTCGATGACGTGACCGTCAGCCGTGCTCATGGCGGTGATGCAGGTCCGGCCGGTGCCCGTGTGAGTGCTGCATTGCAGCGTGGTGATGTTCGTGCGCGTGCCAGCCGAGCCAGGGCAGGCGCTCGTGCGCGTGATCGTGATGAAGGTCGTCGTGGCGATGCCAGTGGGTGTGCGTGCGCTCCTCGTGCGTATGCGCGTGTCCGTGCCGTTCGCGCGCCGTGAGCACGAGGCCGAGCACCATGAGCGCCGCAGCGACGAGCTGCAGCGGCAGGACGCGCTCGCCGCCCGCCGTCCAAGCCAGCGCGGCGCCGAAGAAGGGCGCGCTCGCGAAGACCATCTGCGAGCGTGTGGCGCCGAGCTGCTGCGCAGCCGAGACGTAGAGCACGAGTGAGGCGCCATAGGATAGCGCGCCGAGGAGGAGCGCCAGCAGGATGACGTCTCGAGCGAGCCCCGTCTCTGTCACGACGACGAAGCCGAGCCCGATGTTCACGAGCCCGGCGACCAGGCCCTTCACGCACGTGGATTGCGCCGGCGTAAAGCCGTCGATGCGCGCGGTCAGGTGATTGTCGACGCCCCACGCGAGGCAGGCCAGCGCCGCGAGCGCTCCCTCGAACGCGAACGTGCCCCCACCGCGCCACGCGAGCAGCACGCTCCCCGCCGTCACAAGCCCCACGGAGAGCCAGCCGCGCCGCCCGAGGGGCTCGCGAAAGAGCGAGACACCGAGCACGGCCGTCGTCACCGTCTCGAGATTGAGCCAGAGCGCGACGTCGCTCGCGCGCGCGCTCGACAGCGCGAGCAGCATCAGCACCGGCCCGAGGACGCCGCCGAAGACGACCGCGCTCAGCAGTCGCAGCAAGTTGGCCGGATGGCGACGTGCGCTCCGCGATCCGCCGCGAAAGGCGAACGGCGCCGTGAACAACGCCGCGCCGAGATAGAGGAGCCCCGCCAGGGAGAGCGCCGACACGTCGCCGAGCAGCGCCTTCGCCGCGGGCGTCGAGACCCCGAACAGCGCCGCGGCGATGAGGCACCACCAGATGGGCTTCGCGGACATCACGTGGCTCGATCCTACCGCCCGCTGCTCACGCTGCGTCGCCGCTCAGCCTAGCAGCAGCTTGACCGCGAGCACCGATCCGAACACGCCCATGATGTCGGCGGCGAGACCTGCCGGCACCGCGTGGCGCAGCTTCGTGACTCCGACGCTGCCGAAGTAGACCGCCAGCACATAGAACGTGGTCTCGGTGGCCCCGCTCATCGTGCTCGCGAGGTTGCCGATGTAGCTGTCGGGTCCGTGCGTCTGGATGATCTCGGCGGTGATGCCGAACGAGCCCGAGCCCGAGAGCGGGCGCAGAAAGGCGAGCGACAACACCTCCGCCGGCAAGCCGAGCGGCTCGGTGAAGCGCCCGATGCGAGTGGCGAGGGCATCGAGGCCGCCCGACGCCCGGAACATTCCCACCGCGGCCAAAATGGCGACGAGATAGGGGATGATCATGGTGGCGAGTTGAAAGGCCTCTTTCGCGCCCGCGATGAAGGACTCGTAGATCTTCACCTTCCGTACGACACCGACGGTGAGCATGCCGAAGATGAGCCCCGGGATGATCCAGGCGCTCGCCGCCTCGCCGAGCAGGTAGACGGCCGTGACGAGCCCCATGAGCGCGCCGGCGAAGAGCGCGAGCGGCACCAGGTCGGAGAGCTTCGTCGGCTCCCGCACCTTCGCGATCTCGTCGTCAGCCTCTCGTTGCACCGCCGGTGAAGCAAAGAACGGCAGCCGCGCGAGCGCCTTCGCGGCCGCGATGCCCGTGATCGTCGACAGCGTCGTCGCCATCAGCGTGGTGGGGAAGATCGCGGCCGGTGTCGTCGAGCCGTGCAGCGCGCGCAGGCCAATGATTCCGGTCGGCAGGATGGCGAGCCCGCTCGTATTGATGGCGAGGAAGAGCACCATCGCGTTCGTCGCGGTGCCGGTCTCCTTGTTGAGCTCGTTGAGCTCCTTCATGGCCTTGAGGCCAAACGGCGTGGCGGCGTTGCCGAGCCCCAGGGCGTTGGCGGCCATGTTCATCACCATGGCCCCCATGGCCGGATGATCAGCAGGCACGTCAGGGAACAGGCGCACGAGCAGCGGGCGGATGAGCCGCGCCATGAACTTCAAGCCGCCCGCCTCCTCGACGATCTTCATCAGCCCGAGGAAGAGCGCCATGTACCCGATGAGGCCGATGGCGAGCTCGACGGCGCCCTTCGCGCTGTCGAGGGCGGCCTTGCCCACCTCGGCGGGGGTGCCGTTCGACAGCGCGAAGCCGAACGCGAGCACGACGATGGCGTAGAAGACGGCGTTCACGCGAGCGACCCTACCTTTCGGTGGCCCCCGACCGCCAGGCGTGAGCGCGCTGCGCGGCGCAATGTCGCCCTCGGCGCGCGGTGCGCGTGCTCGGGTCCATTCGCGTTACCGCACCGCGTCCGGCGGGCCGTCCTCGAACGATCTTCCGGCCGGCGCGCGAGCCGCCGCCTCGCTCATGCGGCTCTCGATGGCCGCGCGGGTGATCTCGAGATCCTCCCGCAAGCATCCGTTGCCCTTGCGCTCGGCTGCCTGATCGACGCCCGCGACCGCCTCCGCGGACGCGCCGTGCTCCGCGAGCTTGCGCAGGCCGTAGCGACGCGCGCCGCAATTCGGTCCCGTGTCGAGGTCCTTGAGCGCGAGGCGCGCGCGATCGACGTCAGCGCCCTCGCCCCGATCGTCGAGGACCTTGAGCGCGTGGTGCCGCGGCCACCAGCCATCGTCGTCGAGCAGCCGGTGCAGCGCGGAGGAGGCCCGCTCGTCCGGCCAGGACGCGAGCACGTCCATGGCGGCGTCGGCCTCGCGCACCTGCAGCGCCGCGAGCGCGCGCTCGAGCAGGCGCTCGTCGACGGTCCCGGCGCCGACCGCCGCGTCGTAGGCGCGCCACGCGTCCGGCAAACGCCCCTCGGAGAACAGCGCGTGCCCGCGCACGAGGTTATCGCCTGGCGACCAGGCCTCCGGTCCGCGCGCGTCGAGCTCCGCGAGCACCGCCTTCGTGTCGCCGGCGTCGATGCGGGAGAGCCGCGGGTCTGGCTGCGGCGCCGGCTCCACCTCGGGCCGAGGCTTCGCCTGCGATCGCACGGGAGGAGCCGCGGACAGGACGAGCGCGTCGTCGCCGCTGCCCATGACGAGCAGCGCCGTACCGAGCAGCAGCAGCGCGGCCAGGGCGGCGGCGGCGATGATCCCCTGCGGCCTCCGGCCGTCGCTCAGCAGCGCGCGAGTCTCGGTCGCGCGCAGATTGTCGACGGGGCGTTCGGCGCTCCGGTCCTTTGAGGAGGTCCACCCACCGTCGAGCGGGACGCCGAGCTGTTCGCAGAGCATCTCGAGCTCCGCCACGACGTGGGCCATGGTGGGCGGCCGTAGCTCCCGCTGCTTCTCGAGGCAGCGGCGCACGAGGGAGTCGAGGTCGTCGGGGATGGCATAGGGAGGGTCCTCGAGCTCGGCGAGGCGGGGCGCCGTCTCGCTCATCTGCTTGTAGACGAGCTCGGGCAGACTCTTCGAGAGGAACGGCCGCTGTCCCGTGACCATTTGAAAGAGCACGAGGCCGAATGAATAGACATCGGCGCGGAAGTCGGGCTCGCTGCCCCGCAGCAGCTCCGGCGCGAGGTAGGCGGGAGTCCCGAGCACGACGCCGTCATGGGTGTCCAGGGGCAGACCCGAGGCTTCGAAGGCCTCCGCATCCATGAACTTCGCGATACCGAAGTCGAGCAGCTTCACCCAGTCACGGCGCCCGGCGCGCTCGGTGAGCATGACGTTGTCCGGCTTGAGGTCACGATGCAGGATGCCCGCCGCGTGGACGACCTCGAGCGTGCGCGCGAGCTGGAGCGCGATGTCGAGCGTGCGCTCGAGGGGCAGCCTGCCGTTCGCCATGACCTCGCGCAGCGAGGGGCCTTCGAGCAGCTCCATGATGAAGTACTTCTCGGCGCCGTCCTCGATGAAGTCCGTGATCTCGGTGATGTGCTCGGAGCGGATCGCGTTCACCGCGCGCGCTTCCGCGAAGAAGCGCCCAGCGATCTCGCTGCGCTGGGAGAGCTCCGGCAAGAGCAGCTTCAAGGCGACGCGTCGCCCGAGCCGGATGTGCTCGGCGAGGTAGACCTGCGCCATGCCGCCCTCGCCGATGAGGTCGAGGACGCGGTAGGAGCCGAGCACGATTCCCGACGATCGATGGGTGGATGCCGCCTCGCTCAAGGTGCCCCCGGCGTGTTCGCCGCGAGTGTAGCAGTCGAGAAGCCGCCGACGTGTGCGCGCCGTTCGTTCGCCGCGCTCGCCCTTCAGCCGCGCGCTCGGCCGCTGGCGCGTGGAAGGGCGCGCGGCCGCGAGGGTGTCGAATAGAGCAGGCCCTCGATGGCGCTCGCCGCCACCGGCTTTGTGACGTGAGCGTCGAAGCCGGCGGCGAACGCCTCCTCTCGGTCGCTGGCGCGTCCGAGCGCCGTGATCGCGATCAACCTCACGCCATGCAGGTGTTGGTCGGCGCGGACGGCGCGGGCGAGGTCGTAGCCGGACATGCCCGGCAGCGCGATGTCGCTCAGGATGACGTGCGGTGAGAAGCCCTGCCCGACGGCGAGCGCCGCGCGCGCGTCGTGAACGACCCGCACCTCGTGTCCGCCACCCGCCAACAACCCGCGCAGCACGTCGGCGGCGTCACGCTCGTCCTCCACCACGAGGACGCGCAGGCGGCCGTGCGCTCCGGCGACGGCGTCGACCTTGCTCGGCGCGGCGCAGGGAAGGACGACGTGCAGCTCCGCGCCCGTCCCGGGTCCGTCGCTGTGTGCGGTGACGCGCCCGCCGTGCAGCTCCACCAGACCGCGCACGAGCGCGAGGCCGAGCCCGAGGCCGCCAGCCGCCCGCTCGACGGTGTCGCCCGCTTGCCGAAAGGGCTCGAACAGCTCCTCGAGGAGCTCCTTCGCGATGCCTGCCCCGGTGTCGCGGACGCGGAAGCTGACCTCGCGATCCTGTTGCGCGACGCTGACGAAGACGGCGCCACCGCGGTCGGTGAACTTCATCGCGTTGGTGAGCAGGTTGTCGGCGACCTGCGCGATGCGCGTCGGGTCGGCGTCGATCCAGACGGGGTGACTCGGCAAGGTCTCGTAGAGCGACAGCCCTCGCGACTGCAGCACCGCCGCGCGATCCTCGAGCACCGCGCGCACGAGCCCGGCGAGATCGACGCGGCGGCGCTCGAGGCTGATCTTGCCGCGCGCGATACGCGAGACGTCGAGCAGCCCGTCCACGAGCTTCGTCATGTGCGCCGCCTGCCGCTCGACGATGGCGCGCACCCGGTCGATGGCCGGGTCGGGTACGTCGAGGCGCTTCATGAGCTGGGCCGCGGTCGCGATGGCGGCGAGCGGGTTACGCAGCTCGTGTCCAAGCACGGCGAGGAAGTGGTCCTTCTGGCGGGACGCCTCCTCGAGCGCGGCCTCGTAGCGCCGGTGCTGCGTCACGTCGTAGAGCGTGCAGCTGACCCGATCGACCTGACCGCCGGCGTCGCGCAGAGCCACGAAGCTGCAGCGCAGAAAGCGTGTGCCTTGCCGCTCGTCGCTCAGCGTGACCTCCGCGTCCACCACGGGTGCCCCGCTCTCGACGACGCTGGCGATATAGCCGCGCACCTCGGGGACCTGTGGGAGGAAGGGCTGCCCCACCGAGCCGAGCGAGGCGCTGAAGCCGAGCCCCTCGAGCTGCGCCCGGTTCGCACGCACCACATAGCCGCGGTGGTCGACGAGCGCGAGGCCGACGGGCGCGGTGGCGTAGATGGTCTCGAGCTCCGCCGTGCGCTGGCGCAGGATCTCCTCGCTCTCGCGCCGCGCGTCCTCCGCCCGCCTTCGAGCGGTCACGTCTTCGAGCACGCACAGGTACTGTCCGCGGCCCTCGTCATCGCCGAGGCGGACCGCGTTCAAGCGCACCCACACCTCGCCGCCATCCCGGCGCAGATAACGTTTCTCGAGCGAGTAGCCGTCGATGGCGCCGGACGAGAGCCGCGCCACCTGGGAGTCGTGCATGCCGCGATCTTCGGGGTGCACCACGTTCGCCCACGTGAGCTCTTGCAGCTCGCGCATGGAGTAGCCGAGCATGCGACACAGCCCATCGTTGGTCTCGCGCCAACGTCCGTGCATGTCGACCACCGCGATGCCGAGCGGCGCCTGCTCGAAGATGGCGCGAAAGCGCCGCTCGCTCTCCTTGGCGAGGTGCTCGGCGGCCTTCCACTCGTGGATGTCCGAGCACGTGCCGATCCACCGGGACACGCGCCCCTCGTCGTCACGCTGCGCGAGCGCCTGCAGGCAGTGCCAACGCCAGGCGCCGTCCGCGCGGCGACGCAGACGCGCTTGCACCAGCAGCTCACCGACCGACGCCACCGCGGCGCGCCAGGCGCTCAGCACCCCTTCCCGGTCGTCCGGGTGAACCTCGTCGATCCAGCGATCACCGACGAGCTCGGCGTCGCGCCCTTGAAAGAACTCCGCGGCGACCCGGTTCCAGCCGACGACCTCCCCGTTCGCCGCGGCCAGCCACGCGACGTGCGGCACCGCGTCGAGCAGGCGCGCGGAGGACGTCGCCTCCGCGTCGCGGCCCCTCTGTTGCGACTCTGACATCGTGCACATCCCCCGCTCGCGTGGAGCGATCTCCTCGCTCACGAAGCCCCCTCCTTCCTCTAGCCTTCGCGCGCGCGGCTCCACAAGCCCCGCGCTGTCGTCGAGGACCACGGCCCATCGAGCGCGCAACGCCCGCGCACACCGCGGTGCGCGGCTCGCGGCACTTGTTTGCCGAGGTGCGGCGCAGCGATGGCGCGCACAAGATGCATCGCGTGCAGACTTGGTAGAGAAAGACAGCGTGTCGACGCCGCGTTAGATTGCTCCGGCTGCGCCCTCATCTCTCGACGCGCAGCGGAGGCGTCGTCGTCGTGGCGGAAGTCGGGACAGAGCTCCTTGCGGAGACGGAGGCCGAGGTGCTGCGGGGGCTGCGCAGCCTCGCGCAGCTCGCGGACGCCGTCGGGCGCGCCCCCGATCTCGACGCGCTCTACGCCGTCGCCCTGGACGCGCTCGAGGACGCGCTCGGGGTGAGCCGTTCCTCGGTGCTGCTATTCGACGACGCCTCCGTCATGCGCTTTCGTGCCTGGCGCGGGCTCTCCGATGCCTATCGCGCCGCCGTGGAAGGCCACTCGCCGTGGAACATGGACACGCAGGATCCCGCCCCGCTGCTCATCGCCGACGCAGACAGCGACGCCAGCGTCGAGCCCTACCGCTCCGTGCTGCACCGCGAGGGGATCCGCGCGCTCGCCTTCGTGCCGTTGATCTTCGACGGGCGCCTGCTCGGCAAGTTCATGCTGTATTACGACGAGCCCCATCGCTTCCGGGAAGACGAGATCCTGCTCGCCGGTACGATCGCCAGACAGATCGCCTTCGCCGCGGCCCAGCGGGTCTCGAAACAGCGGCTCGAGGGGACGCGCGCTCAGCTCGAGGACGCCGCGCTGCGCATCGCCTCGCTGCAGCGCGTGACGGCGGCGCTCTCGGAGGCCGCCACGACCGATCAGGTCGCGCGCGTGATCACGTCGAAGAGCATCGCTGCCATGGGCGCGCTGTCCGGCGCCGTCTTCCGCGTCGACGCAGCCGCCGGACGCCTCGCGCTGATCAGCGAGGCAGGAGAGACCGCGCTTCCTGGAAGCCGCGCGGCGCACGCAGGGGACACCCCTTGGGACGAAGCCGCACGGACACGCATGGCGGTGTTCATCCAGTCGAGGGCGGAGCTAGCGGAGCGCTACCCGTCGCTTGCAGAGGGCACCTCCGCGCCGCCGGCGCTCGGCTGCGTTCCGCTGTTGTCGTCGTCCGGACTGCACGGCGTGCTCGTGCTCGGGTTCGATGATTCGCAACGCTTCAAGGCGGAGGAGCGGCTGTTCCTCTGCGCGCTCGCCGACCAGGGCTGCCTCGCGCTCGAGCGCGCCCGCCTGCTCGAGGCCGCGCAGGAGGCGACGAGGAGCCGCGAAGACCTCCTCGCCATCGTCTCGCACGATCTTCGCACGCCGCTGTCGGCCATCTCGCTGGCCGCCGCCAGCCTCGCGCGCCTCGACGAACGAAACGAGCGGACGCTGCGCTCGGTCGGGGTCATCGAGCGGAACGCCGTACGCATGGAGCACCTGATCCGCGACCTGCTCGACTTCAGCCGCATCGATGCCGGCGAGCTCTCCGTCGATGCGGGGCCCCTCGGCGCTCTCGCGGTGATGGAGGAGGCCGTCGACATCTGGCGACCGCTCGCCGGACCGCGGGAGCTCGTGCTCGCGCGCGCCATCGAGCCGACCCTCGAGGTGTTCGCGGACAAGGAGAGCGTGCTGCGCGTGCTCGGCAACCTCATCGGCAACGCCGTGCGCCATACGCAGGAGACCGGCCGCATCCGTCTCACCGTCGAGCCCCGCGGCGAGGACGTCCTGTTCAGCGTGGTCGACGATGGTCCCGGCATCGCCCCGGGCGATCACGTGCGCCTGTTCGATCGCTGGTATCGGGCGGGGAGCGGCAAGGCGCGCGGTGGCGGCATCGGGCTCGGCCTCTTCATCGCGCGCGGCCTGGTGGAGGCCCACGGCGGGACCATCTCCGTCGAGAGCGACGTGGGTAGGGGTGCGTCCTTCCGCTTCTCGCTGCCCCGCGCAAAGGCGAGACGCACCACCTGACGCAGGGACGCACGCATCGCTGCCTCGATCCCGGCGACGCCAATCGGCCCCATTCGATCGGCCACGGCCGCGAATCCGCGGCGCAGATGCGACCGCGGCGACGCACCACGGCGCGCCAGATTTGCATGCTGAAGGTCAGGCTCGAGACCGTACGCCGATCTCGAGAGGAGGCGCATGACTCCAATGTCATCCAGCCAGTTGCTGATGCTTGCTCGACGACAGCGCGACCGCCTGCACGCAATCTTGAGCCGCCGTGCATTCTCCGATCTGCTCGCGACCAGCGGTGACCTCGCCAACGCCCGCTGGGAGCTGCGCCGCTGCGGCGCTGTCGGACCGTGTACGCGCGTGCGTGGACGGGTCTATGTGCGCAACCGCGGCGACCTGCGCATCGATGAGTGGTGCCTGCTCGAGTCCACCGTGACACCCATCTCCCTGCTCGTGCACAAGGGCGCCGAGCTCGCCATCGGCGCGCACAGCTACCTGAACTTCGGGGTGTGCATCGAGTCTCGCCGCAAGGTCTTCATCGGGCCGCGCTGCCATCTCGGTCAGTACGTGCACATCATGGACAACGACCAACACGCCGTCGACAACCACAGCGACTGTCCAGACTCGGAGCCCGTGGTGTTGGAGGAAGGGGTCTGGCTCGGGGCACAGACGCTCGTGTTGAAGGGCGTCACCATCGGTCGCGGCACGACGGTGGGCGCCGGCAGCGTCGTCACTCGCTCGCTGCCTCCCCACTGCGTCGCGGCCGGCGCACCGGCTCGCGTCATCCGGCGCCTCGACGACGCTTGAGCTCAGGAGCCTTGAGCCTCAGCAGCCTCGAGCCTCAGGACCTCGTCGCCGTGCGACGCGCGAGATCGACGGCCTCCATGAGCTCATCGACGTCGAACGGCTTGTTCAGCACGAGCGGCGCTCCGACCTGACGCGCGAGGCCTTGGGGATCCATGGCGGCCGTCATCAGCACGACGGGGAGATCGGGGCGCAGGCGGCGGAGGCGGCCGTAGACGTCGCCTCCCATGATGCCGGGCATGCGGTGGTCGAGGAGCACCACGTCGAAGCGCTCCGCGAGCGCGTGATCGAAGGCAGCCTGACCATCCTTCAGCTCGGTGACGTCGAAGCCCTCGAGACGCAGCAGCTCTGCCGCCGCGATGCGAAAGTCATCGTCGTCGTCCGCGATGAGCAGGTGCAGCGCCGCGCTCGCCGAGCGTTGCTCCTCCTCCGCTGGGTCTTCGTCGCTCGCCTCGGCGGCTGCACCCGACGTCCGTTCTCGACCACCCATTCCGCTCCTTTCGGCTTGCTCCATTTCTCGTCGGTGGAGCCGCTACGTCAAGCCTGAACTCGCTGTACTGCGATTTTGTGGGCGCGAGCATCGCCGACCACGACCGCGCTGGCGAACAACAGACCGCGGGGAGCAGCGCAAGAGCAACGTTTGCGCGGGAGCACGGGGACGTGGCGTGATGCCCCGCTGGGCGCGCGGCGGTGCGCGGCGCAACGGTCAGAAGGCGCACGGCTGCGCACGGAGCGGCGCTCGAGCGGCTGCCTGCTGGCGCGTGGCTTGAACGAGCCCACACAGTCGCGATGACTTGTCCGAGGGAACAAAGGCTCGTGGTGAGACGCGACGTGGAGGCCCAATGTTCGAGCAGCGCTTCTTCACCGCCCTCGCCCTATCCCTCGGCACGATCGCGCTGACGGTGTCGGGCCTCGCCGTCCTGGACGACGCTACCAGCGCCGCGGACGAGGGGGTGAGCTGCGGGCTCGAGCCCGTCCCCGAGGTCGGCATCAGCGTGCTCTCCTGTCCCGACCCCTACGACGTCGACCGCTCCCGCGTCTGGGCGGTGTGGACGCACGGCGGTCACTGTGCCGCGCAACCTGCCACCCCGGCCGGCGCCCCGCGGATCGCTTGCGACAGCGGCGTGACCTTCTCGCTCGACGCCTCACCCGACGCGAGCTGGCGGCGCTGCAGCGTCGAGGTCACCGTCGAGGTCGATGAGTCGCTGTCGAGCGACTGCCACCGGGTCCGTTAGGCCACCTGGTCCGTCAGGCCGGTGGCAGCGCCGCACAGCCGAGCAGGTGCAGCAGCACCGCCTTCTGCACATGCAGGCGGTTCTCGGCCTCGTCGAGCACGCAGGAGCGGGCGTGGTCCACCACGTCGTCCGTGACCTCCTCCCCACGATGCGCCGGCAGACAGTGCATGAAGATGGCGTCACCTCTGGCGCGCGCGAACAGCGCCGCGTCGACGCGATAGGGGGCGAAGGCGCGCGCCCGCTCGGCGTGCTCTTGCTCCTGTCCCATGGACGCCCACACATCGGTATAGACCGCGTCCGCTCCCTCGACCGCGGCGTGAGGATCGCGCATGACCTCGACGTCGGCCCCGCCCGCTCGCGCCGCCTCAACCACCTTCGCGTCGGGCTCGTACCCCTCCGGCGTCGCGATGCGCAGCCGTACGCCGAGGTGCGCGCTCGCGTTGACCAACGAGTGAACGACGTTGTTCCCGTCACCGACGTAGGCGAGCGTAACGCCGTCGAGCCGGCCCCTCTTCTCCTCGAGCGTCAGCATATCGGCGAGCGCCTGACAGGGATGCAGCGCGTCCGAGAGACCGTTGATGACGGGCACGCCACCCGCCGTCAGCTCCTCGAGGTCGGCCTGCCCGAACACGCGCGCCATGATGCCGTCGACGAAGCGGCCGAGCACCCCGGCCATGTCACGCACCGTCTCGCCTCTCCCGAGCTGAAGGTCGCGGGCCGAGAGGACGAGCGCGTGCCCGCCGAGATCGAGCATGCCGGCCTCGAAGGACACGCGCGTCCTCGTCGACGGCTTCATGAAGATGAGGGCGAGCTTTTTGCCGTCCAGGGCCCGCCGGTAACGAGCCGGCTCTCGCTTGACCGAGGCCGCCAGCGCCAAGAGCCCGCGCACCTCGTCGGAGCTGCAGTCGGCGAGAGACAGGAGGTGCTTCACAAGGCGCTCCGCGGTCCTCCGGCACGGCGGCGCGAGAGGAGATGCCTGTATAGCAGGTGGCCGCGGCGCATGAGCCCGGCGCGTGCCTTGCACCTCGTGCAGGCAATAGCGTCCGCGCTGCGGCGCTCGCGGCGCGACGTCCTGCGTCGCCTGCCGTCGTTCGTGGACGAAAGGAGGCATGTTCATGGCGAAGCCGCACCTCATCGTCGTCGCGAACGCCGCGGCCGCGAGGATCTTCGAACAGCCGAGGCAGGTCGACGCACCAACGCTCGTGGAAGAGCTGGCCAACCCCGACGGACGACGGCTCACCTCCGAGCTGGCGTCCGATCGAATGGGGACCCGGGCGAATACGGCGGGGTTCCAACCGTCGGCCGCCCCGCAGAGCGACCCCGTGGAGGTCGCGGAGGAGAACTTCGCCCGTTCGCTCGCGCAGTACATCGAGGGTGCCGTCGATGACGGCCGCTGCTCCACCATCTCGCTGTTCACGTCTCCGGACCTGCTCGGCAGGCTCCGCAAGCAGCTCTCGAAGCGCGCCGGTGAGCGCGTCATCCAGGAGGAGCCGACGGACCTCAAGTACCTGCCGACGACGGAGCTGATCGAGCGTCTGCGCGAGATGATCCCCCCACGCCCCATCCAGTGACGTCACGCTGGCCCTCATCGCCATGCAGCGCGAGCCAGCGCATGAGCCCTCGTCGCTGCACGAGCCCCAGCAGCCGGTCGCCCTCGAGCACGGGGAGCTGGTCCACGTCGCTCTGGCCGAGCAGCTTGAGCGCGCGCTCCGCCTCGTCGTCGGGCGCGATGGTGACGAGGCGCTCTCTCGGCGTCATCACCTCGCTTGCGCGAGTGTCGGACCAGCGCTCACGAGGGGCGCGGCGGACGTCTTCCAGGCAGACGAGCCCCTCGAAGGCGCCGTCAGAGAGCACGGGAAAGGCGCGCTGCTCGCTCGTCATGAAGTAGTCGCGCACGAGCTCGTCGATGCTGACGTCGGGCGACACCGGCGTCAGCGCGCGGGTCATGACGTCGCGCGCGGTCGCGTCCTCGAGCGCCTGCCGGGTGACCAGCTGCTGGTAGCTCATGGTCGCGGCGTTGTTCAGGAACCAGCCGATGAGGATGAGCCAGATCCCCTGACCGAAGGCTCCCTGGAACAGCGACACGGCGCCGAGGCCCATCAGCAGCCAGGAGAAGCCGCGCCCGACGTTCGACGCCCAGCGCGTCGCCTTGCGGAGGTCCCTCGTCCCCTGCCAGAGCGCGGCGCGCAGCACGCGCCCACCGTCGAGCGGGAAGCCGGGGATGAGGTTGAACACGCCGAGCAGCAGGTTCACCTGGCCGAGCCAGAGGCACAGCGTCGCGACGGGGCCGATGCGCGCGGCGAACGCGACGACGTCACTCGCGTCCTCGATGACGAGCCCAACGAGCGCGCGGCTCGCGAGCAAGCCGCCGAGGCCGAGGGACACCGCGCCGATGAGGACGCTGGTGAGCGGCCCGACCACGGCGATGAGCAGCTCGGCGCGCGGGCTGCGTGGCTCCTCGTCCATGTGGGCGACGCCGCCGAAGAGGAACAGCGTGATGCGCCGCACGGGCACGTCGTGACGCCTCGCCATGAGCGCGTGGGACAGCTCGTGCACGAGGACGGAGCCGAAGAACAGCACCGCCGCGCACGCCGCCACCAGCCACGTCAGCGCCGCGCCCCACTCCGGATGCCACGCGGGGAAAAGCCCCAGGGCGAGGTTCACGAGCACCAAGGTGAAGATGATCAAGAGGCTCCAGTCGACGGTCAGCTCTACGCCGAACGCGCGGCCCAGACGAAATCCCATCCCTCGCATGACGACTCCCGCGTGCGCTGCCCAACGGTGCATCCAAGCAATCTTCACACCGACGACGTCGCCTGACGCTGGCCCCACCCCCTCACCCCCTCGCGGCGATGCGCCCCGTTGTCGCGAAACTGCGGCGCGCACGGGCGATGGGCTGACGTCCTCGACGGGGCTGGTACGGCGCTTGACGCCGGAATGGCCGTCCCGGAGGACGCATGAAGAGAGCAATGCTGTTGTTGATCTGCACCGCCGCCGCCGTGTTCTCGCTCCTGCTCGCGCGCCCGTCGCCCTCGGTGGAGCTCGACGCGGGGCAGCTCGACGGATCTCTCGACGACGACCTCGACGTCTGGAGCGACGCCGGGCCGGACGACGGTGACGACGCGGGCGTCGAGGCGCTGTTCGACGCCGGCCTCGAACCATGGCTCGAGGCGGGTCCGGACCCCATCCCGCTGCCCGATGACGATCCCATCCCCGTACCGCCCCCGGGGCCGCTGCCCCCGCCCGCGCAGCTCGACGACGAGGCGCGCTGAGCGCGTCCCCCGCGCCGGAGCGCACCGGGGACGCTCCCGGCGCGTATGCTCGGCCGCATGAGCACCGAGCCCCTCCTGGGTTTCCAGGATCCCGTCAGCTCCTGGCTGCACCTCGGGGGCGCGCTCGTGTTCTTGCTGCTCGCTCCCCGCTTGCTGTGGCGGGGGCGCGGTCACCCTGGCCGGGTGTTCTCGCTCGTCGTGTTCGTGCTCGCCGTCGAGATCCAGCTCGGCTTGAGCGGCACCTATCACCTGCTCGCCGACGGCACCCCCGCGCGCGCGGTGCTGCGCCGGCTCGATCACGCCGCCATCTTCGTGCTCATCGCGGGGACGTTCACGCCGGGACACGCGATCCTGTTCCGCGGCTGGCTGCGCTGGGGGATCCTCGCCTTCGTGTGGTCGTTCGCCGTCGCGTCCATCACCCTCAAGACCGTCTTCTTCCAGGGCTTTCCCGAGTGGCTCGGCCTCGTCATGTACCTCTCCCTCGGCTGGCTGGGCGCCGTGTCGGGTTATGCCGCCTGGCGTCGCTACGGCTACTCGCTGGTCTCACCCGTGCTGCTCGGCGGCGTCGCCTATACGGCGGGCGCGGTGCTCGAGTTCCTGCGCTGGCCGACGCTCTGGCCGGGCGTCCTCGGACCGCACGAGCTCTTTCACCTCTTCGTGCTGCTCGGCGTCGGCCTGCACTGGCGCTTCATCTACCGCTTCGCGCACGGCGCGTGGGCTCCGCGCGCGAGCGTGCAAGCACGTGAGGCAGAGGGCTCCGGGGCTCCGGGCTGAGTCCGATACTTTACGAAGTAACGTATTCGCCCCGCCCTATTGCACGCCGATGCTGGCCTCCCCGGGCGGCGCCGGCGGGCGGGGACGGCGCGCTCCGTTCGCGTGCCGCGGCAGGGCCAGCTCGAGCGCCTCGCGCAGCGTGTGCACGAAGTGAAAGCGCATGCCCGCGCGCAGGTGCTCGGGGACGTCCTCGATGAGATCGGGCTCGTTGTCGGCCGGGAGGACCATCTCACAGACGCCGTTGCGTTGCGCCGCGAGCACCTTCTCCTTGATGCCGCCCACCGGCAGCACGAGCCCGCTCAGCGTGATCTCCCCGGTCATGGCGACCTTCGGACGCACGGGCTCGCCGGTGAACAGCGAGACGAGCGCCGCCACCATGACGGCGCCTGCCGAGGGGCCGTCCTTCGGGACCGCCCCGTGCGGGATGTGGATGTGGATATCGACATCTTTGAAATCATCGAGATGGATCCCGTAGTCGGACGCGTGGGAGCGCACCCAGCTGAACGCCGCGCGGGCCGACTCCTGCATGACCTCGCGCACCTGGCCGGTGATGACGAAGGTGCCCTTCCCGCCCGGCATGCGCGTGGCCTCGACGAAGAGGATCTCGCCCCCCGCCGGCGTCCAGGCCACCGCCACCGCCACGCCTGGCAGGCGCGTGCGCTCGGTGAGCTCAGCCTCGGCCTTGAAGCGCTCGCTGCCGAGCAGCTCGCGTACCACGGCGGGATCGACGACCAGCGGCTCGCTGCCGGGGTGCTCCACGACCTGCTTTGCGCGCTTGCGGCAGATGGCCGCGATGCGCTGCTCCAGCTTGCGCACGCCCGCCTCGCGCGTATAGCCGCGCATGATGACGGAGATGGCCTCGTCGGTGAACGAGAGGTGACGCCGCTCGTCGAGCCCGTGGCGCTCCAGCTGACGCGGCACGAGGTAGCTCTTGGCGATCTGCAGCTTCTCGTCGTCGATGTAGCCGGGGATCTCGAGGACCTCCATGCGGTCGAGCAGCGGCGGCGCGACGGGATCGAGGATGTTCGCGGTGGTGATGAACAGCACCTCGGAGAGGTCGAAGGTGACCTCGAGATAGTGGTCGCGAAAGCTGCTGTTCTGCTCGGGGTCGAGCACCTCGAGGAGCGCCGCGGCCGGGTCGCCGCGGAAGTCGCTCGACATCTTGTCGACCTCGTCGAGGAGGAAGACCGGGTTGTTGGAGCCGACCTTGCGCAGTGACTGGATGACGCGGCCGGGGAGGGCGCCGATGTACGTGCGCCGGTGGCCGCGGATCTCCGCCTCGTCGCGGACGCCGCCGAGCGAGAGCCGGACGAACTCGCGGCCGGTCGCGCGGGCGATCGACTTGGCCAGGGAGGTCTTGCCGACCCCGGGCGGCCCGACGAGGCAGAGCACGGGCCCCTTCAGCTTCTTCACGAGCGCCTGGACCGCGAGGTACTCGAGGATCCGCTCCTTGACCTTCTCGAGGCCGTAGTGGTCCTCGTCGAGGATGTGCTCCGCGAGATCGATGTCGTAGTTCTCTTCGGTCTTGTCCGTCCAGGGCAGGCCGAGGATCCAGTCGATGTAGTTCCGGACGACGGTCGCCTCG
>CAYLZW010000027.1:22370-34207 GCA_964388085.1 uncultured Myxococcales bacterium | reverse complement strand
TCCCACCAGCGCGCGCCGCCGGGCCCGCCCTCGATGGGCGTCATGTCGTTCAGGCGGAACGAGAGCAGCACCGCCTTCTTCAGCCACTGGTGTACGACCCAGGTGTCGCCCTCCTTCGACGCCACGCGGGCGACGCCGCTGTCGAGGTAGCCGAGCGCGGCGTCGACCGCCTCGCGTACGGCGCCGTTGGTGCCGGCGTTGACGTTGGCCTTGTCTTCGAAGGCGGCCTCGATGGTGCTCTTGAGATCGTCGTTCATGTCTCGTCGCCTAACGCGCGGGGGCTTCGAACGGAAGGTGTCTGCTCGGTCGCGCAGCTTACGATCCCGCGCCGCTCGGGGCCGCCCTGCCGACGAGCGCCTCGAACGACGACGGCACGGGGCTCTCGAAGGACAGGCGCTCCTCCCGCATGGGGTGCGGGAAGGACAGGCGCCACGCGTGCAGCGCCATCCGCCGCACGTCGCCCCGCGGCTCCCCGCCGTAGCGCGGATCGCCGACGATGGGACAGCCGCGCGAGGCGAGGTGCACGCGGATCTGGTGCTTGTGTCCGGTCTCGAGCCGCACCTCGACGAGCGAGCGGCCGCGGCCCTCGAACAGGGTCTGGTAGTGCGACACCGTCCGCCGCGAGGCCTTGTCGTGCTCGTCGACGCGGACGTCGAGGGTGCGCTTGTCCTCGCGCAGCGCCGCGACGATGGTCCCCTCGGCAGGATCGAGCCTGCCCTGCACCACGGCCACGTACACCTTCTCGACCTCGGCCCAGCGCTTCACGATCACCTCGCGCGCCTTGTAGCTGCGCGCCACCAGCAGGAGCCCCGAGGTGTCGCGATCGAGCCGATGCACCGCGTAGGCCTTGCCCCGCTCCCCCGTGCGGCCGAGCTCGCGCTCGAGCAGGGAGAGCACCGAGGGCTTGTCCTGGTCCGGCGGCTCCGAGGTGGAGAGCAGCCCCGCCGGCTTATCTACGACGATAATGAAATCGTCGACGTGAAGAACGCGGAGCCCCGCGCGGCCGGACCCGACGCGACGCCCTTGCAGGGTGGAGGGCCGGTGCTCCTCGAGGGCGACCTCGTCGCCCGGCGCCAGCGCGTGTCCGCCCCGCTGCACGACGACGCCGTTCACGCTGACCGCGCCGCGCTCGAGGTAGCGCTTCAGCGTCGCCTTCTTCCAGCCCGGCAGCCGCGCGCCGAGGAAGGCGGCCAGCGACGAGGGGCGTTCGACGGCGAAGCGCGGCATCGCTCAGCTCCTCTTCTCGAGCACGGCGGCGAAGAAGCCGTCGGTGCCGTGGCGATGCGGAAACAGCCGCAGGTAGTCGCCGCGGTCCTCGAGCGGCACGCCGGCCGCGCGCAGCAGCTCGGTGGCGGAGCGCAACACGAAGCCGGGCGTGCGCGCGAGGAATTCCTCGACCTGCCGTTCATCCTCGTCGCGCAGCACCGAGCAGGTCGCGTAGACGAGCCGCCCGCCGCCCTTCACGAGCGGCGCGTAGGCGTCGAGGATGTCCGCCTGCTGTAGGCGCATGCGGCTCACGTCGTCTTGGCCGAGCTGCCACTTCGTGTCGGGGTTTCGGCGCAGCACGCCGCTGCCGGAGCAAGGCGCGTCGACGAGGACGGCGTCCGCCTTGCCCGTTAGGCGCTTCACGGCCGGGTCGTTGTTCGACGACAGCGCCTGCACGCGCAGGTTATGGACGTCGGCCCGGCGCGCGCGCTTTCTCAGGTCCTCGAGGCGAAAGGCGGCCACGTCGAAGGCGAGCAAGCGGCCCTTGTTCTCCATGGCGGCCGCGAGCGCGAGCGTCTTGCCGCCCGCGCCCGCGCAGCCGTCGACGACGAGCTGACCAGGCCGCGCGTCCATCAGCAGGACCGCGAGCTGGCTCGCCTCGTCCTGCATCTCGAACCGGCCGCCCTGAAAGGCCTCGCTGCGAAACAATGAGCCAGGGTTATCGACGACGACACCGAAGGGGCTGAGCGCCGTCGCGCGCGCCGCGAAGCCCTCGCGCGCGAGCGCCTCGATGAGCTCGGCCCGCGTGCCCTTGAGAGAGCTCGCGCGCAGCGTCGTGGGCGGGGCCTCCGTCAGCGACATGGCCAGCTGGGTGCCCTCGTCCTCACCGAGCTCGTCGAGCAGGCAGGTCGCCAACCAGTCGGGCAGCGACGCGCGCACGGCGAGCCCGCTCGCGTCCGCCTTCTTGCCGGCGAACAGCAGCGTCTTCTTGGTCTTGTCGTCGAGGCCGAGCGACTCGGCCGGCACGCCGTCGCGCGCGACGAGGTAGAGGCAGACCAGCGCCTCGCGCGTCGGACGAAAGGGCAGGGTGGCCGCCGCAGCCTCGAGCCAGCGCCGGTTTCGCAGCATGCCTTGGGCCGTGCGCACCACGAAGGAGCGCGCCTTGTCGTCGTCGAGGCCGCGGCGCTCCTTCAGAAAGCGCGCGATGGTGCGATCGAGCGGCGCGTCGTCGCGCGTGCAGGCGGCGTACAGGTGCCCCGCGGCCGCGAGCGAGTCCTGGGCGGGACGAGCGTCGGCCGGTGAACGGCGCCCACGACGAGGAGAACGTCCAGCCATGCGGTGCGGCACCTTGCCACAGACAGCGGCGCTTGGGAGGAATGTCTGCCGTCGTTACCTCCTTTAGAGCACCCATCAGCTTGCGCGAAGGCGAGCTGAACGGTGCTCGTGAGCGAGCGACTGTGGATGGGGCTCTGGGAGGAGGACGACGTGCCGCAGCTCAGCCAGGGTTCGAACGGCCACCCGAGCGCGGAGGTCGCGTGCGGCGGCGCCGACGCGGTGCCCGAGACGCCGAACGCCGCGCCCTCGGGGGCCGTTCTCGAGGGCGAGAACGCCAGCGCCCGCGAGCAGGGCATCATGGCCATGCGGCGGGAGATCCGCACGGGCCGGTGGCTGCTCGCGCTCGCGTCGCTCGTGTTCGTCGTCGGCCTCACCGGCTGGGTGTTCTGGTTCTTCTTCTGGCCGGCGTAAAGCGCGCCGCTGCCCCTGGATGACCGAGCCTCGGTTCGAGGCTACACGGGCTGTCCATGCGCATCGGTGTGGACCTCGGCGGCACCAAGATCGAAGCCATCGCCCTCTCACCGGCGGGCGAGTCGCTGGCGCGCGTGCGCGTAGCGACCCCGCGTGACGACTACGCCGGCAGCATCGCGGCCATCGTGAAGCTCGTGCACGACGTCGAGGAGCAAGCGCGCCGGGGCGGCACCGTCGAGCGCGCGAGCGTGGGCGTCGGCCTGCCCGGGGCGATCTCTCCCGCGACCGGCCTCGTGAAGAACGCGAACTCGACCTGGCTGAACGGTCGCCCCTTCGATCGGGATCTCGCGGCGGCGCTCGGCCGGCCCGTTCGCGTCGAGAACGACGCCAACTGCTTCACGGTGTCCGAGGCCGTGGATGGCGCCGCCGCGGGGGCGCGCGTGGTCTTCGGCGTCATCGTCGGCACCGGCTGCGGCGGCGGTGTCGTCGTCGATCGTGAGCCGTGGCGCGGGCGTCATGCCATCGCCGGCGAGTGGGGACACAACCCGCTGCCCTGGTCGAGCGAAGGCGAGCGGCCGGGACCTCCCTGCTATTGCGGCAAGAGCGGCTGCGTGGAGACGTTCGTGTCCGGCCCCGGCGTCGAGCGCGATCACCTGTCGTCGACGGGGCTCGGCCTGTCGCTGCAAGACATCGACGAGCGAGCGCAGCGAGGTGACCTTGCCTGCGAGGCCACGCTCCGGCGCCTCGAGGATCGCTTGGCGCGCTCCTTGGCGACGCTCGTGAACGTGCTCGATCCCGACGTCATCGTGCTCGGCGGCGGCGTCTCGAACCTGACGCGCCTGTACGCGAACCTGCCGCGCCTGCTCGCGCGCTACATCTTCTCCGATGTCGTCGACGTGCCCATCGTGCGCGCCCGGCACGGCGACTCGAGCGGCGTGCGCGGCGCGGCCTGGCTGTGGGCCGACCCCGAGACGTGACCTCGGACAGTTGCTCCCGCTCCCCGGAGCATCGAAGATCGCTCCATGACCGAGCAGCAGGATCCCCTCGTCGGCGCCCTCGTGGGCGGGCGCTATCGCATCGAGCGGCGGGTCGGCATGGGCGGCATGGGCACGGTCTACCTCGCCGCGCAGCAGTCGCTCGGTCGCTCGGTGGCCCTCAAGGTGCTCCGCGGCGAGCTGGTCTGCGATCCCATCGCCGTCGAGCGCTTCAAGAACGAAGCGAAGCTCATCGCGCAGCTCAATCACCCTCACATCGTCGGCATCCACGACTTCGGCAGCACCGACGAGGGTGTGCTCGGGGGCGGCGGGCTCTACATCGCCATGGAGTTTCTGCCCGGCAAGACGCTGGCGGAGACCGTGCGCGCCGGCGGGCCGCTGCCCTGGCAGCGCACCGTCTCCATCGTGCGCGACGTGGCGCGCGCGCTCTCGGCCGCGCATCGACGTGGCGTCGTGCACCGGGATCTGAAACCCGAGAACATCCTGCTCATCGAGGCCGAGGGGCTCTCCGACTTCGTCAAGGTGCTCGACTTCGGCATCGCCAAGCTCGTGCGCGGTCATGAGGTGCAGGGCGACGAGCTGAAGGGAAACCTGACCGGCACCGGGCTCGTGCCCGGTACGCCGGGATACATCGCGCCCGAGCAGATCACCGGCAGCAGCGACGACGCGCGCAGCGACCTCTATGCGCTCGGCGTCACCTGGTTCGAGATGCTCACCGGTCGTCGGCCCTTCGAGGCGCCGAGCGCGATGAAGATCTTCCTCGCGCAGCTCGAGCAGCAGGCGCCGCGCGTGAGCAGCGCGCACCCCGGCGTCAGCCTCCCGCCCGCCCTCGACGATCTCCTCGGCTCCCTTCTCGAGCGCGAGCCCGAGCGGCGGCCGGCGAGCGCCGAGGAGCTGCTCTCCTCGCTGCGCGAGATCCCCGAGCTCGCCGGCGCGATGGCGGCGTCGCACGTCGAGACGCCGGTGGCGGGATCGCTCACCCTCGACGTCATCGACACGGTGGACGCCCTGCCGCCGGATGAGCCGACGCTGCCGGCGGTGACGACGCCCGCCGCGCTCCAGGGTGTGCCGCCCGCGCGGGCCGACGCGGCGCGGGCGGTCACGTCGCGCAGCGGTACGCCGAGCACCGGCACCTCGCCGTCGGGTCACTTCGTCAGCGATGAGGAGATGCGCCTGCGCGCCCGCAAGTGGCGCCTGCGCTGGGCGGCGGCGGGCACGGTCATCGTGCTGCTCGTCGCCGTCATCATCGCCGGCTGGGGGGAGGGTCGCTTCGGCGCGCTGCTCGACGAGCGTATGCCGCTGCCGGTGGTGAGCAGCGACGACAACGTGCGCATCGAGCTGACCAACGCCATCGAGGCGTTCTATGACGGCGAGCTCGACGTCGCGAACCGCGCGGTCGAGAAGGTGCTGCGCGCGTCGCCGGACGAGCCGGGCGCGCTCTTGCTCAAGATCGCGCTCAGCGGCCGGATGGAGGACGAGCTCGCGCAGGTGAAGGCGATGACGCGCCTGCGTGAGCTCGTCGACGCCGGGCTCCCGAAGAGCTGCCAACAGGAGGCGGGGCTGCTCGAAGCGGTCGTGCGCTCGGTGAAGGCGAGCGCCGCCGGGCTGCGCAAGACGTGGAGCGGGTGTGCGTCATGCCAAAAGACCGGCCTCGGCAACCTGATCTTCGCCGGCTTCTTCGCCGATCGCTTCGCCTACGATGCCGACGCCGGCATGAAGGCGGCGCAGGCGGCGCACCGCCTCTTGCCGCGCGCGGCGCTGCCCTTCGCGGACGAGGCCCGCTTCCACCTGCGCGGCAGCGCGGGGGACGGCGCCTCTTCGGCGCTCGCCGTGGTCGAGCGCGGCCTCGCGATCAACCCCGAGTCGCCGCTGTTGCATCAGGTCAAGGCGGAGGCGCAGCTCGCGCTCGGCCGCTACACGGACGCCGCGCGTGAGCTGCGCATCTCGCTGTCCATGAGCTCGAGCCCGGAGGCGGACGCGCTGCTCGCCCAGACCCTGCTGTTGCTCGACGACGAAGAGGGGCGCCGCGACGTCATCGAGGCCGCGCTGCGCCGTTCGACGCCGCACGCGCGCGCCACCCTCGCGATGCACCACGGCGCCGTCCTCGTCGGTGCGGGCCGGATGAAGGAGGCGGTCGGCTTCTACGGCGCCGGCATCGAGGCCGCCGTGAAGAGCGGCACGCCCGCGGACCTCGCGGCGGCGGCGCAGCTCGCGCTCGACGCCTTGCGCGCCGCCGACGCCGCGCACGTCGCGGGCGAGCTGCACTCCATTCGGAGCGCGGCCGAGCGCCTGCTCCGGCACATCAGCCTGCCGCGCGTGCAGGCCGACGTCATGAAGTGGGTGCTGCACCTCGTCGACGGCGCGCTCGCCGCCGACCGTGGCGACGTGCAGGAGGCCAACGAGCGCCTCGAGCAACTGAAGGGCGCGGCCAGCGAGCTGATGCCGCCGCAAGCGCACGACGGCATCGTCGGCTACCTCACCTATCGGGTCTATCTCGCCGACGACGCCAAGCTCGACGAGGCGGAGCGCGCCGCCGACTTCCTCGGCCATCCCTGCTCGGTGCAGGAGGCCAAGGCGCGGGTGGCCGCGGCTCGTGGCGACGAGGCGCTCGCGCGCCGGCGCTGGCAGCAATTGGTCGCGCGCGAAGGCCTTTGTCGGCTGCACAGCTACGGCGGCGTGCACACGCTGAACGCGCGCGCGGAGCTCATCGCGCTCGACGCCAAGGCCGGTAAGCTCGACGACGCACGCGCCGGGCTCGCGCGCTTGCGCGAGGTGTACCCGCGCGCGGACGAGGACCTCCCCGCGCTCGTGCTCGCGCGTACGGCCGTCGGTGAGTTGGCGAAAGCACCCGCCGCGGCGCCTTGACCCGACGCGCGACACAGCTCAGCGGCTCGTGAAGGGACCGCCCGTGGGGGCGAGCACCTCGCCCGTGTAGTAGCGGCCGTCCGCGCTCGCGAGGAACACGAAGCTCGGTGCGATCTCCGCGGGCTGCGCCGGCCGCTGCCAGAACGTGTCGGCGCCGAAGTGCTCTTGCTTCTCGGCCGGTCTCGTCGACGCGATGAGCGGCGTCCACACCGGCCCTGGAGCGACGCAGTTCACGCGGATGCTCTTGTCGGCGAGCGCGGTGGCGAGCGTCAGAGTGAGGTTGTGCAGGGCCGCCTTCGTCGCCGCGTAGTCCGGCAGCGTCGGGTGGCCCTTGAACGCGACGACGGAGCCGGTGTTCAAGATGACGCCGCCGCTCACGAGGTGCGGCACGGCCGCCTGCGCGAGCCAGAAAGGGGCGAACAGGTTGGTGCGAAAGACGCGCTCGAGCTGCGCGGGCTCGACGTCGAGGAAGCTGTCGACCTCGAAGTGGACGGCGGCGTTGTTCACCAGGATGTCGAGGCCGCCGAGCTCGCGCACCGTCCGCGTGACGAGGCGCCGACACGCCGCGGGGCTCGCGAGATCCTCGCGCAGCGCGAGGCCTCGTCTGCCCGCGCGCTCGATCCAGTGCACGGTGTCGCGCGCGTCCTGCTCCTCCTTCTCGTCGACGTAGCCGATGACGACGGCGGCGCCCTCGCGCGCGTAGGCGATGGCCACCGCGCGGCCGATGCCGCTGTCGCCCCCGGTGATGAGCGCGCGCTTCCCCTCGAGCTTGCCGGCGCCGACGTAGCTCTGCTCACCGTGGTCGGGGCGCGGCTCCATCTCGTCGGTGCGCCCGGGCCACGCCTGCTCTTGCGGCAGGACGCCACCTCGCGCCCGCCGCTTCCGCTTCGGATCGTCGTCGCCGTGAAAGCCCTGATGCGAATGCGTCTCCGCCATAGCCCCTCCGCTCCTCGTGCAGCGCCTCTTGTCACGGGCTTCAAAGCGCATGCCCCTGCGGCCGCGAGCTTCCACCGGCGCGCGCCGCGGCAGCGTCGACGGGAACGCGCGCACCCCGACGATCGTCCCCGTGCGATCCGCTCGAGCGCGCTTCTCACCTGCGCCGCCGCGGCGAGTTGTCACGCTGAGCGCCCATGCGAGATCGAATGACACGCCACCGCTCCCCGTCGCTCGAGCGCCGCTTCCTCTTCGTGGTCTTTGCTGCTGTCGCCGTGCTCGGCTGCACACCGCCCCCCGACGGGGAGGGCGGGCCGGTCACCGACATCTCCTGCGTCGACTCGCCGCCTCCCGCGGGGGCCTTCGTCGAGAGCGAGGACGAGACCTGCGCGTACTTCCTCGACTTCGGCGGTGGCGCGGGCGACGCCGGCGGCAGCGCGGATGGCGACGCGCAGGAGACCGTCGCCGCCCTCGACGAAGGGCCGCGACCCCGGCTCGTGTACCTGAACAAGGACGGCGGCGTGTTCTCTCCCGGCAGGAACGACAGCACCGCCAACGAATCGACCCTCGTGCAGGGAGAGACGGAGATCCCGCCGTACCCCGGCAGCGCGAAGGACTTCGCAGAGGTCGTGAGCTGCGTCGAGCGACGCTTCGCCCGCTTCGACATCGACTTCACGACCGAGGACCCGGGCGCGGCGCCCCACATCGAGGCGGTGCTCGGCGGTCACCCCTGCCAGCTCGGGCTGAACGAGCGCGTGCGCGGCGTCGCCCCGCTCGCGAACAACTGCTCCGTCGTCGAGCGCGCGGTGGTCTATGCCTTCGCCGAGAACATCAAGGACGTGACCACGGCCTGCGAGGTGACGGCGCACGAGATCGGGCACGCGCTCGGGCTCGACCACGAGTACCTGTGCGACGATCCGATGACGTACCTCTCCTGCGGCCACCGCTCGTTCCAGGACGTCGACGCCGCCTGCGGCACCACCGAGTCGCGCGACTGCGCCTGCAGCGAGACGCAGAACACCGTCGAGCACCTCTTCTCGGTGCTCGGCGAGCGCGAAGGCGCCGACCTCGAGCCGCCCCTGGTGAGCGTGCTCTCCCCGGCGCCCGGCGCGTCGCTCGGCGGCAATGACACGCTCGACATCGAGATCGAGGCGGAGGACGACGATGGCATCGCGGCCGTCAAGCTCGTGTGGGAGAGCGACCAGACCTACACGGTCGACTGCGACGATCCCATCGGCAACGTGACCTGCCAGGAGCAAGCGAACGGGCGCTATGTCTTCCGCCTGAAGACGAGCGTCGGCGAGCGGAGCTTCCGCGTGCAGGCCATTGATCACAGCGGCAACAGCGCCATGAGCGAAGAGCAGCGCGTGGAGCTGCGCGGTCCCGGGGCGCCGCCCGTCGTCACGCAGGCGGCCGCCTCCGCGGGCGACGAGCGCTGACGAGAGCCGCCCGCCGCGCACCGCCGAATCCGCGACGCAGTGACTCAGCGCAGCAGGACGCGCTCCTCCGCCGCGTGCATGAGCGCGAGCATCAGCGTGAGGTATTCGCGCAGTTGGCGGGTGAGCAGGAACTTGTCCTTCACGAAGTAGTGCCCGGTGTCCCCCATCTCCTGGCGCGCCGTCGGGTTGTGCAGGAGGTAGCGCGTGCGCAACGCGGCGCCCTCGGGCGTCGACACCAGGAAGCCGGTGTGGTGATCGACCACCTGCAAGCGGATGCCGCCGGTGTCACCGCCGATGACGGGTCTCCGCTTCCAGAGGGCTTCGGCGACGGTGAGCCCGAAGCCCTCCTTGGTCGACTTCTGCAAGACGATGTCGGCCATGCGCTGCAGCGCGTTGATGGTCAGGTGCGCGTCCGAGGGGAGGAGCAGCACGTGGACGTCGGGATCGCCGCCCGCCTCGGCGTGCACCTCCGCGAGCACGGCCGCGCCCTCGGGGTCATCGGTGGCGCCGCCGCCCGCGAGCGCGAGCTGAAGGCCCGGCACGAAGCGCTTGGCCAGCCGATAGGCACGAATGACGCCGACCGGATCCTTGAAGCGGTCGTAGCGCGAGACCTGGCAGATGAAGGGGCGCTCGGGGTCGATGCCGAACTGCATGTAGGTGTCGCGCACCACGTCGTCCGAGATGTCGCGGTTCTTGTCGCTGAGCGGATCGATGCTCGGCGGGATCAAATAGGTCGGGTGCGGCAGCGGCCGAGCGAAGGACGCCAGCGAGAACACGCTCGCGTCGTAGGGCGCGACGAAGTTGCGCAGGTAGCGCCACACGGGGCGGTGTGGACGGCTGATGTCGACGTGACAGCGCCACACCCACTTGCCTTTGCGCTTCGGCATCAGCGAGAGCATCGGCGCCGGCTGCGGGTCGTGGATGAACACGACGTCCGCGGCCTCGAGCGTCGCGCGTAGCTCCTCGGCGTTCTGCGCGTTCGTGGCCTCGAAGGCGCGCAACAGGTCGGGCCCGACATCGATGCGGTTGCCCTGCAGCGCGTTATGGAAGTGCTTGGTGCAGGTGTAGAACGCTTCGTCGCCGGTGATCACCTCCCAGCCGGTGTCGACGCCGAGCTCGTTCATGAGCGGCACGAGCTTGTCGAGGATCTCGGCCACGCCGCCGCCGGTACGCGTCGAGTTGACGTGCACCACCTTGGCGCCTTGCAGCGGCGCGGCGAGCTGGCGCAGGTGATCGATGACGTCGTGGCCGGTGACGTCGGCGTAGTTGTCGAGGACGTTGAGCGCGCTCATCAGGACACCCCCAAGGACGCACGGAAGACCTTGGCGAGGTCGAGGCGCAGCTCCGACAAGGTCGAAAAGTACGGGTCGACGTTGGCGAGGTTCTCCCACAGCGTCTCGTAGCGGCGGCCAAAGCCCGCCAGCCAGCCGCGGAAGTCGTCGAGCCCGTCCTCTCGTCGTCGGCGGGCGTCGATGAAGTGGTAGAAGATGGTGCCGAGAGAGACCTGCGGCATGACGTCGGCGAGCTCCTCGGCGCTCTGGCAGGAGCGCTGTGAGTTGAAGGCGACGAGCTGCGCGCGCAGGAACTCGAACGGCCGCGGCGTCCACAAGAACGGGCCGGTCTCGTCGAGGCGCTCGTCGATGACGTCGAGCAGCTCCTGGCGCACGGCCTCGAGGTCGGCGAAGTGCGTGGGGTCGACGGCGCTCAGCCGCTCCGCGAGCGTGCGGTCGTGGATCTCGTGGCGCGCCCAGGCGGCGAAGTCGTTGTTGTACTCGGGCTGCTCGAAGCGGGTCTCGAGGCGCGCTCCCCAGAAGTGGTGATAGATGCTCGAGCGCGAGATGACCTGCAGGTGATCTCGCAGCTCCTTGAGCGTCTGCGCGCGTCGCCCGGTGGCGATGGCAATCAGTGCGCAGTCTTTCAGCTGAAACGGCTCCTGCGGCATGGCGCCTCCTCGGCAGTGGCGGTCGGCCCGTAGTGAGCAGAATCGATGCCAGAGGTGCGGAGCCGCGCGCGCGTGGCGCGGCGAAAATGACGACGGGGTGCGCAGGGCGCGCTCGTCAAGCACGACCCACGCACCCCGCCGCGTGGCAGGTTGTCGCTATCGCTTAGCGCAGCGTCATGTCGTCCACGAGGTAGCGGAAGTACTCCGTCTGCGCTTGCCGGCTGCCCTTCGAGAAGAACAGGCGAATGCGCGTACCCTTGCTGATGGGCCGCAGGTTCGACACGAACGTCGAGCGGCGCTTGCTGAACGTGAACAGCTCGCCGTTCGACGCCAACTGTCCGACCACGGTGTCGGCGTCGGCGGTCAACGACGGCCACCACTCGCTCGAGCGCGCCGCGAAGGACGCGTCCGGATCGTAGGGCTGGCTCGCCGGCGGGGTGGCCGTGAACGAGGGCCGGCCGTTCAGCCAGGGGAACCACGTCGTGACGCGGGTCTGGCCCTCGCCCGTCGCCGCGAAGCGCACGCCCGTGTTGCGCGCGACGAAGACGGAGACCGCGAACGTGCCCCAGCCCGTGGGAGCGAGCGCGACGGTGCGGCCGTCCGCGATCTGGATCCTCACGCTGTCGGCGTTCGAGTAGACCTCAATCCACCACTCGTTGACGTTCGGCCCGACGCGAAGCTCCGGCGACCAGGTCGGATCGACCGGATCGG
>CAYLZW010000027.1:0-22270 GCA_964388085.1 uncultured Myxococcales bacterium | reverse complement strand
GCTCGACGGGATCGGGCTCGACGGGATCGGGCTCGACGGGATCGGGCTCGACGGGATCGGGCTCGACGGGGACCGCGAGGCCCGGGTGGGTGTCGACGAGATAGCGGAACCACTCCGTCGTGGCCGAGGCCGCGCCGAGCCGGAAGTGGAGCCGGACCTGCGTTCCGCGCGGCACGTTCGTGTTGGCGGCGAAGGAGCCCCAGCCGGTGACCGGCATGGGCGCCCGCCGCCCACCGTTGAGCTCGACCTCGACGCTGTCGGCGTCGGCGAAGACCTCCACCCACCACTCGTTGTTGTTGGCGCCGAGCGTGAACGACGGGTCGTATTCGACGACGGGGTCGCTGGGATCGACGGGATCGGGATCGCCGGGGCCCGGATCCACCGTGCCGCCGTCTCCGCTGACGAGGCCGTTCAGGTACGGCTGCACGCTCGCGAGGTGATCCTTCAGGAGCTGCCCCCACGAGGTGGGCTGCAGGTTCATGCCGACGCCGCAGCCGCCGTTCGAGTTGTCGACGATGAGGTTCGGCGGACAGCGCATGTGGAAGGTCCAGGCGAGCGTCGGGATCTTGAGCTCGAAGGCGCGCTGCTGCAGCACGCTGCAGTCATTCATCGACATGCCGTGCGTCGGTCCGTACTCGCCGATGATCACCGGCAGCGTCATGGACGGGTTCACGAAGCGCTCGGCGAAGGTGGACTGCGGGTCGTAGACGTGCACCTCGTAGGCGACGTTCTCTCCGCCGCCCGCCTCGATGGGGTTGTTGACGTAGTAGCCGAGGAAGCGTGACCAGCCGCCGACGCCCTGCACGGCGACGATGTGGCGCGGCGTGTTGGAGCTGTCCTCGACGTCCCGGATGGCCGCGACGGCGTCGTTCATGGCGTTCCACACGGTGGCGTTGTGCGCGCCGTCGTAGTTGTGCTGCGGCTCGTTTACGAGGCCGTACATGACGTGCGAGTGGTTGCGGAACGTGTGCGCGAGCTTGCGCCAGACGTCGCGCGTGGCCGCGGTAGGCCAGCCAAGGTCCGTGAACGACGGATCGATCCACAGAGACAGCAGCACGTACACGCCGGGCTTGGTGCCGATGTGGTCGACGATCTCGACGATGTCGGCGAGGTAGGCCGGGTCGGTGAGCGCGCTCGAGGAGCCGTAGCTCTCGAGGTCGAGGCGGATGAAGTTCGCGCCCCACTCGTCGACCAGCATGTCGATGCGGCGCTTGACCTCATCGGGAGAGGGGGCGCCGCCCCAGGTACACGCGTTGCAGCCGCGGGTGTCGTGCATGTTCGCGCCGACGCCCATCCAGATCTGGCCGGACTCCGTGCGGATGCGATTGCCCTCGGTGTGCAGCCAGGGCGCCGCCGCCTCGGCCGATTGTGCAGTGATGGCCACTGCCATCAGGAGCAAAGAGCCTAGGAGCTTGATCTTCAGCATCTCGTTTCCGTGCCGCGACCCGGTCTCAGCCTGCACCCCTCCCGTCGCGGTCGGCGCCGGTTCTCGACGTCGTCCTCGTGCAGCGCGGGCTTCGCAGCGGTTGTTCGAGAGGGTGGCGCGGTTTGAGTCGCGTCAGCCCTTCGGTTGTGAATCCATCGACACCAGTGAAAGAACCAATGGCTTTGTTTGCGTTGCGATGACTGAACGCAGCGTTAGCGAGCGGAGATCAGAGGCCGCAAGCGCCGTCTGCATCGGGACCGATGTCGGTCTCTGTAGGCGACGCGTCATTCCGCCGGCGCTTGCGACCTCGAGAGATTCAAATGCACCGCCGTGGGCAGCGCATCTGAATGATCATTCGGGATCGTCGATCAGGTAGCGAAACCAGCCCGTGCGTGCGGTCTCGCCGTCCTTCGTGGCCCGGAGGCGCAGCCAGGTGCCCTTCCGCAGCGGACGCAGCGACGAGACGAACAGCCCGTCGTTCTCCACGAACGAGAACACGCGCCGGTCTCGCAGCTCGCCCTTCACCTCGTCGGCGTCGGCCGTCAACGCGGGCCAGCCCACGGACGCTCGGGTGCGGAAGCGGAAGTCCGGGTCCCACGCCTGCTCGCCGCTGTCGTGCGGCAAAGGCTCGACGGGCGCGACCTCGACGGGGAGCCCCGGCACAACGACAGGGTCCTCGTCGTCGCCAGGCTCAGGCTCCGGCTCCGGCTCCGGCTCGGGCTCGGGCTCGGGCTCGGGCTCGGGCTCGGGCTCCGGCTCGGGCTCGGGCTCCGGCTCGGGCTCGGGCTCGGGCTCGGGCTCGGGCTGGTTCACCGGAGGGATCGTCGGCGGCGGGAGGGGCGCCGCGTTCACCGTGGCGAGGTGGTTCTTGAACAGATGGCCCCACGCCGTCGGCTCGAGCGCCATGCCGACGCCGCAGCCGCCGTTCGAGTTGTCGACGATGAGGTTCGGCGGACAGCGCATGTGGAAGGTCCACGCGAGGTGGGGGATCTGCAGCTCGAAGGCGCGCTGCTGCAGCACGCTGCAGTCGTTCATCGACATGCCGTGCGTCGGCCCGTACTCGCCGATGATGACGGGGAGCGTCTGCGATGGGTTCACGAAGCGCGCGCCGAAGGTCGACTGCGGATCGTAGACGTGCGTCTCGTAGACGATGTTCTCGCCGCCGCCGGCCTCGATGGGGTGGTCGACGTAATAGTGGAGGAAGCGAGCCCAGCCGCCGAGGCCCTGCACGGCGATGATGTGCCGCTCGGCGTCAAGGCTGTCTTCGACGTCGCGGATGGCCTCCACCGTCGTGTTCATGGCGTTCCAGGCCGCGACGTTCTGTGAGTCGTCGTAGTTGTGCTGCGGCTCATTCACGAGGCCGAACATCACGTGCGAGTCGTGCGCGAAGGTCTCGGCGAGCTTGCGCCACACGTCCCGCGTCGCCGCGGTGGGCCAGCCGAGGTCCGTGAAGGAGGGATCGATCCACAGCGACAACAGCACGTACACGCCGGGCTTGCTGGCGATGTGGTCGACGATCTCGCGCACCTCGGCGAGGTAGGCGCCGTTGTTCAGCACGCTCGAGGAGCCGTAGCTCTCGAGGTCGAGGCGCAGGAAGCTCGCGCCCCAGACGTCCACGACCTCGTCGATGCGGCGCTTGACCTCGTCGACGTTGGGCGGACCGCTCGTACACGCGTTGCAGCTGCGGCTGTCGTGGATGTTTGCGCCGACGCCGGCCCACACCCGACCGTCGTCATCGTAGATGCGGTTGCCGACGGTGCGGAGCCAATCATTGGCGGCGGACGCTTCGCCCGACGCGACGCAGGAGAGGAGAAGAGCGCTCAACGCTGGAGCCAGCATGAGCGACTTGTGGTTCCTGGTTTTCATGGGGCGAACCCTTACAAACGCGTACACGCACCCCACAAGGAGCACATGTACGATGAAGTGCGCCCCGTCGTCGGAGAGCGCGCTGCCAGGCCACGCGCTGATGCGTTCGACGCATACGATTGAGAGCCTCGCGGAGGTCGATTTCCGCGTGCTTGGTGGGCGTGCTCCGGAGCACTGGCGCCGATCGCCCTCTCCGTCGGTGATGAGTCGACGATGGCGCTCGCGTCCGCCTCCGTGGACGAGCCCTCGGGATCGCCGGCCGAAATGTGGACGCCGTGGCTCCGCTGGTCTGAAATGGCGCCGTCCGGAGCGTTCTTCGGCCAGGAGGCAGCCATGACCCTACCCCGCCTGACACCGCACGAGTTCAAGTCCATCGTCGACGAGCTCGCGCTCGACGCGAGCCAGGAGCTGATGCGCACTCGTCAGCTGACGGCGGAGCTCAGGAAGCGGCGCTCGAGCGACGAGCTCGACCTCATCTGCGAGCGCGAGCTGCGCATCTTCTTTTGAGCTCGTCGCGGAGTAGCATGGGGCGATGGCGGGCCTCATCGACTTCGGCGACTACCTGCTCGAGCGGCGCGTCGGCAAAGGCGGCATGGCCGAGGTGTTCCTCGCCCAGCGAAAGCGCGGCGGCACCGACCCGATCTGCGTCAAGCGAATGCTGGCGGGCTCGCTCGACGATGAGCGCGCGCTGGCGATGTTTTTCGACGAAGGACGCCTGGCGCAGCGGCTGTTGCATCCGAACGTCGTGCAGGTCTTCGACGCCGGCAGCGTGGGCGGTCACCCGTACCTCGCCATGGAGTACGTCGAGGGGCCGTCCCTCGAGCGGCTGCGCCGCGCGCTGCACGAGCGCCAGGATCTCTTGCCGGTCGAGGTCTGTGTCGACGTCGGCGTGCAGCTGTGTCGGGCGCTCCAGTACGTGCACACCCTCGCGCTCGACGGCGTCGCGCAGGAGGTCGTGCACCGAGACGTCAGCCCGGCCAACCTGCTGCTGAAGCGCGACGGCACCGTGAAGCTGGCCGACTTCGGCGTGGCGCGCGCGCTCGACCGCGTGACCGAGACGCAGGCCGGGCTCACGAAGGGGAAGTGCCCCTACATGTCGCCCGAGCAGGCGCGCGCCGAGGCCATCGATCACCGCAGCGATCAGTTCGCCACCGGCATCGTGCTCTGGGAGATGCTGACGGGGCGCCTCTTGTTCGACGCGGGCTCGGCGGTGGCCTCGCTGCAGCGCGTGGTGAGCGCGCCGATCCCGGCGCCGTCGTCGATCCGCAAGAGCGTGCCGAAGGCGCTCGACGACGTGGTGCTGCGGGCGCTCGAGCGCGATCGCGAGCGGCGCTTCGCCGACATGGCGGCCCTCGAGCACGCGCTCGAGCGGACGGTGCCGCCGCTCGGCGTCGATGACCGCGAGTCTCGCCTCGCCGCCGAGCTCGAGCGGGTCCTGGCGGGGTCGGGCGCGGCGCCGGCGCAGGGCTCGCCCCTGGTGCTGCCGGCAGGGCAGCGATCCGCCGAGCTCGAGGTGGAGCGCTCGCTGTCCGAGGGATCCATCGAGGGCGTGTACCGCACGGCGCCGCAGATCGTGGCGCGCGCCATCCCGCTCGAGGGCGCCACGCGGACGCCCCAGCCCGCGCGGACGAGCGCGCGCGCCCGAGGCAGAGGCGGCCGCCGGGCGGCGCTCGCGATCGCCATCGTCATGGTGCTCGGAGCGCTCGTGGGAGCCGCGCTGTGGCGCTTCCCGGCCGAGATGCGCGCGCTCCCCGTCGTCGGCGCGCTGCTAGAGAGCGCGCTCTTCGGCGAAGCCCCGGAAGCGTCGACGCCGCCGATCCTGCAGCCCGAGCGCGTGCTGCCGCCGCGGAAGCGGAAGACGTCGCCCGCTGACGACGAGAAGGCGAGTCGCCTCGAGGAGCGCGCGGCCGCGCTGCTCCTCGTCCAGGACCACCACGGCGCCTTGCCCCTGCTGCGAGAGGCGGCCGATCTCTCTCCCCGACGGGCCTCCCTGCAGCGCAAGCTCGCCATGACCTACCGCGCGCTCGGCGAGCGCTACCTCGAGCGCCGCCACCTCGAGCGTTATCTCTCGTTGGCCCCGCGAGCGTCCGACGAGGAGGCGGCGCGCGCGCGCCTCGACGAGCTGGCCGACGAGCGCTGACCCGGCAGGAGCGCTCGGCAGCGGCGCGCGCGATGCTACCCTGTGCCTGACCCGCCCGGACCGCGGCGACGCGGTCCGCCACGCCACATGACCGGCTCCCGACTCCTCCTTCTCGTCGTCGTCACCGCGCTCGTGGGTGGTGGCCTCTACCTGTCCCGTGCGCCGGGCGTGCGCGCGCAGCTCTTCGGCGGCGCCGGTCGTGCGACCACGACGAGCGACGGGCTCGGCGCCGCCTTTCGCGGGCTCGAGCGCTCGCCCATGAGCGCGGCGGCCTGGCTCCATCTCGGGGAAGAGGCCCAGCGCCAAGGGGCGACGCCGCTCGCGCGCGCCGCCTTTCGCGCCGCGCAGGAGATCGCCCCCGACGACGGCGCGGCGCACGCGCGCCTCGGCTTTTTGCTCTACGAGGAGGGACGAGACGAGGCCGCGCTCGAGGAGCTGCGGCTCGCGCGCGAGAAGGGCGCCGACGTCGCCATGCTCGACTTCACGCTCGCCATGATGCGCTCGCACGTGGACACGCGCGGCCCCTTCCCGCGCTTCTCGGACGACGACGATCCCGCCGAGGATGATCCGGCCGAGGACCAACCGGCCGAGGACGATCCGGCCGAGGACGATCCCGTCGCCCCGCGCGCGCCCCCGCCGGGAGAGCGGGCGGCGGCGGCGCCGGACGCCGAGGAGGCAGACCCTCCGCCCGCGATCGATCCGCCCCGGCCGCCCGCCGAAGACGAGCCCGCTGGCGACGAGCCGCTCGAGGAGCCCGATTTCGAGGATCAGGAGCCCTTCGACCCGTCCGACGACGACGAGGTCGCGTCGCGCGACGAGCCGGAGCGAGCGGCACCGGCGCTGGTCGAAGCGGGGGCGGCCGGCGCCTGCGAGCTCGCGCTCGAGCGGAAGAGCGCGCAGGGCATCTTCGTCGTCGACGCTCTCGTGAACGGCGTCGCCGCGCGGCTCATCGTAGACACCGGCGCCTCGCTGACGGTGCTCTCGCGCGACTTCCTGCGCGAGTCGGGGCTCTCCCTCGACGAGGACGGCGTCATCAGCGCGCGCACGGCGGCGGGCGCCCAGCGCTTCGCGACCGCGTCGGTGCACAGCGTCGAGATCGGGGAGCGCACGGCCAGCGACATCCGCGTCGCCATCTGTGAGGAGTGCGGCATGCCGGGATCGGACGGCCTGCTCGGTCTGGACGTGCAGGAGCCCCTCGGCATGAGCTTGTTCCCGTCCCGCGGCACCGTGCGCTTCGCCGACTGCTTCGAATGAGCCCGGCCCTCCGGGGGCCGGCGCGAACCCGCGGCGCGCGCTTCCTTCGTCTCTGCGCTGGCTCACGAGCGCCAGCCGTTGGTAGGGTTGCCGGGGATCCCTCACCGGCTGGAGCCGCAAGATGAAGATGCGCGTCTATTCCTGGGGCTGCACCGACGTGGGCCTGAAGCGCGATCACAACGAGGACAGCTACCTGCTCGCGCCGGACCTGCACCTCTTCGTCGTCGCCGACGGCATGGGCGGGCACGCGGGCGGTGAGATGGCGTCGGGCATCTCGGTGCGCACCGTCGACAGCCACGTGCGCGAGCACAAGGATCTGGTCGATCCGGACAAGGACCACGAGGGCGAGATCCAGAACAGCCCCGTCGCCAAGCTCCTCTCGGACGCCGTGCGCCGGGCCTGTAACGCGGTCTACGGCAAGAGCCAGGAGGTGCGCGAGCTGCAGGGCATGGGCACGACGACGACGACGATCCTGTTCCACGGGCGGCACGCGTTCGTGGCGCACGTCGGGGACAGCCGCTGCTACCTCATGCGCGACGGCCGCATCCTCCAGCTCAGCGAGGATCACTCGCTCGTCAACGAGCAGCTCAAGGCGGGCCTCATCACCGAGGCGCAGGCGCGCCAGAGCCGCTTCAAGAACATCATCACCCGCTCGGTGGGCTTCGACGCGGACGTCGAGGTCGACATGATCGCCGTCGAGGTAAAGAGCGGCGACGCCTTCATGATGTGCTCGGACGGCCTCAGCAACCTCGTCACCGATCCCGAGGTGAACGACGTCGTGCACGACAACTTCCTGCACCGCGCGCCCGAGATCCTCATCGACCTCGCGAACCAGCGCGGCGGCGACGACAACATCACCGTGGTGCTCGCCTACGTCGTCGACGGTGACGAGGTGGCCTGGGACGACGGCAGTAACCCGGAGCAGGCGCCGATCCCCGGCGGCGCCGCCTTCAACGCCGGCGCGCCAAGCTGAGCCCCGCGGGCTCTGCCCGGCCAAGAGCATCCCCCGAGCGAGCGCCGGCCCGACCCGGCCCTCTTCGTCTGTGTCGGTCGATTGGCGGAGATGGGCTCGTCCTCGCCAGCGCGCAGGGCGTTCGTTTCGCCCTGGCACCCGTACGCACACTTCACGTAGCGCTCGCGGCGCGATGGGGAGAATTTGGCGCGCGGATCGTTCCCACGCGCGCCGGCCTATGTCATAAGGACCCTTGAGAATGGGCTCTAAGGTGTTCCAGAGCTGCGTCTTTTCGTCGCGGTGCCTGCAGGGGAGTGCGTGAAGAACCGAAGCATCACGCTCATGATCGTGCCCGACGCGCACGCGCAAGTTAAGCGCGTCCAGGTGCGGCGCGACGTCGTGTACGGCGGCCTGCTCGCAGTCCTTGCGGGCGTGGCGCTGCTCGGGACGCTGGTCGTTCATTACGCCTACGTCGTCAGCGAGGTGCTCGAGGCGCGCACGCTGCGCGAGGACAACGCCGCGCTGCAGGGGCGCATCGCCGAGCTCACGGCCAAGGTCGAGAACGTCGACGCGCGCCTCGCCGCGCTGCAGCGCTTCGACACCAAGCTGCGCGAGATGACCAGCCTGCACGACGACGATCGCGGGCTCGCCATGGGGCCGGTGCGCACACAGTACGGCGCCGGCGGCGGGCCGACCATCGACGCGGATCCCTTCGCGGTGCCGATCTCCGGCGACGATCCCGCCACGCACGATCTCCGCGACGCGCTGCTCGACAGCCGCCTCGAGGGCCTCGCGCACGAAGCGAACCGGCAGCTCAGCTCGCTCAGCCAGCTGCTCGACTACTTCACGGCGCAAGATCAGCTGCTCGCCTCGACGCCGAGCGTGTGGCCGGCCCCGGGCTGGGTCACGAGCGCGTTCGGCATCCGCGAAGACCCCTACACCAGCGAGCGCGTCATGCACCTCGGCGTCGACGTCGCCGCGCGCGAGGGGACGAACGTGCTCGCGCCCGCTCGTGGCGCCGTCGTCTACGCCGGGCAGCGCGGCGCCTACGGCAACATGGTCGCCGTAGACCACGGCAACGGCATCATCACGCACTACGCCCACCTCGAGCGCGTGCTCGTCAAGGTCGGTGACACGGTCACGCGTGGCCAGCACATCGGCAACGTCGGCAACACCGGCCGCAGCACGGGCCCGCACCTGCACTACGAGGTCCGCGTCGGCGGTGTGCCCGTGAACCCGAAGCGCTTCATCCTCGAATAGCGCCCTCGCTAAAGTGCGCGCACCCGGTTGCGCTCGTCGACGAGGTCAAGACAGACTGCGCCGTCTCCATTAGGGAAGGGTGCCCTGTCATGATCACTGTCCGCCTCTCGCAGCTCGCCTCTGCGCTCTCCGTCGCTGCCATCGCGCTGCTGTCGTCGGCCTGCGATCGCACCTTCGATGTCACCTGGACCGTCGAGGGACAGCCCGCCAGCGAGGGCTGTGAGGGCAGGGGAGACGGCGTCCGGCTGCTGGTCGCGTCGCGCGACGGAGCCGAGTCCCCCCCACGTCGCGCGGAGGTGCTGGCCACCTGCAGCGACGGGGCGGCGAAGATCGCCGCTGGCCAGAACGCGCAGCTCGTCGTCGAGCTGATGCGCGGCGAGACGGTCGTGGGCAGCTCCGCGCCGCTCACGCTGACGAGCGCGTCGGAGTCGCCGCTGGCGGTCGATCTGGAGCTCCACACCGGCGAGCTGGCCGCCACGCTGACGGTGCTCGGGCGCTCGTGCGAGGAGGCGGGTGCCAGCCGCTTCTCCGTGAAGCTCCTCGCCGACAGCGGCCTCGAGGCTCGCCTCATCGACGAGAAGGAGGTCGCCTGCGAGGGCGGCGTCGCTCGCTACATGCACCCGGCGGTCAAGATCGGCTCGCGCTACTTCGTCGATGCGTCGGCGACCATCGGCGACGAGCTGTTCGAGGTCAGCGGCGTCGGCCAGGCGGTGCGCATCACCCAGGCGCACACCGAGACGACGGTGGACCTGCGCAGCAGCGCCGGACAGCCTGGCCGCGACGCGGGCCCCCCGGGCTTCATCGACGGCGGTGAGCCCATCGACGCGGGCGTCGAGATCGACGCGGGTGGCGACGAGATCGACGCGGGTGGCGACGAGATCGACGCGGGTGACGACGAGATCGACGCGGGCAGCGACGAGCTCGACGCCGGAGTCGAGATCGACGCGGGCGCCGACGAGATCGACGCGGGCGATGACGAGATCGACGCGGGCAGCGACGAGGACGCGGGCAGCGACGAGGACGCGGGCAGCGACGGGATGGACGCGGGCAGCGACGAGGACGCGGGCGACGGAGACGCGGGCAGCGACGCCGGCGACGACACCTGCGAGCCCACCTGCGCGGCGACGAACGCGTGCGGCGACGACGGCTGCGGCGGCTCGTGCGGCACCTGCGACGGCCTCAGCCTCTGCACGCTGGGCGTCTGCATCGGGATCTGACGGCGCGGCGCGCGCGCTACCAGACGCCCTGCATGATGGGCAGGTACTTGTCCGGCTCGACGAAGCCGGTCACGCGCGGCTGTGCGCAGGTCTGGCCCTTCGAGTTCACGAACGCGACCGTGGGCAGGCCGACGACGCCGAAGCGCTTCTGGATCGCGCGCAGATCCTCGGTGTCGTCGGTGGCGTCGACCTTCACGCTCGTGAAGCGCTGGGCCTCTGACTGCACCGCGGGGTCGCTGTAGGTGTACTTGTCGAGCTCCTTACAGGCGGCGCACCAGTCGGCGAAGAAGTCGATCATCACGGGCCTCCCCTCGCTCTCTGCCCGCGCGAGCGTGGCGTCGAAGTCCTCGAGGGCCGTGTCCGCGTTGCCTACCTTCTCCCACACGAGCTTCTGCGCGCCGACGTCATGCTCCGGCGCCTGGGTCAGGCCGATGAAGGCGGCGACGCCCGCGAGGCAGAGCGCGAGGCCGACGCCCTTGCGCGCGCGCTCGGCCGCCGTCGTGTACTTGAACGAGAGGTGCAGCGCGCCGAGCGCGACGCCGAGGACGACGAACAGCAACGGCAGCCAGATCCCGAGCGTGCCGAGGCCGGCGAGCGCGTGGCCCACGGACGGGAAGCCGAGCGTCAGGAAGTAGAGCCCGGCGGCGACCATCAACAGGCCGAACACCGTCTTCACGCCCTCGGTCCAGGCGCCCGTCTTCGGGATGCGCGAGACCGCGCTCGAGAAGGTCCCGAGCACCAGGAAGGGGATGCCGATGCCGAGCGCGAACACGACCATGAACAGCGCGCCGCGGCCGACGTCACCGTCGACGGCGATGAGCGTCAGGATGAAGCTCAGCACCGGGCCGGTGCACGGCGCCGCGATGAGGCCGGCCACGAGGCCCATCAGGAAGGCGCCGCGAAAGCCGGCGCCGCCCACCTGCGTGAGCTTCTGTTGCAGGGAGCTCGGCAGCGCGAGCTCGAAGGCGCCGAACATGCTCGCGGCCATGACGACGCAAAACAGCGCCACGCCGGCGGTGACGGCCGGGCTCTGCATGGCAGAGCCCATCACTTGACCGGCGAGCGCGAAGCCGATGCCGAGCGCGGAGTACAGCAGCACCATGCCGCCGACGTACGTCGCCGAGAGCAAAAACCCCGACAGCTTCGACGTCGACTGGCGCGCGCCGAACAGGCTGAGCGTGATGGGGATGAGCGGGTATACGCAGGGCGTCAGCGTCACACCGAAGCCCGCCAGCAGCACGAGCAGCAGCGCCCACACGATGTCCCCGCTCTCGAGCGCCTGCTTCACGAGCAGCTGCAGCTCTTCGGCGAAGTTGGCCGGCGGTGGGGCTCCTTCGGCGCAGCCCTCGACGACGCCGGCGCTCGCCTTGACCACCTCGACCGCGGCCGCGCTCGAGGGCGCGTCGGCGAGCGCGGGCACGCTCAGGGCGAACGCGCTCACGAGGACGAGCGAGAGGACGAGGTAGGCGCGTTTACCGAAGCGCATGCTTCCTCCTTACGAGAGCGCGGGGCCGGCTGTTTCAGGCCGTCGACGGGCCGTGGACGGGACGCGCACGCACGCGGCGTCCGGTGCGGATGACTCAGCGAGCCCGGCGGCGCGGGCATTCCCGCCCGACTATGGCCCGAAGATAGCGCCGAGGGACGGATCCTTCACGACGCTGCCGAGGTCCGCATCCTGGTCGTAGCGGCTCTTGTCGCGAAAGCCGGCCGCGGCGGCCTTCTTGATGTGATCGATGGCCTTCTGGCGCTCGCCGCGGCGGGCGTTGAGCTTGGCGAGATCGAAGTGCGCGTAACCACGCACGCGCGACTCGCTCTCGAGGTCCGCCTCGAACAGGGCCTTCTGCAGGATGGGGCCGGCGAGGTCGAGCTTGTCCGTCTCGAGGTAGACGAAGCCGAGGCGCAGGTAGGCGGCGGCGAGACCGGAGTCCTGCTTCATGGCCGCGCGCAGGGCCTTCTCCGCCTCGTCGTAGCGCTTGGCGTCAATGTACCGGCTGCCCTTCTCCATCAGCAGCACCGCGTCGTTCGGCGCGATGACGAGCGCATCGTCTACGCGCTTGACGGCGTCGTCGTGCTTGCCCTGGCGCGCGAGCACCTTCGAGAGCTGCACGAGCACCCAGGGCTGGCGCGGCGAGTCCTTCAGCGCGGCCTCGTACACCGCCTTGGCCTCGTCGAGCTTGCCGCGCTCGAACAGCGACTCGCCGAGCGTGGTGCGCGCGTGCAGAAAGCCCGGGCGCTGCTTGGCCGCCTTGGCGAGGATCTTCTCGGCGCCCTCCGCGTCGCCCGCCCGCAGCGTCGTGTAGGCCGCGATGAGATCGGTCCAGCCGGGCTCCTTCGCGCGCCGCAGGGCCTTGCTCGCGAGCGCGTTCGCCTGCTTCTCGTCGCCGAGCAACTGCAGCCCGAGCGCCCGGAAGGCGGTGGCCTCGACGAGCGATCGGTCGAGCTCCTCGGCCTGCTCGCAGGCGGCGACGGCGGTCTTCACGAGGGCCAGGGGGAGCCAGGGCTGCGCGCGCGGTCCGATGGACTGCAGGGAGAGCGCGTCCCGGCAGCGCGCCAGCGCGTGCCACGCGTACACGCTCTTCGGCGCCACGCGCCCTCGCGCCGCCTTCGTGAGCGCACCGCCGAAGAGCGCCTTCGCGATCTTCTGCTCGAGCGCGGGCAGGTCCTCGATGTGCCCGCTGACGTCGGCGCTGGCGAGCGGACCGCCGCCCGCCGTCGAGATGCGACGGACCTGGATGCGGACCTCGGGCCAGGCGGCGGCGAAGCTGCCGAGCACGATCTGTTCGGCGCCGAGCTGTCGTCCGACCACGCGCGCGTCGTCATCGCCCTTCACCTGCAGCGCGGCGATGTTTCGCTCGCGCAGCGCGGCCGCCCACTGCCGTCCGCTCAGCACGTTCGCCTGGCCCGACGAGAGCAAGCGCGCCGACAGCGCCTCTGAGAGCGCGGGGCCGATCCACTGGTGCTCGGGTGCCGATGTCGACGTCAGCGGCGCGACGGCGACGTTCACGCGCGGGGCGGCCAAGGCCGGGGCGGCCGTGAGCAGGACGACGACAAGCAGAGGGGCAGTGCATACCTGGCGCATGGCAGGTTGGTTAGCACAAGCAGGGGAGGCCGCGCGCGTGGTGCCGACCCCGCCTCGCAGCCCGCGAGCGAAACACCGAGCGAGGCGGAGCAACGTGAGTGCTCGGCGGGGTAGACTCCCGGCGATGGAGCTTCAGCCCCGCAGCGTCGGTGAGATCCTCTCGGATGCCCTCGCGTTGCTGCGCCGCCACGTCAAGCTGATCGCCCTCGTGGCGCTGCCGTTCTGCGCGCTCGAGCTCATCTTGCGAGATGCCCTGTTCTCGCTCTTCCCGCGGCTCACGGCGGGCCTCGCGCCCGACGCGCCGCTCGAGGGGCTCGGCGCGACGCTGCTGCAGGTGATGACGACGGGCCTGGCGCTCGGCGTCGCGCTCGCCGTGGTGAGCTGGCTGCTCACGATCGCCGCGACGACGGTGACGGCGGGCGCACTGTTCGGCCAACGCCTCGAGCCGCTGACCGTCCTGCGCGGCAGCTTGCGGCAGGCGGGGCGCGTGACGCTGACCGCGCTGCTCTGGCTCGCCACCCTCGCCCTCGTCGGCGTGGTGCTGCCGGTCGTCGTCGCGGGCGGTCTGTCGTGGCTGACCATGAGCCCGCTCGTGCTCGCGATCTCGTCGCTGCTCGCCCTCGGCTGGTTCGCGTTCGTGATGGTCGCGCTCGGCCTGCGCTGGGCGCTGTGGCCGCAAGCCATCGCGCTCGAGGGGCTGGGCGCCCGCCAGGCGCTGCGCCGCTCGACGACGCTGATGGGGCCCGCCGGCGTGCGCTTCGCGCAGAACCCGAAGCTCCGCTTGAGCGTGCTGATGCTGGTGTACTTCGCGGTGCAGTCCGCGGTGCAGCAGCTGTCGATGTTGCCGACCATGGTGCAGGGCTTCTCGCAGACGCCGCCGTTCTCGGGCGACACGTCGCTGTGGGCCATGCCGCTGTACTTCAGCGTGCCGCTCGCGCTCTTCCAGGTCGGCTCGAACAGCGTGCTGCTGCCGCTCAGCGGCATCTTGACGACGCTGTTCTACTTCGACCTGCGCGTCCGCTACGAAGCGTACGATCTCGACGTGCTCGGCCCGGAGGAGCGCGCTTGAGCGCGGCGCGCGCGCTCGGCGTCGTCGTCGTGACTGTCGCCGCCGCGGGGCCGGCCGCCGCCGAGCTGCCTGCCTTTTGTGACGAGGCGCGCGCGCTCCTCGCCGGCGCGCCGGCCGCTGGGGACGAGGCCTGGCCCCGTTACCTCGCCGTCGCCGAGAAGCTGCCGCGCGAGTCCGACGCCGTCATCGAGGACGCACGCCGGCGCGCAGGCGAGTCCGGCACGCTCGCGGCCACGTTCGCGGCGCTCGCGGCCGCGCTCGACGACGGTTGTCGCGCTCCCGTCTTGATTCAGTCGCCTGCCGCGGCGGCGGCGGAGGTGAGGGCGCTGCTGGAGGCCGACGAGCGCTTCGCCGGCGAGCGCGAGGAGCTCGGTCTGATCGACGAGTGGAAGGCGCGCTTCGCGGCCTGGCTCGAGGAGCTGTTCGAGAGCGAGCTCATGCGGCGCTACGCGGGCGCCTCCCGCGCCGTCTATCTCACGGCGCTCGCGCTCTTCGTGCTCTTCGTCGCGCTGCGCTTCTGGCGTGCGCGCGTGCGCGGACGCGCGAGGGAGGACGCGGCCGCCGACGAGGCGCGCGTCGAGCGCGAGCGCCAGCGCGCCTTCTCCGAGTGGCTCCATGAGGCCCGCGCCGCGTTCGACGAGGGTGACCTGCGGGGCGCCTTGCGCGCGGGTCAGTTGGCGCTGCTCGCGCGCATCGGGGAGGTAGAGGAAGGCGCCGTGACCCCGGCGCGCACCAACCGCGAGGTGCTGCGTCGCCTGGACGAGGCCACGCGTGACGTCGTCGCACCCTGCCTGTCGAGCTTCGAGCGCGCGTTTTACGGCGGCCTCGCGCTCGAGCCCGCCGGCGTCGCGGCCTTCCTCGACGACGTGGCGCGCGCCGCTGCTTCGCTTCGGACCACGTCGTGAAGGGGCAAGGGGTCCTGGTCGCGATCACGGTCGCGGCCGTGCTCATCGGCGCGCTGCTCTTGAAGGGCCTCGCGCAGGAGCCGCCGGCCGACCCGACGGCGTCGACGAGCAACGGCGCCCCCGCGGGGTGGCTCGCCTTGGCGCTCTTGCTCGACAAGCGCGGCGTGCCGCTCGAGGTGCGCCGCTCGTTCCGCGCGGAGTGGCCCGAAGGTCCCGCGCTCGTCCTCGTGCCGCCCGCCGAGGTGTCCGGCTGGAGCGAAGAGGAGGTCTCGCTGCTGCTCGAGCGCGTGCGTACGGCGAGCCTCGAGGTCGTGCTCGTGTGCGACGAGGATCCGACGCGCAACCGCCGCCTGGCGCACTGGTGGTCCGCCCTCGACGTCGACTGCGCGCCGGTCGCGGGTGCGCCCGGCGCCACGGCGCATGGCACCATGCCCGCCTACCCCTATCGGCTGTTCGTGCGGGGCCGCGCGCGCGCGGGCAGCTCGGGCGCGGCGCTCGCGGTGCCCGCCTACGTCGACGACGACGGCCGCGGCGTGGTGCTGCGTCGCCCGCTCGGCGCCGGCTACGTCACCGTGCTGTCGTCCTCGACGCTGCTCGCCAACGACGGCCTCGCCGAAGCCGAGAACGCCGCGCTGCTCCTGTCGCTCGTCCCCGCCGGCGGGCGCGTCGTCGTCGACGAGAGCCACCACCAACAGCGGGGGGCGGACGTCATCGAGCGCGCCTTCGACGCGCCCGGCCCGAAGGTCGGCGCCGTCGCGCTCTTGCTGCTCGTGCCTTTCGTGTTGCTCGGCTTCGCGCCGCGGCGCGGCGACCCGCCGCCGTCGTCATCGGGCCCGGAGCCGGCGGCGGCCCGTGCCGAGGCGCGGGCGTTGGCCGCCCTGTACGACAAGGCGGGCGTCACGCCGCCGCGCTCCGCCAAGCCTCTTGACCCCGCCGCCGCCGGGCAGAGAAGGTCCGCCCATGACTGACGTGCATGTGCCCGGGAAGCAGAGTCACGCGGCCCCGGCCCCTGACGCCCTGAGCGACGCCAACGCACAGCGCGCGGCCGAGAGCGGCTCGCGCCTTTTGCAGCAGCTCGGCAGCGTCGTGCTCGGCCAGGACGACGCCCTGCGCGCCATCCTGCTCGGGCTGCTCGCCGACGGGCACGTGCTGCTCGAGGGCGTCCCAGGGGTCGCGAAGACGCTGCTCGCGCGCGCGTTGGCGCAGAGCCTCGGGCTCGTCTACCGCCGCGTTCAGTTCACGCCCGACCTCATGCCGGCCGACCTCCTCGGCACGCGCGTCTGGGACGCCGAGCGCCGCGAGTGGGAGCTGCAGAAGGGCCCCATCTTCACGGAGGTCCTCCTCGCCGACGAGATCAACCGTACGCCGCCGAAGACGCAGGCCGCGCTGCTCGAGGCCATGGAGGAGCGGCAGGTCACGCTCGACGGCGAGCGGCACGATCTCGGCGACACCTTCTTCGTCGTGGCGACGGAGAACCCGCTCGAATTCGAAGGCACCTACCCGCTGCCCGAGGCGCAGACCGATCGCTTCCTGCTGAAGGTGCGCATGTCGTATCCGAGCGAGGCGGCCGAGCTGACGTTGCTCTCCACGGGCAGCCAGCGCGCGCAGGACCGGCTCGAAGGCCTCGCGGCCGTCCTCTCGAAGGCGGAGCTGCTCGCGCTCCGGCAGGCCCGTAGCGCGGTGCGCGTCGACGACACCGTGCGGCGTTATGTGCTGGCGCTCCTAAAGGCCACCCGCCGCGCGGACGCCCTGAAGCTCGGCGCCTCGCCGCGCGCGGGGCTGATGTTGCTCGCCGCCGCGCAGGCCGCGGCGCTCCTCGATGGTCGCGGCTTCGCGTTGCCGGACGACGTGAAGGCCGTGGCCCGGCCGGTGCTGCGCCATCGGCTCGCGCTGTCGACCGACTCCGAGCTCGACGGCGTCGACGCGGATGACGTCCTCGGCACCTTGCTCGATCAGGTCGCGCAGGTGCGCTGACACGCACACGAGCGCCGACGCCGGCGCGGGGGTACATTTGCTGAGCTTCCGCGGGGGCGCGGGAGGGTGAGCCGGCTCTTCCGGGAACAAGATGGCCCTCTGGCGCGCTGAGGAGGGGGACGCGCGTGTCGACCGTTGACCTCGCCGAGAGTGCCGGACCAGCGCCCGATCGAACGGCGGCGGTGGAGGTGCATCTGCACCCGCAGGCGGCCCGCCTCGCGCCGTCGCTGGTCGAGAGCCTGAAGGCGCTGTGCGGCGACCGTCTGCACGTGCTCGACGGCGTGTCGAGCGACGCGGCGTTCCCCTTCGATCGCGCTCCGCTGCCGATTCATTCGGCGCACGGCCCCGCGCTCGTGAGCTTCTTGTCGGGGACTCCGTCGTCGCTGGAGCCGTATCCGGAGGTCGCGTCGTGGTGCGGGCGCCCGCACGAGGAGGTGCCGCTGCTGCTCGATCGGGGCGCGCTCATCTGTGCTGCCGAGCGCGTCCTGGTCAGTGAGGTCGTGCTCGAGCGAAACCAGCGGGCGCCGGACGGGTGTGATGTCGAGGGACTGCGTGCGCGCGGCTGGCGGCCTCGCTCGTCGGAGGTGGTGCGCGCGCTCCTCGCCGAGGGGCTGAATCGACCGCGCCGCGACTTCCATTTCGTGCCGACGATGCCGGGCGATGCCGACGCGCACGCGGCGTCGTGGCTGCTGGCGCTCGACGGCAAGCTCGTCGTACCGGAGATCGAGCAAGCGGCGTTCGACGCCATCGGCCTCGCGCACGAGCTCGCGCTCGGGCGCCTCGTGCAGACCTTTCTCGACGTGCAGGCGGCGGCGCTCGAGGCCAAGGGCTTCGGGGTCGAGCGCTTGCCGATGATGCCGCCGACGAACCTCGTGCGCGCGCAGCACCGGGACGAGAGCTGGATCGGCCGCTGCTCCTCGCCCACCGGCGGCGTGCTGCTCGAGCTCTGCGGGCAGCGAAAGGCGCTGCTGCCGCGGCCCTCGGCGGAGGGCTTCCCCGTGCGCTACCGGGCCGCGCTCGGGCACGCGCTCGAGGTCTGGCGCGCGCGCTTCGAGCAGAGCGGCTACGAGGTCCTGTTCATCGAGGACGCGCCGCTGATCGAGCGCGGCGGCTCTCTGCGGCAGCTGGTGGCGAGCTTTCCAGCACCCTGACGGGAGGGGCTACAGCCTGCCCGTGCCCTTGACGCCCAGATACGCGTGCACGGCGAGCTGCGCCGCGAGCGGTCCCGGTGCGTCGACGACCACCGCGCCGGACGCGGCGAGCGCGTTCAGCGCCGCCCGGCGATGCGCGACCAGCCGCTCGGCCGCGCCATACACCGACGGGCGCTCTCCCTCGTCGACGTCCGCGCCGCGCGCCAGCCGCTGCAGGGCTGGGTCGCCGAGCGCGACGACGACGGGCAGGTGCCGGCCGCGCAGCATCGCTATCGCGGCGGCCAAGGCGCGCGCGCTCGGCTCGTCCACGACGTCGGTGAGGAACAACACCAGCGCGCGCCGCTTCTGGCGCGCGAGGAGGAAGCGCACGGCTTCGCCATAGTCGGCCTCCTCGGGCAGCACCTCGCAGTCGTTCACCTCGTCGGCCAGGCGCCTTAGCTGAGCGCGCCCGGCGACGGGGGGCGAGAAGCCGCGCACGTCACCGGCGAAGGCCAGCACGCCGACGCGGTCGCCCTTCGAGAGCGCGGCCGCCGCGAGCGTCAGGGCGGTCGTGACCGCGACGTCGAGGCGCGGCTCGCCGCCGTCGGCGTCCTCGTGCCTGCCCGCGAGCTGGCGGCCGGTGTCGACGAGCACGACGACGTCCTGCCGCGTCTCGGGCATGAGGCGCTTGACGATGAGCGCGCCGGCGCGCGCCGAGGCCTTCCACTCGATGAGCCGCACGTCGTCACCGCGCTGGTACTCGCGCAGGGACTCGAATTCGCGACCCTCTCGCGGCGCGCGCCGCCTCCTCGCGCCGTCGTTGTCTTGTCCCCGCAGCAGTCGCTCCGCGCGGGCCCCGATGCGCGCGAGATCGGGGAGCACGTGCAGCTCGGTGTCGACGAGGTGACGGGCGCGCCGGCGCACGAGGCCGAGCGGCCCGCGGGTCCGTATGGTGACGCGACCGAAGCGGTGCCGGCCACGACGCGACAAGGTCAGCTCGCGCGTGACGCGCACGGTCTCGTCCTTGCCGAGGAGGACGCGGTCCTCGAGCGCATCACCGCGGCCATCGAGCGCGCTCGCCGCCGGCAGCGCGTCCGTCAGCTCGATGGAGACACGCCTCTGGCCGTGGAGCACGCGCGTGACCCGGGTGGCCTGGTGCTGGACGACGGGGGCCTCAAGCTGCCGCTGTACGCGGAGCGCGCGCGGATCGCCGGCCAGGAGGAAGTCGACGACGAGAAAGCCGCCGAAGCCGCAGAGCCCGACGATGGCCGCGTCGCCGAGCGTGGGCATGGCGGCGCCGAGCGTGCCGACTCCGGCGATGGCGACGAGCACCCAGATCGCACGCTCGGTGGGCTCGAAGCCGAACAGCGCCGTCAGGAGCGAGACAGGCCGCGTCATGCGCGTGACCCTCGACGAAGCGCTGCCGCGGGCGCGCCGAGCAAGCGCACCCAGGCGAAGAAGAGCGCGAACATGACCACGCCGACGCCGAGGTTCACGAACCAGGGCAACGAAGAGCCGGGCGACACGAAGCCCTCGATGACGCCGATGACGGCGATGGCGATCAGCGCGGCGACGAGAAGCCGCGCGCCGATGAGCGCCTCCTCTCGCAGGGCCTCGAGCCGCGTGCGCCGCCTCGGCGAGAGCAGCGCGCGCCCTAGGCAGAGACCGGCGGCGCCAGCGACGCAGACCGCGCTCAGCTCGACGGGGCCGTGCGCGAGGACGAAGCGCGCCAAGGTGTCGGCGGTGCCGAGGTGGCTCGCGTAGCCGAACACGGAGCCGAGGTGCATGCCGTTCGCGAACAGCACGAGCAGCGGCAGCACGCCGCCGAGCAGGCCGGACACAAACGCCACGACGCACACGCGCGCGTTGTTCAAGATGATGTGCACGGCGGCCTGCGCGAAGGCGCCGTCCTGCGCGATGCGGTCGGTCCAGCGCGCGCCGTCTTCGATGGCGCTCGCGAGGCCGTCCCCGACGAGCGCACGGCCGAGCTCCCCGTCGACGTAGCAGAGCCCGAAGCCGGTGAGGGTGGCGGTGCCGAACACGGCGGCGGCGCGCGCGATGAGGAAGCGCTCCTGGTACACGGTGGCCGGCACGTCCCGCGCGAGGAACACGAACAGCGAGCGCCGCTGACGGGGACGCGCCCGGCTCCGCTCGGCGTCGAGCAACGTGAGCGAGAGCGCCTCGAGCGTACCGGCCGGAGCCCCTCTGCGCGTGCCCCGCATCAGCTCCGACCCCGCCCGGCGCAGCGCGTCGTCGAGGCGCTCCACGGAGCGCAGCGTCGGCGTCCGCCGGGCCTCGAGCAGGCAGGCGCGGAGCTCTCGCTCGGCCTCTCCCATGCGCGCGATCTGCGCCGCAACGCCTACGCGGGACGTCGACAACGCGAGGCACCCCTGCGCCAGCGCGCGCCGGCACTGTGCCGTCGCCTGCGCCTCTCGGAAGCGCTCCTTGTCGATGCGTTGCAATACGCGCGCGCACAGCTCCTCGGCGGCAGGGGCAGGCAGCTCCTCGGTCCGCTCGAGCATGGCGAGCGCGCGCACCACGTCGCCGTCGCTCCAGCTCGGGGCCGTGTCGGGGACGCCGTCGCTGAGCTCGCGGCACAGCGCCAGCACGTCCCGTTCTCGCGCGCGCTCGCTGAGCACGACGGTGTCCGCGAGGAGGTCGCCGAGCCGCCGCGTACCGGTGACGAACAGGGTCACCGCGCCGACGCCGTAGAAGGCCGGCAGGAAGTCGAGCGGGCGGAGCAGGTTGCGCACCAATGACGTCGGCAATTCCGGCGCGCGCCCCAGCCGCGTGACGACGCGCAGGCGCAGCAGGCGCTTGCCGGGCGTGCGGCCGCCGCCGAGCGTCTCCCAGCCGAGGTCGTAGAGGAGCAGCGCCGCCAGCGCGCCGCCGACGAGGAGGACGAAGCCGAGCGCGCCGAGCCCCGCGAGATCAGCCTCGAGATCGCCCCAGGTGTTGTAGATGAACAGCAGCGCGAGCAGGCCGCCGATGAGCAGCGCGAGGTCGACACCGTAGGCGAGCGCGCGCTCCCCGAGGCCCGCGAGCGGCAGCGTGAGCGGCACGCGCTCCGGGGTCCACAGCCGGGCGGCGCGCTCCTGATCCAGGGGGGCGTCGTCGAGTGGAGCGGGCTCCTCGCTGCGGCGCGCGGCAGGGGTCACGCGGGTGACGATACAGCGGCGGCGATAGCGCGGCGACGAACTTGGACGAGCGGCTTGCGCGCTCGACGTTCGCTCCTAGGTTGTAGCTCCTCGTGCCCACGTCCTCGGGCATGCAGCTCTCGCAGGAACCCGCGAATGAAGCAGCCGCCTCTGTTGCCGGACCCGGCACGCGCCCGTCACACAGAGGAGGCCCCGCTCGCGGCGAAGCGCCAGCGCAAGAGCAGCCAGAGGAGCCGCCGCAAGGCCGCGCTGCTGTTCGCGGGCGCTGCCCTCGTCGCGCTCGGGGTGGTGCTCGGCATCATCCCCATCGTGCCCGGCACGCCCATCGTGCTCGTCGGCGTCGGCATGGTGGCGACGCACTCCCCGCGCGGTCGCTGGCTGCGTTGGCGCGTCGGCGCCTGGCTGCGTCGACGAGGCGTGCGTCTGCCCGCCCGGCTCGGCGGGCGGCCGCGCGCGGCGGCCAACGACGTGCGCGTTACTCCTCGGGCGCGAGCGTGCGGGCACAGCGAAAGCCGATCGCATGGCTACGCTGATCAACGGGCGCGCTGAAGCGATAGGCCGGTCGCACCCAACTGTCGAAGCTGCCGTTGAAGGCGCCGCCGCGCACCACGCGCTTTTGGCCCTTGGCCGGCCCGACGGGGTTCTCGACGTCGGCGGCGCCGTAGGGCCCGTACCAGTCGGCCACCCACTCCCACACGTTGCCGACGACGTCCTCGGGCCCAAAGCGGGAAGCGCCGGCGGGGAAGCTGCCGACGGGCGAGGTGAGCGGAAACTTGTCGTCATCGTTGTAGAGCGTCTTCGCCTTCGTCCCATGCGCCTTCGCCCACGCCGCGCACTCGG
>CAYLZW010000026.1:0-34418 GCA_964388085.1 uncultured Myxococcales bacterium | reverse complement strand
TGACGCCGAGCCGGGCGTATTCGGTCACGCGGGCGGTGTCGCCGTAGAGCGTGATGTTCGTGCGCGGTGACCAGATGAGCTCGACCTCCTCTTCGGCCATCTGCGCCATGTCGAGCGGCAACAGCCCGACGCCGTGAATGAACGCGCTCTGCGGCTCATTGACGTCGCTGCCGGCGCTGCTGAGGCAGAGCATCTCGTTGCGCGCGTAGCGATCGATGCCCTCGCCGACGTGCGGGACGAAGGCCGCCTCCGACTCGGGCTCGAAGCAGTCCGGCCCGGAGCAGCCCTCGTACTCGCAACTGTCGTAGAGCTTCAGCCCGCTGACGGCGTCACCGAGCGGGAAGGTCTGGTAGGTGCCGCCCTCGCGCGAGAGGCCGCTGCGCGAGTCGCTGTCGAGGTTGCGCAAGAAGCCGGCGGGGCCGCCGGAGCCGAAGATGCTCGTGGTGCCGCTCAGCAATTGGCGCCACTCGAGCCACTGCATCTTCATGGTGCTCGAGGTGCCGCCGAGGGAGGGGATGCGCGTGTGCCCCTCGAGCCCGTCGCGCCAGTCGTGCCGGTGCTCGTAGCGCTCCTCGGTCATGCGGTCGGTCTGGCCGGGGCGGCTGTCGCCGTAGGGCCAGGCGCCGGCGAAGGTGACGTGGTCGTGGGCGTTGATGAGCCCGGGGCTGATGACGACGTCGGGACAGACGATCTGCGTCGCCGCGCTGGCCTCGGGCTCGGCGCTGCAGTCGCAGCTCACGCACGTGATGGTCCCGTCGCCGCCGACGAGCACCTGCCCGCCGCGCAGCACCTCTCCGGGGGTGAGCACGTCGCCCGTCAGCAGCTTGGCGGCGCTGCCGCTCGTCACGTCACAGCGCCCGCTCGACGCGGGCGGAAGGCTGTCGCCGGGGCAGGTCGTGATGATCGGCTGCGGGTGGAACGAAGGCGGCGGAGGGCCCGCGTCTTCGTCGCTGCCTGCGTCTTCGTCGCTGCCGGCGTCTTCGTCGCTACCTGCGTCTTCGTCGCTGCCTGCGTCTTCGTCGCTGCCGGCGTCTTCGAAGCTGCCGGCGTCTTCGTCGCTGCCGGCGTCTGGCTCGCCTGCGTCGGGTGCGCCGGCGTCGGGTGCGCCTGCGTCGGGTGCGCCGGCGTCGGGTGCGCCTGCGTCGGGTGCGCCTGCGTCCGTTTGTGCGCCGGCGTCCAAGACCGCAGCGTCGGGAGCGCCGCCGTCCGGATCGCTCGGACCGCCGCAGTCACACGCAGCGACGAGGCAGAGGGGCAGCAGGACAAACCAGCCGACGCGACGGAGAGGGCGGCCGTCCTTTGCGGCATTGCGCCTTTGCGCGCGGATTTCGTTGTTCAGCATCGACGACCGTCACGTCCGGGGGGAGCCGGTGCGCAGGGCAGCGGTAACGAGACGATGCCACAAACAGAAAATTCTCACGCAAAGCCGCAAAGCCGCAAAGAAGTCCCCAAACGCAGCTCCTTGGCGGCCTGGCGGCCTGGCGGCTTGACGCAAGTCGCCTGCAGCCGGCGGCAGATCCCTCCTATCCCTGGGAGTGCTCGCATCGATCCCTGAAATCACAGCGGCTACACTTCCACGCCACCGGCAGCTTCGCAGCCTCGCCCCGCTCCAACGCCGCGATCGCCTCCGCGAGCCGCTCCGCCATCAGTCCATCTACAGCATCGACCTCTACGATCGCCTCCCCCGTCTCCGTGACGAGGACTTCGACGCGCCGACGTGCTCGCCCGTACAGGATACCGTACAGGTCAGCCTGCGCCCGAGCACGAGGGAGGACGAACTTCGCCATGAAGTCGGTCTTCGTCGTCTTGTACTCGTAGACCTCATCCTCCGAGATGCCATCCGCCACGCCGACGAAGACGTACCTGCCGACCGGCATGTGCCATCTGAGCTGCGGGCCGCGGTCGTTCGCCGCATGCAGCATCCGGCCCCGGAAGCTGGGGTTCTCGTCCGGCTCGAGCACCCGGACGCCCTGTAAGCGCAAAATCTCCCCGAGCGCGCGCCTGACAGCGTCAGGTGCTTCGGGGTTCAGCATCGCGAATTCGCCCCGCTCGTCATGCCCGCGCATGGCGCCGAACTTCCGCGGCTCGTTCTTGCCGGCCGAGCCGAGCTCGGCGAGGAGCCGCTCACGATCTTCCGTCGTGAGGTCATCGCCGACCGCCAGCAAGTCGGCGTCTACGATCGGAAGCTTGTCGATACGGCCGAGCTTGAGTGAATAGAGCAGGCGATCGTGTAGGTACGACCGAAAGATCGCCGGCTCCAGCTCGCGCAGCTTGAAGTGGGACTGGTAGGCGCACCAGTAGTAGCCCGCCGCGTCCGCAATGCCGACGTAGACCAGGTCAGCGGGCCGAGCGCCCAGACGCGCCTTTGCGAGGGGCAGTAGCCGTTCAAGCACGCCCGGAGTGAGTCGTTCAGCAACGAGCGCTCCCGGCGAACCGTCGGTGGGGCTCGCCACCGCCGCGGCCTTCTCTCGTGCAGCAATGGCGGCAGGAGCAAAGAGCCCGAGGGCCTCGGACAGCCGGACAAGCACCTCGACGTCCATCGCGGCGTACGCTTCCTGCGCCTGTGTGAGAGGCCGCTGGCTCCAGTCGGAGGTCTGCCAGCGCTTGTCGAGCACCACGTCGAGCTCGCGGCGCGCAACCGCCATGAGGCTGTGTCCACCCGCGAGCTGACCGCGAAGCCGGCGTGACTCCTCGAGCGTATCAACGACGTTGTTGATGACCATCCCCAGGCTGCCGAGCACCGAGCGCTCGAACTGAGCGTTGTGAATGACCTTCGGCACCACCTCCGACTCGAGCACGCGGGCGAGGGCGGTGAGGTCCAATACCTGGAAGGGGTCAATCAGGTAGCTCTTCGTGGCGGCGCCGACTTGCGCGAGACAGAGCCGCTGAGCGTCGAGGGTCGTCTCCACGTCGAGCGTGAGGAAGGGCTCCTTGAGCCACTCATCGGCAGCCAGCTCGAGCGCTTTGGGAGTCGTCACCCATTCGACCGCGTTCCGTAGCGGAGTCGCTTGTGGGGCCTCGCGCTCCTCCAGCGCCTCAGGCGCCAGACCGAGCACACGACGCGCGTTGACCACGTCGACCACCCGCTCCACGAGCAGCTCGCGGGCAAGGTCATCAGGCAGGCACGGCATGAACTTCGACAGGCGCGTCTGTGTGGCGTCAGGGGCGAAGCGCAGTGCGTCGTGGCGGTTCGGTCGGCCTTCCTCCCCGAGCTTCCGAAGGGCGTCCTTCACGGCGACCACGCTCTTCGCGGCGTCATCCATGAACGAGAGGGAGGTGTTGCGGCTGACGACGCGCCCGCCGAGCTCACGCTCCAGCACTCGCGCGAGCAGCACGTTCGCGGCGCCGCCGGCGAAATTGTGCCACGCGATCTCCGACTTGTTGACGTTGACGAGGCCGTCGTCAGCGTCGTGGAGGAACTCGTGCTCCGCGCGAACCTGCTTCATCACGGTCACCGCGCGTGAGCTCCAGCGAGGATCCTGCTCATCGCTGAGGAGGAGCGTGCGCATGGTTTGGCAGAGCTCGTACGCCAGATGCTGTCCGCTGCCGGCCCAGCGCGCGGCTCGTCCTGCGGTCGCCGGTTTCACCGCGCAGCGGCCGCGGGCCCAGTCCACCTCGAGCACCTGCCACGTGCGCCCGCCGAGCACGAAGCTGCCGAAGCCCTCGCGCTCCTGCAGGGAAGCGAGGAAGGTGGCGTCGACGGTGCCGATCTCCTGGTTCGCGTGGCGCACGGTAATGAGCCGCGGAGCCTCGAAGACGGCGTAAAGCGCGCGGAAGTTGGCGCGGCCGTATCTACGCTCGCCCTCTTCCCCAAGCCAGAGTCGGCCCTCGTCGTCGCGGAGGATGTCCTTCCGCAGCATCCACTCGAGGACGGCCTCCCGCTCATCGTCTCCCAGCGATGTGAACGGAGCAGCGCCTTCGAGCCAGGCCCACGCATCTGCGCGGCCGACGCCGCCGAGCTGAACCGCAAGGGACATCAGCTGATGAGCGAGGATGTGGCTCGCGCGCGTCGAAGGCTTCACGGGCTCGACGAAGCCCTCGTCGTACAGCCGCACGAGCGCGGCGGCCTGCAGCAGGCTCTGCTCTTTGGTGCAGAGGAACGTGCAGTTCGTCGTCGCGCCCTCTCGTCGCCCCGTGCGGCCCATTCGCTGCCGGAAGCTGGCGACGCTGCCCGGGGCATCAATCTGCAGGACGTGGTCGAGGTCGCCGACATCAATGCCGAGCTCCATCGCGCTCGTCGCCACGATGACGCAGTTCTCGCCCTCGGCGAACGCGCGCTCGGCATCTCGACGCATCGGCGCGGAGAGAGAGCCGTGACTGACAAACGTCAGCACCCCGCGGCTGTCCAGATGCCGTCCGAGCTCTTCAGCGCCGCGACGTGAGTCGACGAAGACGAGGCGCTTCTTGCCCGGATGGAGCGCGTGAACGACCGTCGCTGCGTTCTCCATCCCTCCCACGAAGTCAATGTCGATGACAGGCGTCGCGCGGGCACCGCCAGGGTCGACGACGCGGCCGGCTCGCTCGGAGCTGCCGCGCAACCAGGAGAGGATCTCCGGCGGATTGCCGACCGTGGCGGACAGCCCAATCCGCTGAAGCTCTCGACCCGCATAGCGCGAGAGCCGCTCGAGCACGGCGGCGAGGTGTGCGCCGCGGTCGTCGTCGGCGAACGCGTGGACCTCGTCGATAACCACAGCTCGCAGGCCGGCAAACACCTCGCGGGCGGGGACGCGGGGGCTCATCAGCATCGCCTCGAGCGACTCCGGCGTCGTGAGCAGGATGTCGGCCGGGTCGGCGAGGAAGCGCTTCCGCTCTCCATCCCCCACGTCGCCATGCCATTTGGTAGCGCGTCGTCCGATGAGCGCGGCGAGGCGGGAGACGCGGTCTTCTTGGTTGTTCAGCAGCGCGCGAATCGGCGAGACGTAGAGGACCGAGACGGGTCGCCAGTCTTCGGTCTCCAGGCGCGAGAGCAGCGGGAAGAACGCCGCCTCCGTCTTGCCGCCGGCTGTAGGCGCCAACACCACGCAGTCGTCGCCGTCGAGCACCGCGTCAATCGTGTGCTCTTGCACCGGCCGCAGGCCCCTGAACCCGAGCGTGTTGACGATTTGGTACTGCAGCGCGCCCGACAGACGCTCGAAGCCTTGCGCCACGACTACCCCAGCCGTCCGCTGCTGCCCTTGCCGAGGTCGAGCTCGATCTCGTCGAGGGTTGCGGAGACGCCAGCGGCCGCTCTTTCTTCGAGGGTCAGCTCCGTGGCGTCCACGACGAGCTTGTGGTGCTTGCTGGGCTCGAACTCCGCGTGTTCGTCCACCTGGTCGAGAAGGCCGACCAGCCGCTTCAGGAAGATGCGCGGCGCGATGCCGACCTTGCCGCCGAGCTTCCCTGCGACGCCGGAGGCGAGCGAGCGAATGGTGTCGTCGTTCACCTTCGAGCGCACCCGCTCCTGGTTCTCGGTCGGGTACAGGTCGCGGATGCGACGGCCGACGTCGGCCATCCGCTCGAGGTCGAATGCCTGGAGTCGGATCTGGGGCGCGCGCGAGCTGTCGAACTTCGGGTCGTCACCAAAGTCGGTGTGGAGCCGCTGGGCGAGGGGATCGAGACGTTTCACGCCCTGAGGACCGTCGAAGAACTGCGGCGTACCCGTAATCAGCACGTAGAGCCCGGGATACCGCCCAGCGACAAGGTCATCGATGAGCTGCCGGAGCGCGTTGAGGCTCTTCTCGCGGCTGTCCGCGCGGACGCGCTGAATGGTCTCGACCTCGTCGAGCACGAGCACGAGGCCCGCTCGCCCCGTTTGCTTCAACACCTCGAGCAGTCCCCGGAGGAAGCCCGCCGCGAGGTCGTTGTCGAGCTCGCCCTTCAGGTTGGCGGCGCGCTTGATGCCCGCACCGACGTTCGGCTGCCCCATCAGCCACGCAATGAGGCCCTCGGACGTGGCGTGGTCGTCCTTGACGCGCGCGGTGTGACACGCGCGAAGCGCGGCGGCGAACTGCGGCTGCGTTCGGCTCACCTCGTGGAGCCGCTGCTCGAGCAGGTCACCGACGGCCTTTGCGACGGCGTCCGCGTCGGCTGCATCGACTCGTCCGCTGGTGAGGACCTCTTCCTCGAGATTGAAGAACCAGCGATCGATGAGGGAGCGGAACGCGCCGTCGGCCCACTCTTTCGTCTGCAGAGACTCCACCGCGCGCCGATAGACCGTCTCCATTCGATAGAGGGGCGTCTCCGTCTCTGAGATCTGGACCAGGGTCGTGGCGAACCCTCGCTGCAACGCGCGGTGCTCGAGCCAACGCGAGAAGAACGTCTTGCCGGTGCCATATTCGCCTCGGACCGCCTTGAAGTGTCCGCGTCCCGTGGCCACGGCATCGAGCTCGTCTTCGATGGCCTTCTCGAAGCGGTCGAGGCCCATCGCGAACAGCTCCAGACCTCTACGAGGAACCGCGCCGATGCGCAGCGCGTCGATGATCTCGCGCCGCTTCAGCGGCGTCGCCGGCGGCGCGGCGGTGCTCAAAGCTTCACCTCAAAGAGCTGCGCGAGCTTCTCCCGATCGAGGAAGACCTGGCGGTTGACCGGATCAAAGCGCAGCACCTCGTAGCCGTCGAGGTTCAGCACCTCCTGGAGCTTCGACACAAGGCCGGACACGCGGAAGGGGAGCTCCTGCATCGCCGCCGCGAACGCCTGCGCGGAGGTCGCCCCCTGCCGCTCGAGCAGAACCTCCACGGCCTTTGCGACGTGTTCGCGATCCTTGGCCGAGGCTACGTGCGCCTTAAGCACGTCCGAGGAGGCAAACACCGATGTCGGCGCCGCCTTCTCGCTCGCCGCCTTCGCAGGCTCAGTAGACGCGGGCGGGACGATCTGAGCGAAGCCGAGCTGCCGCTCGTCGTCCTTCGGCCTGCGTGAGGGCCTCGTCACCACCGGCTCATGGTCGACGCTGCCCGGCGTGGCGACATCGAAGTGCCACCATGCCGGCACGACGGCTCCCTTGGGCTCGAGCGCTGCGTCCTTCTCGACCATCTGCTCGTACACGTCATTGCAGCCGATCAGCAGACACGGCGCGACCACCTCGGCCAACGTGGCGCCGCCGTGCTCGCCCCCATGCGTACCGCCCTGATAGGCGCTCGCGTCGTCGATGAGCAGCGCTACGCCGTGGTCGCCCTTCTTGGCGTACACCTGGCTCGACGACACGCCGATCTCGTTGTCGGCGAGCGGCGCGTCCGGCTTTGGCCACGGGCGCCAGCGCGCTCCGCCCCCCGAGGTCGGCGCCGGCACGCGCTGAATGCGATCCGCCGGCACGTGTCCGTGATCGCTCACGAGAAGAATGGCCCGCCCATGGCGGCGGGCGGCGTCGAGGAGATCCGGCAAGGACACGATGCGCTCGACGGGCCAGTCGTGGCGTACGGCGTGGCTCGCCTTCAGCGAGTCGTCGATGGCGTTCAGGATCAGGGCCACCACACGGCGGGATTCATCCGCGATTTGTGACAATGCTGCGGGGGACGCCGCGCCGGCCGACGTGAGCCCGTCGCTGCGCGTGAGCAGGCGAGGCTTGTCGTTGCCGTCGACGAGCTTTCTGGCCGCGGCGTTCGCCTCCCAATGCGCCGGATCGTTCGCCGTATCGACCTTCGCGCCTGGTCCGAAGGGCTTTCCTGCGAAGAAGCTCGAGCGGCTGACGTCGGTGACCGTTGGCAGCGACGCGAAGACGACGGGCACCCTGCCTTCGCCGACGCGGCCCTCCTTGGTGGTGTGCCAGGCCAGCGGGCCCCACGGCGCCGCCCGTTCGCCCATGGACGCGAGCAGGTCTGTGGCCTGGCTCCAGGCCATGCCGTCGAGCAGCAGCACGAGCAGTCGGCGCTCGTCATTCCCCTCGAGACCGTTCCCTTCGAGAAAGCGCGCACCGATGCGGCGGAAGGCGTCCCACAACGGGATGACCTGGTTCGCTGGCTGCCCGGCTTCAACCCAGGCGGTGAGCCCTTTCGCGAAGCGGCGGTCGAGCTCGCTCCGTGCGGCGTCCGCCAGCTCGACGATGGCTTGCACTCCTCGGCCGAGCTCGTCTTCGGCGGTGCCGCGCGCTGTGCGGCGGGCGCGGTCGACGAAGCCGCCCTCTTCCGCGTACCACCGCCCGAGCGCCTCTGCTTCGCCATAGGGCGTGTTCGAGGGCTCGAGCTTTGCGTCGGGGCGGGCCACCAACCAGCCGAGCAGCTTTACCGCCATATCGGCACGCTGGAGTCGCTGCTCCTGGTCGGTGTCCTTGAAGAACACATGCCCTTCCAGATTGCGCAGCGCTCTGAGCGCCTCCTCGAAGCTCTTCTCCGTCGGGGAGATCGCCGCGTCGCGGAGCGCTTCGCCGAGCGCGCTCAGCCGTTGCTCCCATGCCGAGGGCAGGCGCGTGCTGTCGATCAAAGCCGCGCGCACCTCCGCATCGACGACGCGAGCGTCGGCGTCCCGCGCGACGGCCCGCAGCTCCTGGGGCGTTGCTCGAGGGCCGAGATACCGCATGGCGCTCTGCGCCTGCCGCGCGAGCGTGACGGTGACCTGCTGCGCCACGTCGTCATCGACGCCGAGCTGGTCGCGGAGCTGGCTCTTGACCCACATGCGCACTTCGCCGAGCGGCGCTTTCACGAGGCTCTCGAGGAGCAGCGCGAGCTCGAGCACCGTTCGCCCGCGGCCCTGCTCCCACGCGCGCCACGCGATGGGGCCGGTCGGTCCGAGGCGCTGGTGGAGCCAGGCGAGCAGAGCCTCGCGCACGCCGTCGGCGGACGCAGCGCTCATCGCGTCGACGAAGCCAGGCCCGCGCCGGTCGACGGCCGCCCACCCGAGGAGGACATCGAGCGCGGGCGCGGCGCCCATGTCGAGGTGCCACTCCTGCCGCAGCCAGACATTCCACATCGCGTCCAGCGTCAGCACGCTGTCGCCGATCCGGTAGGAGCGCTCGGTCCCCGGCCGCAGGAGATAGTCGGCCAATGGACAGGTACGCACTGCGTCGTCCACCTCGACCACACCGAAGAGGTGGCGAAGACGCGAGTCCTTCCCGATGGGCCGCACGCGACCGTGCAGCGCGAAGCGGCCAACGAGATCGACGGGGATGTCGCTCTTCCAGGGCACGAGAAACGCGATCGGCTGCTGATCGTCGTCGTCGAGCGGTGGCAAGAGCTTGCGCAGCTCGAGCTCGCTGCGCACGGGCACTACGCGTACGGTGCCCTGATCGAGCGAGACCTCGCACTCCTCGCCGGTGCCAAAGTACGCGACGTAATGATGCTGCCGCTTCACGCCGTAGACGCGGCGTAGATCCGCCGTGAGGTCTGTGAGCGACAGGTGCGGGACGGCTTCCATCACCGCTTCTTACCGGCTCCGACGAGCTGGATGTGGCCTGTCATGACAACGTCCTCGTCTGCATCGTCCAGGGAGCTTCGCACCGCGGCGAGGGTCTCCTCCAGGTGCTTCACGATGTTCGCCCGGCCCCTACCCGCGAGGGTCGCCTGGTAGCGCGTCGCCCCCGCCGGTGGCTGTACCGGTGGCAGTACCGGGGGCTGGGCCGGAGGCGTCATGATGCGCTGCGCTTCCTCGGCGAGCGCCCGCACGCGCGACGCCGCGGCCTCGTTCAGCTCGTCCTGCCGGAGGGCCTGCGCCACACGCTCGAGGAGCTCCGTCGCCCCCGGGAGCTCGCCCTGCCGCTGCTTCAGCTGCGTGAACTGGCCGAATACCAGGTTGTTCTCGAGCTCCGTGAGGACGTCGCTGACACTGCCGATGCTGGCGCCGACCGCTCTCGCGCTCGTCTTGGGGAGGAACGCCGCGAGCGCCTCCACCTGTGGCTTCGCGCTCTTTCCAGTGAGCGAGGCACAGAGCTGGTCCGCCGAGGCTGCCGTCGTCGCGCGGTCGACGTCCGCGGAGAGATCGAGCTCCGTGAGGCGACGCGCCAGAGCGCCGGGCAGCCTCGTGCACGGTTGCGCCTTCTCCTTGAGCTTGTCGCGCAGCGCCGCTTCAAATCGCTTGAGGTTGTCGGCGTGGAGCGCCTTCCCCGCGAGCGAGATGCCGAAGGCGTCGCCTGCCATGCGCAGGGCCTTGCCCCACTCCTCGTGGCTCGGGAGGTCCGGCTTCTCGAGCACGACATAGTCGGGGATGGGCTTGCCGGCGATCGGCTCGTAGGGCCGGTCGCCGCTCATGAAAGTGCGGGCGGACCAGCGCGCGTAGCAGCGCACGACGAGGTCGAGCGCCTCGTCCTGTAGCCCCATCTTGCCGGTCTCGTCGATCCAGCGACGCAGCTCACCCACCTCGGGGCGGTCGTTCGCCTGCTGCGCGCGTTTGTTCTCGAGCTCCTGCAGCGTGCGGTCCTCCAGGAGGTGCACCGCCGTCTCCGTGACGCGTACGAGCCCCAGCTCTCCGAGGGTGCCGCGCATCTCGCTCACGAGATCCTTGTCGGCGGGAATGCGCTTCTCCTCGGAGTCGACGATGTCGCCGAGCTTCTCCACCAGCTTGTCGACACGCTGCTTGCTCAGCTTCACGGTGAAGCGCGGGTGCCGCGGGTAACGCGCCTCGAGGAGCGCTGGCACGAAGCTGTCGAGCGCCGACGAGAGGTTCGCCGCCAGGGCAGGCATCACCTTCGCGCCGGCCTTCAATACATGCAGGTGGTTCTCGACGCTGAGTGCGGCGTCGAGGTCGCCTTCACGGGCCGCCGTGAGGCCATAGGCCTGCTCCAGCACCTGTAGGATGTGTGAGCGCTGTTGCGTATGCAGGTTCTCGAGATCGTTCGCCGCGCGCGACTGCTGCTCGACGCTGAGGTGCGCGAGGTAGCCCTTCGTAGTCGAGGGCGAGCTCAAGATGTGCTCGAGGATGGCGAGCTCGCCCAGCACTTTATTCGTCGCGTGGCTGAAAAAGGTCGGCAGCCACACGAGCGTCCAACTGCCGCCGGTCTGCTCGCGGAACTCTTCGGCCACCTTCTCGTCGTCGTGCGGGCCAAAGCCAGCGTCGTCGAACGGGTAGTCGACGATGAGCCGCCAGTCGTGGTCGTCCGGACAACGCAGCGCGTCCGGCCCCATCTTGCGCACATTGCCAAAGCGAATGTGACCGAGCCGGTCGGTCCCGCGCCAGTCCTTGTGCTTGTGGTCGCGTCCCCAGTCCGCCACCTTCTCGACGCCCATGGCCTCGAACAAGAGGTCACGCAGCACTCGCTGGCGCCCGCCCGGGGAATCGTGGTTCTGCGCCTGGGCGAGGATGGGTTTCAGCTCTACGCCTTCGAGCTGGAGCGACACGGTTGGGTCGGGCTGCGAGCCTACGTGGAGCTGCGCGACCTCCCTCGCCCACCGGCTCACCTTCTGGGCGATGAGCCCGGCCTCCGTCCCTGGGATGGGGACCTTCAGCGAGCCGTGGTTGAGCTGCGCGAGGCGGCTCGCCGTCATCTCCTTGAGCGCCGGCACCTCGGGGACGAGCGCCGCGATGAGCAGCGTCTTCACCAGCCGGTTGTCCGTGCGGCACTTCGTGTTGCGGCAGTTGCTGCAGCCGAGGCGCGCGGGGTGGTTTGCGCGCAGGCGCTGGCAGGTCTCCGGCGTGTTCGTGTGGTTGTGCTCCTGCAGCATGGGCAGGAAGCGATGGCTGTACGTCTGCTTCGCGGACTCGAAGCGAGAGCGCATGACGCCTTCGGCCGTGTCTTCCCCGCCAGCGAGCACGTCCCACAGGTCGCCGACCCCCACCACTTCGCCGACGGGTAGGTCGTCGATGTGCTCGACGAGGATCTCGGTCAGGAGCTTGATGGCCGTGCGCTCGCGTTGCAGCGAGTTCGACAGCGCCACGAGCGCGTCGACGAGCGCGGGGCTGAACGGATAGAGCCGTCGGAAGTCGCCTGCGTCGGTGGTCGAGAGCATCGTCCGCCACGCGAGGTCGGCGGTGCCTTTCTGGAGCTTCGCGAACGCCTGATCGAGCGTGGCCCGGGCGTCGTCGTCCTTCGGCTTCAGCACGCGCTTCTCGACGATGGCCGGCAGGTTTCGGTCGTCGAGCTTGATGGTCTCGTAACGCCCCTCGGACCACTGCAGCGAGTCGCGCACAAGCTTGTTCTCGAAGCCAGCGTAGTCGTCCCCCACCATCTCGGCGAGGTCGCGCTGGCGGGCGATGAAGCTCACAAAGGGGATGTCGCGGTGCGCCTCCTGCGCTTCCACGAGCTTCACCATCTTCTGAACCTCATTGTGGAACCAGGCGACGTCAGACGCGCGGGAGGCGAGCCACAGGATGAGCTCGTCGAGGAACAGCACCACGGCGTCGTAGCCGAGCGCCTTGGCGTGCCGGCCGATGACGCCGAGGCCGGTGTCGAGGTCCACGTATTGCCGGCTCTCCTCGGCGTAGGCGCGAAAGCGCGACTTCACGAGCGCGCTGAACAGCTCCGCGCGCAGCTTGGCGTCCGACGAGGAGCTGACCTCATCGAAGCGCTCGCGCGTCCACGCCTCGCCGCCGCCGAACGTGCCCCACTCCGCGTCGCCGCTCTCGTTCATGGGCGCGAAGAACTTGTCATCGTCACCGAGCTCGTCGAGCAGCGCGCGCGCGTCGCGGAATAGCTTCTCGTCGGCGAACAAGCCCGGCACCGGTGCGCTCGGGTGCTGCTCCCTCACGAGGTCGAGGTAGCGGACGAAGATGGCCTCCTCGAGGCTGTGTTGCCCGACCATGTGGAAGTGGAGCTGCAGCAGCTTCTTCTTCCCCGCCCACTCGTGCTTCGGCCTGAGCGGGTGGAGCTCCGGCACGCGCCAGGCCGCCTCGTTGCCGTCGAGCAACAAGGACAGCAGCGCCATGAAGTGCGACTTGCCACTGCCGAAGCTGCCGTGGAGAAACGACGCCTGGCTGCGGTTGTCGCGCAGCGACGAGCCCACGAGGCGCAGCGCCTTGTCGAAGGCCTCCGCGATGGGCGGCGTGACGACGTAGGTCTTTGCCGTACGCTCCGGGTGCGTGACCGCTTCGGTGAGCTTCTCGACGAAGCCGATGCGGAAGATGCTCTCGGGTAGATCGAGGAGGGGTTTGACGAGGGTGTTGTCGCTCATGGCGCCGGCGCCTTCCAGAGCCGCACGGTGAAGGTCTCGCCGTCTTCGACGAGGTCGGGCTCTGTATTGTTGTGTTGCCGCATCCCGCGGATGATCTTGCGAGGCACCCCAAGCCCGGACGCTTCCAGGTAGCCGTAGTCCCGCATGACGTCCTTCAAGATCTGGTTCCTCGCGGCTCGGCACCCGGTTCGCATCCGCTCCGGAGTGATCCCATTCGGTAGCCGTCCGGGCGAGACGATCTCGATCCGATCTTCGTAAACGGAGAGCTCTACGTCGGTGCTCGACAACCCATAGTCGCGATGGATGAGTGCATTGACGATGGCTTCCCGCAGCGCCGCTTCGGGGTACGCAGGCCGCTCCGTACGTCGAGCACCCTCCTCCAAGGCGGCCGTAACGCCCGTGTTGCGGCGCACGAACTCGACGGCCTGTTCGACGACGCCATTCTCTTGCACGACTCCACCCGCAACCAGCGGAGTCATCGGGCCGCGGATGACCACCCGCTCGCGAGCGGCGTAGTCCTTCTCCACTCCCGGATAAGCAGTCGCGCTGATCGCCGCTTGCGGCAGGTACCGACCGACGTTGGTGCCGAACAAGACCAGCCCCGCAACGGTGACCGCCTCGCCCTCCATCAGCTCCGTGTTGCTAAGGAGCGTGCGCCACGCTTCATCGTCATCCTCGGGTACCTCGTGGCTGAGGATACGGCTGAAGTAGTCGTGCATCCGCCGCCGGTCGAGATCTGCGAGTGAGGTGCCCGACACCGGCCGCGTCTCGACTCGCAGGTTGCCGCGCTGCTGGAAGAGACGCTCGAGCTCCTCAGAGCTCGCCTCACGGCACTGCGTGCCAACCCGAATGTAGTAGGTGCGGTGATTGCTATGCCAGAGGTGGTGCACTGCATAGCCACGCTCGACCCGGACGATGGCGACGTCCTTCCCCGGCTCGACGTCTCGGACGGCCTCGAAGTAGGGGATGATCTCCGGCCGGATCTTGTCGCGGCACGTCGTCATCACCCATTCCTCGAGCCCGGGGCGCACGAGGCCCGAGATGCTGCCGTCGTCCTCGACTCCGAGGATGACCATGCCGCCCTGGAGGTTTGAGAACGCGACCAGCTCTCGAGCGAGCTTGAAGTTCTCGATGTCGTCCCGCTTGAACTCCACGCCGGAGCTCTCGCCGTTTCGGAGGATGTCGAGCAGCTCCGTACGCGTCGTCATGTGCCTTACCTGAAGCCGTACTTGCGGCGGCGCATCTCGAACGCTTGCTTCCCGCCTTCGAGGATGTTCTCTACGAGCTCTTGTACCTGCATATCGTCGATCGACCCGGCGTGGCCAGGTGCGATGTGGGCGCTGCCTTCTCCGGTGGGGGTGAGCCCGACGATGAGCTCCGCGTCGCCGAGCACGGGGATGTTCGCGTTGTGCGTGGCGAAGAGGAACTGCCGACGGCGCTTTGCGTCCCGCATTCGGTTCACGACACCATCCATGATGAAGCGGTTGTCGAGGTCATCCTCGGGTTGGTCGACGATGAGCGGCGCTTCATCGTCGTGCTGAAGGAGCACCATGAGAATGGCCGTGGCCTTCTGGCCGGTCGACAGCGCGTCGAGAGTCTGCCAGCTTGGCTCGTCGGCAGTGGCCGCGGTGTTCAGGGATAAGGAGGTGGTCGGCCTCAGCTCCACCTCTTCGAGCGCGAGGAAGAGCTCTTCGCTCCCTCCGCAGACTCGTTCCGCCATCGCCCTGGTCAGGCCATATCTCTGGGCGAGGGCGTCGCTGCCCTGTCGACACGTGGCGGCGAGCTCCAAGACGGAGAGACCGGGAGTGGTCTGCAAGGCGCTCAGGGCTTCCCCGCGAAGCCCTTTCACGGTGCTCAGCACGCGTCGTAGCGCCGCCCGATCCTCGCCACCCTTCACCTCCACCTTCACGAAAGGAGCGAGCTGCTTGGTCAGCCGCTTGGCTGTCGCTTCTAGCGCTCGGGTCTCTTCTCCGAGGAGCCCCTGCCATTCGTCGAGAAGCGTCCGACGCTGATGTTCCATCTCCTTTAGCGCTGTCCGCAGCGTGGCTTCCCGCTCCCTGAGCGGCCGAATCTCTTCGATCTGGCGGCGAACATTGACGAGCTCGGTCGTGTCGACCTTTGACTTTTGCAGCTCCCGGAGCAGTTGCTCATACGCGGCTTCGACGGGCTTCTTGCGCTCGTCGCTCCACGTCTCGCGGACCTTGTGGATCCCGGACGTCGCCTCGTCCAGCGCGGCCCCGAGCTCGGCCGACGCCGCTTCGACCCGCGCTTCGAACTGCTCCGCTACCTCGCGCAGTGGCGCGAGTACCTCCCCGCCGGGGAGCGCGTCGAGCGCCGTAGGTGTCAGAAACACCTGGTCGATGGGCAGCAGCGCCTTGAGCGATGCAAGCGCTTCGGCAAAAGGGCGCAGTCGCTCGTCCGCCGCTCGGAGCACTCGTTGCTCACGGTCGAGCGTTGTCTTCTCCTTGAGCTTCTCCTCGAGCCCGGCTTCCTCATACCTCCGGTTCCGTTCCTCGAGCCCAGGCAGCAGGGCCGATCGGTCCTGGAGGTCCTGAAGCTCGCGCCGCGTCTCGAGCACGCGCGCACGCGACCTCTCCAGCTCTCGACGAAGCTCCTGCTTCCGCACGTCGCGGGACGGGTCCGATGCAGTGAAACTCTCGATGAGCCTCGTACGCTTCTCAGGGTGCTTGGCGACTTCTGAAATCTCGTGCTGGCCGAAGATGTGGACGTCCGGCACGAGGTCGCGGGGAGTGAGATCCATGACCGCACCGCTGGTGTCTTTCACGACGGGCGGGTTCGGCACCGTCCGCTCGATGATGAAGTTCCTCTCGACGGGATGGGACGACCGGACGAGCAGCGACAGCTTGGCGCCGGCTTTCAGCACGCGCTGGACGATCCCCTGGTGCGCCTTCGCCGCATCCTCTCCCAGCGGCGCGCGGTCGAGCACGTAGCGCACGCTCTCGATCACGGTCGACTTACCAGAGCCCCGTCCGCCGATGAAGACGTTGAGGTTCGGGTTGAGGTGTACCGAGACGCCATCGAAGAAGCCGGACTCCCAGGTGAGCGCGCGAAGCTCGGTCCGAGGCGGCTCCTCACGAGGCTGGCTTCCGAAACGGATGCGGGACTTCTCGTCCAGGAACGCCTGACGCAGGCCCTCCACCGAGATGCTCGACATCTTGATCCAGCACCAGGCACCCGGCTTCCGCAGATCGTCGGGCGAGCTGACATCGCTGGCGTTCACCAGCGCGACCGGATGTTCTCTTTTGGTGGCCGCGTCGTCGTTCTTGAGGATGGACCGGTACTTCTGATCCATCTCATCAAGCGGCCCCGGGATCGCTGCTGCCAGCAAGGCGGGGTGCTTCCAGGCCGCGGCACGCGCCTGGCCTTGGAGGGCTTGCAACAGCCCTTTCCGATGGGTCACATGGGCGGCGATACACTCCGCCCCCCAGCGGCCGTGGGCCAGCTTAAGCAGGTCGGAGAAATCACACGTTGCCGCGGGCGATCCTGTCACCTCGCCCATGAAGCCGCAGTGGGAGATGGCGGCCTTCACCTCGTCGAGAGACCTGCCGGGGTCAAACAGGCAGAGGACATGGATACCGTCGCTGGTCTCTGCCTCGAAGCCCGGGAACACGGTGATGCCGGCCTTCTCGAGCTGCCTGATAAGCGCTGCGGATCCGCCGATGCGGAAGTGATCCGTGACGCCCACCACGTGGATGCCTGCCTCCAGGCACGCAGCCACGAGCGCGTCGTTGTAGGCCGCCTCGGAGGGGAACGCGGTCTTGGCAGGGGCGTCGTGGTTCTGCACGTAGGTCCACGGGTTGACCTGCAGCGCGCACTTGTAGAACCGCGCCCCGTTGGGTTGTTCGAGGGCGGCCTGCAGGCGGGTATGATTCAAGGGCGTCGTGGACATGGTTTGGCAGCCTACTTCACAGATGCTTGTCGACCGAGCGCCGTCGCCCGTCGATAGGGGTGAAGGGTATTCTCGGTCATCACCGTCCTCGTTGCCGCTAGCGACGGTGCGCCGACGTCACGACCGGTCGCTCGCCGGTCCGTGATGAACGCGGTGTCGACGAAGCCAACTTCCGCGTCTCGTATGGGGTTGAAGTCTTCACGTGCGGCGTGGTCATGAGTTTCTCACGTCGTCGAACAGCCCATGGCATGAGGTCTCAACACTCATGCGTCCACCTGCTGGAACCAAGCGACGACATCCGCCGCCGTCGGGCGCCGCGTGGGGTCACGCTCCGTGCAGCGGCAGGCGAGATCCCGCCACCTCGGGTACGGAATGGCGTCAGGATCGGTCTGGCCGGTGAGGAGGTAGGCGAGCACCTTGCCAAACGAAAAGATGTCCATTGCGGGCGCTGCTTGACGACCTTCCTCCTGCTCGGGTGACATATAGGCTCTCGTCCCCATCTGAGCCATTGTTCGACGAGTCATCACGCTATTCAGGTTCTTCGCGATGCCAAAGTCGGCGATCCTCCAATGCGACCTGGCGAACAGGACATTGTGCGGCTTGATGTCCCGATGCACGATATCGTTGCGGTGAAGCGTCAAAAGGCCGTCGATGACCTGTTCCGCAATGGCGGCGGCTTGGAATGGGGCCATCTGGCCACCGCGCTCAACCTTTCCGGCCAGGTCGCCGCCGTCCGCGAACTCCGTGACGAGTCCAACGAAGCCGTCATCATGCACCCAGTCATACACTCGAAGCAGGTGGCGGTGCTCAGCGGTGATCTGTTCAAGGCGCTGGTAGATCCGTTGTTCGCGCTGCAACGCGTGAAGGATCGGTGCGTCATTATCTCGCACGCGCTTGACGAAGACCGACATGCCATCGTCCGTTCGGCCCTCCCACGCGTCCGACATACCGCCGCCGTGGAGACGGCGAATCAGAAGGTAGGAACCAAACCGCGCGCCTGGCGGAGCGTCGACGTTTCTGGCTCGTCCTTGTCGTGATACCGCCTCATGGGTGGCTGGGGCACCCTCCGCGTCGTCCTCGTCCTTACCGTGGTCCTGGTCCGCGTCAGCCTCGTCGTCGACGTCCTCTCGGGCTTCCTCACCCACAATCCCGAGGACTCCCGCGAGGTCGCGGGCGCTGAATTTGGCCTTGAGGTACTCCTCAAGCTCCCATTTCTTGAGCGAACGCCACGCCGTCATCACGCGACCCTCCTCTTCGAGGCTCTCCATGACGTCGCGGAGCGCTGCGTGCGTCCGGGACGCCAGCATGGCGTCCTTGGACGGGAGTCCGAAGACCTCCGCGAGGAGGTCCGGTGAGAACCAGGGTTCGTCGGCCTGCAGGCCGTCGATCAGTCGGTCGACTTCCTCTGCCTTCAGCTTCGACCCGATGACGTCGGCGGCCTCCGCCTTGGTGAGAGAACGCCAATCATCGCCTGCTTGGTTGCGCCACCACATCCACTCTAGGGCAGTCTTGAGCGCCTTCTTCGAGATCTTTTCGAGACGGTCACGTTTCGAGCGCGCGGCCATAGCCTCCCCCAATGTTTCGAGATGCTGACGCACGACCACAAAACAAGCGGATCGCGGCGCTGTGCAGGCCCATTACGTCGCCCCTGGAGAAAGACCGGCGTCGCAAACCACCGAGAACTCGGCCCCCATCGCGCGGCACGCCTGGTCAGCAGCAAGCAGCAGGGTATCCAATTGCCTCAGCCTCAATCCGTTACCTCGGTCGGAAGACCCACGCGCTGAATCATAGGCCGATCTCAATAGGCGTGGCTGAACAACTACGACCTTGCGCCGGAGCGAGGGGCCGGTTGCCTGCAGCTCCCGGACGAACGCTTCTCGCGTCGAGAGCGCTCCGTTGTGCCACACCAGAGGCGAGACGGCGCGGTTCACGCCCTTGATGAGTCCCTCGGTGAGACTGGGTATGGCCAGGTGCCGAAGATTCTTGATCGCTTGGGTCACGACGATCTCGAACGCGGTGACCGCTATTTCGCGTGATGTGGAGTCCGTGTCCGAAGCTTTCACATGCACGAGGCTCAAGGCGCCTTCGGCCATGTGGACGAAGTCGGCCACTTCCGCGGATCCGTCATCGCAACAGAGCCAGCCAGTGCCGGTGAGATCGCTTCCCGTGGCCTGCGCCGGATTCGTTCGGATCCAGCAGAACAGCGAGTCCTCGCTGCCGACGGTCGATGGGTCGAGCGACGACGGCTTCTCCTTGCAGATGTCGAATCCACTGAACGTAGCCCACTCGTAACCGTTGAATGGCGCGTCTTGCCACTCGACGGAAAACAACCGGTTGTCTGAGATCGTGTGGCCGGACTCGTATCGAACCTTCAAAAACTCAGTGCGCTGGAGGTGGGTCACCATCTGCTCATATTCGCCGCCGTCGACCGCCCCCGCCGTCCCAAGGCCAGCGACCTCGATCTGAAACTCCCCATGTTCGTCGAAAGAGGGGGAGACCCGGACGTCGCCGAGGTGAGCGCGTTCCCTGAAACAAGCGACGTCGAATTCATGGCCGTCAACCGCGACGATCTGAAAGGACGCCTCGTGCGCCCAGTATTCCGCCTCCTCTCGGGCAACCTCGTCAGTTGAGGGGTCGGCTACGAACTCCGGTGGTTGCAGCGCCACGTCGAACGGACGCTCAACGCCGCTGAAGTCGGTGGCCTCTGTCGCCAACACCGGGATCGGGGACGGGTTCGGATTGCCTTCGGCGGCTGCAAGCTGACTGAGCAGCGCCGAGACCCCTTCGCGGTAAGCTTTCCAATCCTTCGATCTCCCACGCCAAGCCGACCCCTTCTTGGGAGAAACACCGACTGATCTCGCTTTGCCATCGGAGCGGCAGCGAGCTGCCGAGAACGTGTAACTCCAGTCGGAAAGCGGATCGAGCGAATCGACCAGGTCCGAACCGTTCACGTGTTTTCCGTCCGCCTTGATGGAGACAGGTGTGTGAAGGCCCGCCAGCCACAGCGCAGTTACACGCCCGACCATGAAAGCGCGGTTCAGCTCGGGAGGGGGGACGCGCTTCAGCCTCGCAAAGCCCTCGGAGGTTTCGGCTGAGCGGACCGCCTCAACGAAAAGGTTCTTGATGGCTCCATCAGAACAGTAGAACGCCACGTGACGGTCGAGCTCCGCCACGAGCGCAAGATGGTGAATCTGGTCGATCACGTCCGACCGCGTCGTCCACGCGGGTGTGCGACGCTCCACGATCTTCAGAAAGCCGCAGGTGAGGTCGGCGCTCGTCGCTGGCCCGAGACGCTCTGAGATCTCGAAGTTCCTCCGCGAGTAGTTCTCGACGAGAGCGGCCAGGTCCTCGAGCAGGTCCGTAATGAGGCCGGCTCGTTGTGCACCTGGCTTCAACCGCCAGAACAGCACTGACTGAAACGGCTTGAGGTCTCGGAGCGCAAGAAGCCTCGTCATACCCGGAGCCCCACGAGTGACAGACGTTCCTGGACGGACGCCACGACCGACCGGGAGCGCTGCCGTGGAACGCTAGCCCGAGTCATCGTGGACTCCCACACCGCGCGCACTTGTCCCCATAGCGAGCACAGTCCGAACACAGCTTGAAGCGCAAGTCCGACACCAGCAGATCGCACCCTGGCTCCTCACAGCCTCGAGTGCCCTCGAGCGGCCGTGGCTCACCCGCCTTCGCCAGTTGGCAGCCTTCACAGAGGTCAATGTCCAAGGCAACGAGCGCGGCGGTCTGAAGCGTATTCACGAGCCGAAAGGCGTCGACCGCGCGCCAGGATGCCGGGTCGTCACGTCCGTGCAACTGCCAGTGCCGATCGAGAAGGGGACGGTCGGCGCTTTCGAACGAGCGAAAATCGAAGACGCTCCTCACCCAAGTCGCGAGAGACGCTTCCATGGCCGTGACGATCTTCGCGCGGCTGCTCTGCACGCGCTTGTCGAGCTCCTCGACGGCCCAGCGAATCTTCTTCTGCAGCCGTGTCGTGCCTCCGGCGCCGAGGAAGAGGGCGCCCTCGGCGGTCGCCATCAGAGCCGGGATCGCAACCCGATGGCGCCCCGCCTCAATTGAGGCCACCGCGTCGACGAGGAGCGGGCGCCAATAGGCCAACGCGGGATCGCCGAGGACAGACGTCGCGAGCTCTCGCCAGAGCGGTGTGTTCGCGTCACCGAACTGCTCGGAGAGCACCGCGTCCAACTCCTCGCGGGTGGAGGCCTTCGCGACTTGCTGGAGGCAGTTGTCCGCGATGACCGCCGACATGGTCCAGCCCCGGCCCGCCAGCTTGACGGCGAGCCGGAAGAAGCGCGCTTCGGCCTCTTCAAACTCGCCTGCACGCGCTTGCAACTCGATCAGGGCAGGATCCAAATCTGCTTCATCGCGGTGCGCGCGGAGCTTCTCCTCCAGCGCGGCCATCCGCTTCTCGTACTCGAGGCGCAGAGGGCTAGGCATGAAGCCCCCCGCGAACCCGCAAGGTCATCCCGCGCGAAGGGAAGGAGCAAGGCGTCATTCCGCCGCCTCCGCCACAGCCTTCTTCTTCTTCCCCGCCACCTTCTTCTTCCCACCACGAGCCTTCTCGGGCGGACGCCAACCTCGCAGGTCGTCGTGCGTGAGCCCAAAAGCCGCGCACTCAGCATCCAAGAACCCCTCGTAGTAGCTCGCCGGCGAGTCGTTGCCGTAGTTCTCGGACGGCTCGTCGTGCCACTGCTTAAGCCACGGCAACAGCTCGAGCAGCCCCGCGAGCATGGGGGTGAGGCGCTCCTTCTCCCAGCCCTCGTTCTGCTTGCGGTCGTAGTAGAGCGTGGCGAGCGCCTTGGCGCGCTGCTCGTGGTCCCAGCCGGCCCAGCCGTACACGGGCTCGCCGTCCTCGTCGGACTCGCAGCCGGGGTAGGAGATGAAGCGCTCCTTGGGGACGTCGAGCTTGCCGCGGAGGCGCCAGTACTCGGGAGAGCGGAAGTCCTTCTGGTCGTACTTCGGAGGCACCGGGATGGTGCCGACCTTCTCGCCCGCGTCTTCCCGACGCTGGAGGTCCCAGGTGCGCTCCCATTGCGCGCGCTTCTCGATTCCGGCCGGAGTGAATGTCCACGCGGCGGCGTAGGGAACGTTTTCCCCCGTAGTCATGAGCGCCGCAGTCGCCGTGAACGCGTCCGGGGCGTCGGTAACCACCGCCAGCTTCGGCCAGTCCGACGCGAATCGCTCTCCTACCGCGGCGGCGAGCGCACGGCGGGTCATCGGCGCAGTGCTTTGCGCGACGATGGCCTCGACCTTGCCGTACAGCACCCTCGGTAGGTGCTTGGCCAGATCCTCCGTCGGGTTCGAGAACCGCCATGGACGCTTGTAGTCCATGGACTCAAGGAGCTTGAGGTAGCGGTCCGCTGCGACTGCTGCCATTCGTCGTCGGACAAGGGGGCTCGGCGAGACACCGTCGGGACGCTCATATCCGCCGCGGCGGAACCAGACCTCATCGGGCCCGAGCGGCACATCGCTGGCACAGCGTGCGTGCTCGAAAGCCCGGTGACCACAGCGCTCCTCATCGTCGGCAAGACACAGATCCGTATCGTCATGCAGCCCGAACAGGCGGTACACCGCGAAGTCCAGAGCTTCTTGTAGGGCGACCATGCGGCGGCGAAGCTGCGCAAGCTTGGTGGTCCAGCGCTCGAGCTCGAGCGTTGCGTTCGCCGCGGTTGTGGTCTCGCGAATCCGTTGCAGGAGGAGGGTGCTGTCGATGGCGGCACATTCGCTAGCGAGTTGGTCCAGTTGTCGGCCGAACGGGAGAAGCGTGTCGAGCTTCGGCGGCAGCGGGAGCTGCTGCAGGGCGGTGCCCGCGAACTCGAAGCGGTCCTGCCATGGAGTAGCGGACAGCCGCCCCCCATCGCCCATCTGGTCGCCGCCCTTCGGGTAGGACACCTGCTTCATCCAGAAGCAAGCCGTCGAGCTGTTCAGATACGCGAGCAGCGCAAGGTGGTCGTCCTCGGTCGCGGACTCCGGCAGCTTGATGATAGGCGCGCTACGGTTAAAGACCTTTCCGCCGCGGTCGAGCACAAACTGGTTGTGGGTGGCGACGAAGGCGAAGCCGATGCCCAGAGGTGCGACGAATCGCTTTGCGAAAAACATCGAGTGCTCGTACCAGCGGAGGCCGCGGTCCTCGATGTAGTTGCCGAAGTCTTTCCTGCGTCGGAGGACTGAGCGATATCGCCAGTAGTAGTGCGCCTCGGCCGGCGTGAGGTCCCTCATACCTCCTCGTTCGTCGTACGGGAGCAAGGACATCTCGTCAGCGGTGATAGACCAGTCGCGAACTTGTTCGCCCCTTACGAGAGGTACAGCACAATTCCCCGTAGCCGCGATACGTCGGACTGCACCTGCCGACACAAAGTAGATCTCGTCCTCACCTGTGTGTGTCGTCCTGCCGATTGCGTCCACCAGATCGCCCAGCCGCCGAGAGGCACGTGACTCGATGAGATCCTTGAGTGCCGCCGCTCCGCCGCCGGCCAGACTCCAAGGATGCGCCGCCAACGCCTGCCGCCCTGTCCTCGACACCGTAATGTAATCATTCTCGAACCCAACATCACCCCAATGCTCCGCGATGCTCCGCCACACGAGCCCCTGCGACGCATCCTCGGGAGTCGACGGCTCCCCCCGGCTCGCAAGCACCGTCAGCACGTCGCTGCCCTGCGGCTCCTCCGCCGACCCGAACAATAGCACCGTCGGCGTCCCATGCCCCGGGATGTATGCTCCCGAAGTGTTCACGACCACGTCGAGGTTCACCGTCGGCAGGTACTCCTCGATGAGCTTCTTGCCGAACTCACGCTTCATGAACGAGTTCGCCGTAATCATCCCCACGCGACCGCCGACACGGCCGAGCTGGAAGAACCGCTCGGTGAACGGCGCCGCGACGCTGTACTTGCCGGCAGCGGAGCGCGGGTAACGCTCTCGGTATCTCTCCCGCAGCGCTGCGTCCTTCACGGTGATATAAGGCGGGTTCCCAACAACAGCCGCATACTTCCGAAACAACACATCCCGCGCCGCGGCCTCGTTCTCAAGCGCATACAGCCCGCCGGCCCACCACGATTGGTGCTGGCCAGCCTGCGCGACGGAGCTCAAGTCCGCCTGCTGCAAATGCGGGTTGTGCAGCAACGAGTCCGCCACCACGAGGTGCAGCGGCAACGCCGGCGCGTCCGCCAACCGCTCGAATCCCCCCCGCTCGAGGAAAGCCAGCGTCAAACGAAACCGAGAAATCGCCACCGCGTACGGATTGATGTCCGCCCCGAACACCGCGTCGAGCGCCTTCGCCGCCGCCTTCCGCACGTCGAGGCCCGGCTCCTTCCGCAGGCGGTGCTCCACCAGGCGCTCGAAGCTGCCGAGGAGGAAGTGCCCGCTGCCGCAGGTCGGATCGATGACCGTGGTGTCGTCGAGCCCGAACTTCTCGATGGCCGGCTCGAGCGTGCGGTCGAGGATGAATTCCTCGACGAAGCGAGGCGTCTGCAGGAGCGCGTAGCGTTCGCGGACGTCCTCGTCGATGTCCTGGTAGAGCCAGCCGAGGAAGGCGGTGTCCCTCTGGCCGAAGCGGAAGGCGGGCTGCTCGGCGCTTGGCGTACGGAACAGGGCGAGCAGCTTCTTCGCCGCCGCGGCGGAAGGCGTGAGCAGCCACACTGGGTTGTGCCGCGCGTCGAAGAGGTCCTTCGCGGCCGGGAAGCGCGCCAGCTCGCGGAACACCAGCAGCAAATAGTCGCGCTCGGTCAGCGACGGGGCCATCTCGAAGAACAGCTTCTGGCTGTCCACGGCTCCCGGGCCGGCGATGCGCGCGCTGCCGAGGAGGCCGCGGTCCTCGAGGGTGCGGGCGAAGACGCACGAGAGCAGCCACGCGGCGGCGACCTGCGCGATGAAGTGCTGCTGCCACTGCGGGAACGCCTCCGCCGTGCGCTTGGCGGCCTTCTCCGCGGCGTGGCGCGCCTTCAAGGCCTCGGTGACGGCGGGCGAGTCCTTAGCGCGCGCGAGCAGGTCTTTGTGAAGCTCCTTCAGGACGGGCTGCGCCGACGCGAGAAAGTGCGACCAATCGAGCGGCGCGCGCGCATCGGCGAGGCCCGGCAGGTCCTCGAGCTTCGTCTTCTTCTTGCTGCCTTTGCGTGCCGCCATCGCCTACACCGTCGCCAGCGCGGACCCGGCAGGCGCCTGGTCGCGGTTTCGAATCCATTCGGGCGCCACCCACAGCGACTGCCCGGGCTCGAGCCCAGGAATCGCCAGCTCGCCATTAATGGCCGGCAAGCCGCCCGTGTCGTGGCTCGGCACGAGCAGCAGGATGGCGTTCGCCTCGGGCTGCTTCGCCGCCTCGACGAGGCGCTCGAGAAAGCCCGTCAGCCGGTAACGCGCGATGAGGCCCGGCTGCACGAGGAGCAGCGGCTCCTTCGGCGGCAGCAGCGAGCTCGCGACGGTGTCCGCGGCGGCTTGCACCAGCTTCAGCAGGTTCGTCCAGGCGGGGCCAGCGGCGCCGCCTCTGTCAGCGTCGTGGATGAGGTCCTCGCGCTTTACGCCGCCCTTGGCCATCTGCGTTCGAATGGCAGCGACGAGGAGCTGGTCGAACGCCACCGGCTTCACTCCGACGCGGCGCGAGAGCTCGATGGCGGCCTCTCTCGCGCGGTCCGCGGTGACGCCGAGCACGCGGAGCTGCCGCCGCTCGACGGCGTTTCGCAGGCGCTCGTCGAATTGGCGGGCGGCGACCGCCTCCGGGTCCATGGCGCGCGCCTGCGAGGGCAGGGCCGTCGGGGAGCGGCCCAGCGATGACACGCGCGTCTGCACCTGCGTGCCCTCGGACGCGCCCGCGCGCTCGTAGCGGTGATAGCCGTCAAGCCAGGTGAGGCCGTGGGGCTTCAGCAGCTCGTCGAGGTCGGGGCGGGTCGGCAGCTCGCGCGCGGCGGGATAGCGAAGCGCCACGCGGCGGCGGAGCTCGGCGGGGCTCAGGCCGCTCTTGAGCAGCGACGCGCTGAGCAAAAGCGCGCGCTCGGGCTCCATCTGGCGCGGATAGATCTCGAGACGCGCCGAGCACGCGGCGCTCTTGCTCGCGAGCGCGCCGAGGTCTGCCAGGCGCTCGGGCGGCAGCGTCGAGAACGGTGTCTCGGCGGCGGCCTCCGCGAAGGCGCGCGCCGCCTCCGCCGGCCCGGCAATTGTCGTGCGCGCTGCGAGCTGGTCCGCGACGTCCCCGAGCCGCTTGAGGCCCGCGGTGTGCGCATCGGAGGCGCACAGCCAAGCGTCGTTGTCGTGCAGGCGGACGTAGCGGACGCCGTGCTCCGCGTCCTTGTCGACCTCGGCCACCACGCGCGCGAGCGCGGCGGCCTGCGCGAAGCCGAGCTCTTCATCGACGCTGCGGTCGTGGGGCAGGGCGGCGTGTAGGCGCTGGGCCGCGTGACGCAGCCGCAGCGCACCGCCGGCGCCATCGAGGGCCTCGTGCACGAGGGCGCGAAGCTCGTCGAGGGCGCCGTGCTTCGCCCACTGGTCCCGGCACTTGCCGAGCGCGAGGTAGATGGCGGCGGTGGTGACGCCCTCGCGCTCGGCGAGCTCGCGCACCGTGAGGTCGAGCCGGCGCTGGACTTGATCTGCTGTTTCGGTTGCCGTGCCGTCGACGCCGTAGAGCTGCCGGGCGTGCTTCATGCGCTTGAGGCGCTTCGGCAGCAGGGCACTGGCCCAGCCTTCCAGCGTCGAGGGGCGCTCGCGCTCGTCGGCGCTACGGTTCTCCGCGTCGAGCGCGGCGTGCAGCGCTCGGTCGTCGAAGCCGTGACGCTTCGCGAGCGCCTTCACCTGCGAAGCGGGCGCTCCGGCCACCGCCGCCAGGCTCTTGAGCCCCGCGTACTCGAGGGCCGCGGTCCCGTCTTCGAGGTTGGCGCTCGAGAGCGACAGGTCATCGCCCCGGTAGGCGGGGAAAAACGGCCGTGGATCGACGACGGCCTCGGTTTGCGCGGCCTTCCAGCGATCGCGCAGCTCGAGGATCTCCTTCGCCACGAGCGTGCCGATGCCGCGGATGGCCGAGAGCCGGTTGTCCGCGAGCCCCAGCAGGTCCTCGGCCTTGAGCAACCCCGCGCGGTCGAGCGCGTTCCGCGCCCGCGGCGAGAGCGGCAGCGCCTCGATGGGCGTGTCGCGCGCGATGCCGGCGATCTGTGCGTCGGTGAGCGCCGCCCGCTCGTCGGGGGGCTCACTCACCTCGTCGGCGGGCGCCGCTACGCCGCGCGACTCGAACGCGGCCAGCCAGGCCTTGCGCATCTCCTCGGCGCTGCCGAAGCGGTTCTCGGTCTCCCGCGCGAGCGCACGCTCGAAGAAGCGCGTCACCGTGTCGCGCACCGACGGATCGATCTGCTCCGTGGCGACGATGACACGCGCGTCGTCGTCGAGCGGGCCTCCTCCGCTGAGGGTCGGCCGTGCGCCGGTCAGCATCTCGTGCAGGGTGACGGCGGCGCTCCAGCGCTCGGCGGCGTAATCCCACTCGCCGCGCACGCGCAGGAAGGGATCGCGATAGGCGGCCGTGCCCACCTGCAGCTCGGTCTTGGGAGCGGTCGCCAGCGAGAAGTCGAACAGCGTCAGGTGCGCCCTCTTGCGGCTGACGCTGCCGACGCCGAGGTTCGCCGGCTTGATGTCGCGGTGCATGACCTGCTGCTCCTCGAGGTACTCGAGGGCGGAGAGGAGGTCTTCGCCATAACGCGCCGCCCACTCGAGGGAGACGGTGCCTTCGAGCGCGAGGTGTCGCTGCAGCGTCATGTTGCCCGCGAGCGTGAGCAGCAGGCACGGACGGCCCGCGAAGCTGTAGCGCTCGACGAGCTGCACGATGCGCGGGTGCCGCAGCCGCTCGAGCGCGTCGGCCTCGTGCGAGAGCCGCTCGTCGTGCTCCGGGGAGAGCGACACCTTGAGCGCGTAGTAGCGGTTGTCGACGTCGCGCAGCACCTCCAGCGCGCGTGCGGTGGCGCCCTGGCCGAGGACGTCCTTCACTATCAGCACGTTGCCGAGCAGCTCATTGCCGAGCCACTCTTCCTTGCGCACCTCGAGCGGGCTCGTCTCGGCCGCGGGCTCCTCGGGATCGGGCCGCGTGAGCGTCTCGATCATGTGGTCGACGATGAACTGCGCGCTGTCGAAGCGGTTGATGGGGCTGTACGCCGTCGCGCCGCGGATGAGCTCGACCAGATCGGGGTGCATGGCGTCGTCGACCGCGAGCGAATCGAGGCAGCGCTGCTTGGCGAGGCGCCGGTCAACTTCGACGGCGTTCTCTCCTGGTGCCCTGCCGGTGAACACTAGGTAGGCGAGCGCGCCGAGGCTGAACACGTCCGACAGTGCCGTGCGTTGCGTCGGGTCTTCGCGCAGCTCGGGCGCCTGGTAGACAGCCCAGGGCTCGGACGCGAGCGCCGACCAGTGCGTGGTCGCCTCCACCTTCTCGGCAGCGCTGAGCTGGAAGTTGTAGAGGCGCGTCTCGATCGCGTTCGTCTCCGGGTGCCGCCGCACGAGGACGGCGTCCGGGCTCAGCGCCGCGTGCACGACGCCCTTGCGATGACAGAACGCGAGCGCGTGGCCCACCTGCTCGATGATGGCGACGCGGTCCCACAGGTCGAGCTCGGGGTTCTGCCGCAAGAAGGCGCCGAGCGGCACGCCGGCGTCGAAGGCGTCGAAGAGGACGGTCGGCCCGAGCTCGGCGTCGCTCACGTAGTCGGACATGCTGAGCACGTTCGCGTGCTCGCGCAGGTCCCAGAGGATCTGCGACTCGCGTTCGGCCGCGCGGATGAGCTGCTGCCGCCGCTCGACGGTGGTCTGCTGCGGCACGAGGTACGTGCGCGCGCGCCGCGTCCACGTCGAGTGGTCTCGGTGCGTGGCCGGCCGGTCCTGGTAGCCGGGCCCGTCCTGGAGCGCCTCGCCGAGCTCGTAGCTGCCGACGATCAGCTTGCCCTTGCGCTCCTTGATGCCGAGCGCGGCGAGCGCCTGAGCGACGTCGCGCGCGACCGGCTTCGAGATGGGCCGCTGCCTTCGTCGCTCGTCGGCTCCCGTGAACTTGTGGTGCTGAACGGCGCTTCGGAGCGTGTCCCGCGTGACGACGCCAATGTCGCCGTGGTGGCGGAACGCGAGCTTCACGTCCTCGGCGCTCAAGAACACCAGCGGCTCGATCCAGGGCGTATTGCGGCCGTCCTTCATCTTGGACTGCAGCCGCGACTTCAGCACCTTCGCCTTGAGGTTCGCGAGCCGGTACGGGTTCTCGAGCCAGCGCTTGCGCCCATCGTCGGGCGCGGTGCGGTACCAGTCCTGCGTGTCGCCCTCGTAGCGGCCGGGCCCGGACTTCACCTCGACGAGGTAGAGCGCGTTGTAGCCGAGCACGAGCAGGTCGATCTCGTGCAGCCGTCCGGTGCTCGGGTCATGCAGCTCGAGGAGCGCCCACAGGTGATAGGGGTCGCCTTCGGGCAGCTCCTCGATGACGAAATTGATCGCCGCGCGCTCGTGGGCGTACGGCGTCTCTCCGTTCATGACGATGCGGGAGGTCGCGAGCGCCATCCGGTCAGCCCCCGATGAGCTCGCGCGCTCGTGCGGCGTCGGCGTCGTCCGCGTCGTCGGAGAGCACGAGCCGGTGACCCTTCAGGCCGGTGGCAGCGTCGGCGGTCACGATGACGGAGGGCTTCGCCGCGTTCAGGAGCGCACCGCCGAGGGCAGCGAGCTGCCGATGTCCGGGAGGCGTCGCGAGCACGGTGACCTGGTCGGCCCAGTCGAGCGCAGAGCCACCTTCGGCGAAGGCCGCGATGGTGGCCGCGATGGCGCTGGGCCCTGTGACGAGCAGCTTCTCGGCCGCCCCGATGCTGCCCACGTCGAGTGGCGTGAGGCGGATGCCCCATGCGCCAGCCGTCTGGGCCAAGGACTCCTTGGAGCTACCCGGAGGGCTTGCCTTGCCGACGTCTCGCCAGAGCTCCTCTGCGTCGACAGGGTCGAGCGGATCCCAGTCGGCGCCGAAGGCTTCGTCCTCGGCGGCGGCGCGCTTGGCGAAGACCGCACGGGCCCCGAAGGCTCCTGGCCACTGGGCGTCGGCGTCGCGAACGAGCAGGTCGATGCGGTCGGCGGTGGTGAGATCGCCCCGGAAGAAGGCCCAGCGAGCGTCGGCGTCCGCGCCGAAGCGGCGTCCGGTGGGCTTCTGCTCCTCGACGTAGCGTAGCGCCGTCAGGGCGGCGCGGTAGTAGCTGGCTTCGATGGTGCTCATGCAGACCCCGCGTAGCGACGTGCGGGTCTACCACGGACGTACCGGACTTGCGTGGGCCGGGCGAAGGCGTCTCGTCGTCGTACGCGACGCGGGGTGTCGCTTTGGGACCCCTGCTAAAACGGCGGGGGGGGGCGGGACCGATGTGCTGACGCCCGTTGGCGACGCGTACGGGGCGGAAAGGCTTCGCCTCTCCCCCGCTCCGAGCCCGCAGGGCGGTTTCGTCAACGCCCCCTCACAGCGGGCTGCCGCCCGTTACGCCCGCCTTGTCCGTCAGCTCCCGCCATCCTCACCCACGTGACGTCACGTCATTTCACGGAATCAGCCCTCTCCCACGTGGAGAGGGCGCTCGAGCACGTGTGGCGCGCGCTTCTCAATCCGCCCTGCACGTCACAAAATGGCACGAAGCGGCGGCCCTTCTCCCGTGGGAGAAGGGCGATTTCGGAATGTGCTCTCATGCAATCGAGGGGATGATGGATGGCGGATGCATAAGTCACCCGACGGATAAGGCGGGCGTTGCGGGCGGCAGCCCGCAGTGAGGGGGAGTCGAGACGACCGCGCAGCGGGCTTCGAGCGGGGGGAGAGGCGGAGCCTTCCCCCCCGTGCGCGTTCCCAGCGGCCAGCACCCTGCCATGACCCACGGCAAAATCTGCGCTGAGCGGATGCAATCGACCCCCCTTGACAGCAAATCCGATCCCGATCGATCCCGCCAAATCAACACCAAATGGGGGATCCCATGACAACGCTCGAAGCCGCGTTTCCCAGCCTATTGCCCAATGTCTCCATGGACGACGACGTCACCCTCGAGTCGCTGAAGGCCGAAGCCGCCGCCCTCGGCGATCGCTTCTCCGAGGTGACGGCCCATACCGGCGATCTCGTCGCGGACGCCGAGGAGATGTTGCAGGCCGAGTCCGACCTGAAGGACCTCGAGGCCCGCCGCTTCTCCGTCAGTAAGGGGCTGTTCAAACGCATTCGCCTGTTACACGACGCTCTCTCGCCGCTCGCCGCCGAAGGCGCTCGTCACGTCGAGCTCGGCAAGGCGCTCACGGACAAGGCCGAAGGGGCTCGCGTCCGCCTGCTCGACATTCGCTCGGAGCTCGGCGCGCTCGGCAAGGCCGCCGGCCTGCCGGCCACGCTGTTCTCGCTCGCCACCAAGAAGACCACGCGGCTGAATGTCGTGATGATGAAGATGGACACGGTGCTCGAGAATGTCGGTCATTTTCAATCCCGGCTGCCTGATCCCGCGCGCGTGAACGCCCTCGTCGTCGAGGCGCGCGCGCTCATCGATCAGCAGAAGGACGCCCGCCGCAAATCGCGCCTCATGCACGCCGAGCGCAGCGTGGACGGCCGCGAGCAGGAGCGCTTCGAGCGCTTGCTGCTAGACGCGCTGATGTACCTGTCGGCGCAGGGCCTCGCGGCCTATCCCGGTGACGTCGTGCGGGAGCCGCGCTATCGGCTCGACCACGTCTACGGCCGGAAGCCGAGCCGCGTGGGAGACCCCGGCGCCGGCGCCGCGAGTGGAGTGCCGGACGCCTCCAGCCCGGCCGACGACGAGGGTTGAAGAGCCCAGGGGGGCCCTTCCTGAGGGCGTGACGCGCGCCTCCAGGGCTCCTCGGAGCTCCCCCAAGGGCGGCTCGGGGCCTCCCCACCTGCAGAAGTTGCGTCCCCGAGGCCGCTCGGGGCCCCCCCACCTTGGCTCCGGGCGCCCCCAGCGGCGCTCGGGGCTTCCCCACTCGCGCTAGGGGAGTCGAGAGAGGTTCTCGGTGGGAGTCAGCGCGCCGTCGCGGCGCCGATGCGGCCTCGCCTACCCGTCGCGGCGCCGGGATCCCTGCGGCGCGCGAGCACCGTAGCGGCGCCTCGGCCCGTCGCGGTGCGGCGGGAGGTCGACCACCCCTTGAAGGGCGTCCGTCACCCTCTCGGCGGCTGCAAGCACATCCGCCAGGGGCCAGCCCAGGAGCAGAGCGTAGGACTCCGGGAAGGCCCGGAGCGACGACAACCAATCCCTGGGGGTGGTGAGGCCCAGCTCGCGCAGAGAGCTGGCCACCGCGACGGGCACCCGCAACTCCCCCGCGTTCTCATCGAGGCAGGCGCCGAAGTCGCCTGGCGTCGCGAGCAACGTAGGGTCAGGAGCGATGCGCAGCTGCATGACTCCTCGACCGTAGCATGTCGCGATGCGGTCGCACGGCTGCAAGGTTGTCCTCCGACCAGCGGCGAGTTGCGCCTACACGAGCGCAGCTCCCTCCCAGAGATAGTTGCGCACGTACGTCGCAGAGACCTGACCATATCCCAGCGCAAAGGCGTAGCTCTGTCTCACGGCAGGATTTAGTCCTCCCCACGTATTTCCCCAGGTGTTCGATGGCGGCGTCAACTGCGCCGGTTCTGGTCATCAGAACGCCATTGTCCGCTGAGGTTTGCCCACGATCGCCGTCGAGTGGGTCGGCGAGGCGCGCGCGTTAACTGCATTGCCATCTTCCCGCGGGCTGACCATTCATCATACCTCGTTCCCTCGCATCTCAGTGATCAGTCCTCATCATCGAGCATCGTTAGATCGACGCTCGACGGGCGAACCCGCCGAGCGCCGACACATCGCCCCTACTTGAAGCGCCGCAGCATGCTCGCGACATGCCCCGCCCGCTCGGCCCCCTGGTCACGCACCGTCGGACGAACGACGCCCAGCGCCACCCCCACGTCGAGCCCGCCCATCACCTCGACGAGCTGGTCGCGCAAGAACGCGTACCCGACGGGCATCGGGCTCGTTGCCTCGCGCACGACCTCGGTCAGCTCGAGTGACTTCTTGTAAATCTCAGTCTCGTTGAACCACATGCTTGCTACCTCCCGTTCGCCGAACCGCTCAGCGAACGGACTCCCCAGGGCGGCGCCCGGAGGCGCAGTCAAGGGCGGCCCCCCTCGTGGAAGTGCGTGCAAGGGCGGTGGCCGGCGCGCTTGCGCGCTTCACCCTTGACGGCGTCGAGGACGCCGCCACGATGGAGATCGCGCAGGAGCACTCTCGTGGAGTCGGTGCCTGCCGAGCAGTGATGCACGATGATGAGGACTGAGGATCGAGAGCCGAGGGACGAGGGCTGATGCTTGCGGCCGAGATGTGATCGATGGTCGGCCCTTCTCTCGTGGGCTGATCATTCATCACATCTTCGCTCCTCGCCTCTCAGTGATCAGTCCTCATCATCGAGCATCGTTAGATCGACGCTCGGCTGTCGCCCGTCGAGCGCCGAGTTAGCGATGCACGATGATGAGGAGTGATGACTGAGAGCCGAACCAGCGAGATGTGATCAATGATCGGCCCTTCTCCCGTGGGAGAAGGGCGGTTTCGGCTGTGCTCGAAATATGTCGAGGGGCTGAGGGACCGCGGGCACCGACGGAACAGGCGGGCGTTGCGGGCGGCAGCCCGCAGTGAGGGGGAGTTGAGCAGACCGCGAAGCGGGCTGCGAGCGGGGGGAGAGGCGAAGCCTTTCCCCCCGTCCCTTTTCAGGCGTCCGCCTTGTACAGATGACAGGCCACGCGGGACTTGCCGATCTGCACGAGCTTCGGCACCTCGCGCTTGCACACGTCCATGACGTCGGGGCAGCGCGGGTGGAACTTGCAACCCGACGGCGGGTTGAGCGGGCTCGGGATCTCGCCCGTCAGCATGATGCGATCACGCTTGCGGGTCGGCTCGGGCACGGGCACCGCCGACAAGAGCGCGCGCGTGTACGGGTGCAGCGGCTCTTTGTAGAGCTGCGCCGAGGGAGCGACCTCGGCGAGCGAGCCGAGGTACATGACGGCCACGCGCGTGGAGATGTGCTCGACGACGGTGAGGTCGTGCGCGATGAACAGATAGGTGAGCCCGAGCTTGTGCTGCAGGTCCTGGAGCAGGTTCACGATCTGCGCCTGGATGCTGACGTCGAGCGCGCTGATGGGCTCGTCGCAGACGATGAAGGACGGATCGACCGCGAGCGCGCGCGCGATGCCGATGCGCTGGCGCTGTCCGCCGGAGAACTCGTGCGGGTAGCGATGCAGCGCCTCCGGACGGAGCCCCACGGTGTCGAGCATGTCGCGCACGCGCTTCTCCCGCTCGGCGCCCGCGGCCAGCTCGTGCACCGCGAGGGCCTCGCCGATGATGTTGCCCACCGTCATGCGCGGGTTCAGCGACGCGAAGGGGTCCTGGAAGATGATCTGCATCTCGCGCCGCAGCGGGCGCATGCCCGACGACGACAGGCCGGTGATGTCCTTGCCGCGGAAGTGAATGGAGCCGCTCGTGGGGTCGTACAGGCGCAAGAGCGTGCGCCCGAGCGTCGACTTGCCGCAG
>CAYLZW010000025.1:0-34667 GCA_964388085.1 uncultured Myxococcales bacterium | reverse complement strand
CTACCGGACGAGCCGCAACTTCTCGCCGCTCATGGCCATGGCCGCGCGCGTCACCGTCGCCGAGGTGGAGGAGATCGTCGAGGTGGGTGCGCTCGATCCGGACGACGTGCACCTGCCCGGCATCTTCGTGAAGCGCGTGTTCCAGGGGCAGGAGTTCGAGAACCCCATCGAGCACCGCACCGTGCGCACGAGGACGCCGGCCGCTTGAGCGCAGCGTCGTCGGCGGCGGCGCGCGGCGCCCATCGGTGCGTCCGTAATCATTGCGCTGTGTCGTCGCTGCTCGATTGCGTTACATCGGATCGCGGGCGCGGCACACGCGCGTAGGCACACCGAAGAGCGACTCTCACGAGGGGAACGAGCATGCGCATTCTGCTCGTCGCGGAGGACGTGCCCGCCGCGCGGCTCCTTCGCGATCAACTGGCCGCCGCCGACGACCTACAGGCCGAGCTCCACTGGGTCCACACGCTCGGTGAGGCGCTCCTTGCGTTGCAGCGTCCGGTCGACGTGGTGCTGCTCGACGCCGCGCTCTCTGCCACGGGGAGCACCTCGCCGCGCCCTCACGCCACGCTGCGGACGCTGCGGCAGGCCACGCACGACGCGGCCCTCGTGCTGCTCGGCGCCTGCTCCGACGGGGGGAGCGAGATCGAGGCGCTGCGCGCCGGGGCGGATGACTCTCTCTCGACGACGCAGGGGAGCGGAGGGACGCTCGTGCGCGCGCTGCGCTGTGCCTTCGAGCGGCGGCGCGCGACGCTGGCAGAGCGGGACTCGCTCATCGCGGCGGGCATCGCCCCCTGGGCCGCGGTCGCGCTCGAGAGCACGCGCTTGTTCGAGGAGCGCGAGCAGGCCGTCCAGCAGCGCGAGGATCTGCTCGCCGTCGTCTCCCACGATCTGCGCAACCCGCTGAACGTGATCACGCAGGCGGCGGCGCTGATGGCCATGAGCGAGCAGCCGACGGAGCGCGCGCGCTGCGAGCAGCACATCAAGCGCGCCGTCTCGCGCATGAACCGGCTCATCGGCGATCTGCTCGACGACGCCGCCATCGAGCGCGGCACCCTGACGCTGCAGCGCCAGCCGCTCGACCCCGGGGAGCTGGCGCGCGAGGCGTTCGCGGTGGCCAACGCTTGTATCGACGCTCGCCACTATATCGAAGTGAAGGTCGACCCCGCGCTGCCGGACGTCGACGTCGATGGCGATCGCGTGCAGCAGGTGCTCTGCAATCTCTTGCGGAACGCCGCGCGCCAGAGCCCCGCCGGCGGCAAGCTCTCCATCCTCGTCGAGCAGGCCAGCGCCGGGGTGCGCTTCTCGGTCAGCGACGAGGGACCGGGCGTGCCGGAGGCCGAGGCGCCACACCTGTTCGAGCGCTTCTACAAGGGAGCGGACGGGCAGCGCGACGGAGCCGGCCTCGGCCTCTCCATCGCGCGCGGCATCGTCGAGGCGCACGGCGGACAGCTCTGGCTCGAGCCACCGTCGGGGGGGCCGGGAGCCGTGTTCTGTTTCACGCTCCCGGTCGCCAGCATCGCCAGCCAACCGATGGCGACGCCCCCCGCGGTGGCGCGCTACAGCGGCTGAACGTGCCGCTCTACTGGCAGAGCGGCTGACACACGCCCATGTCGATGGGCAGCGCGAAGCCGACGTCCATGCCGCAGCAGACCTCGCTGCCGGGGCACTCCGCTGTGTTGACGCAGGCCTGGTCGCGGCTCTGCGGGGCGGGCGTGGTGACGTCGGCACACTCGCCCGCCGGCAGGCACTCGCCGCGTACGCTCGTCGGGTTTGCGCCCGCCTGTTCAATCCCCATCACGCAGCAGACCTCGCCGCTCGTGGGGCAGTCCTCGTTGCCGTCGCAGCCGACCGTGTAGCCGCTGGCGCACTCGCCATCCGTCGTCGCGGAGCAGGTGCCCGACAGGCCGAAGGGCTGGAAGACGATGTTGACGCAGCAGGCGGCTCCGGGAGCGCAGGGATCGAGCGTGTCACCGCAGCGCACGCCGGTCTCCGCGGTGCCGTCGTAATCGCCTTCTCCTTCGCCCTCTCCCTCTCCCTCTCCCTCTCCCTCTCCCTCTCCCTCGCCTTCTCCTTCACCTTCGCCCTCTCCCTCTCCCTCTCCCTCGCCTTCTCCTTCGCCTTCGCCTTCGCCCTCTCCTTCACCTTCGCCTTCGCCTTCGCCTTCGCCTTCCCCTTCTCCCTCGCCTTCCCCTTCGCCGCCAGCGTCGATGTCATCACCGGCGTCAACGTCATCACCGGCGTCAACGTCGTCACCGGCGTCGACGTCGTCACCGGCGTCTACGCCCGCGTCGAGCTCGCCTTCGCCTTCGCCCTCACCCTCGCCCTCACCCTCACCCTCACCTTCGCCTTCGCCCTCACCTTCACCCTCACCCTCACCACCAGCGTCAGCGACGCCGACGGTGCCGCCGTCCGTGTCGGGGACGCCGGGAGGCATGGACGGGCAACCGACGACGAGGAGCACAAGGGCAATGAGGGGGAAGGGCAGGTGTTTCGTCATGGCTCCATAGTGACAGACGGGCTCACGCGCGCAAATGGGACGCCCGGCAAGAGAACGGCGGGCTCGATGGCCCGCCGTTCTGATGACATCAGCGTGTTGGAGCGTCGTCACTCACATGCGGGTGCGCAGACGCCGATGTCGATGGGCAACGCAACCGGGGAGTCGATGCCACAGCACAGCTCAGCGCCCGGGCACTCGTCGCTGTTGATGCACGCCTGGTCACGGCTCTCCTCGTCCGGTGCTGGCTGATCGACACACTCGGCCGCAGGCACGCACTCGCTCCTCAGGTCGCCACCGCTAATCGCCTGCTGAATCGCGGCGACGCAACACACCTCACCGCCGCCCGCGTTGCAGTCCTCGTTGCCGTCGCAAGCGATCTGATACCCCTCGTCACAGGTGGCGTCGCCGTTCGCGGAACACGTGCCTGCCAAGCTCAATGAGGTGATGTCGAACACGGCGCAACAAGCGACGCCCTGATCGCAGGCGCTGAGCGGATCGCCGCAGAGAACGCCTGTCTCCGCGAGGCCCGCGTATTCGGCGAAGCCGGCGTCAGGAAGCTGGATGCCGCCGTCGGTCTCGCCTTCGCCCTCGCCCTCGCCCTCGCCTTCGCCCTCACCCTCACCTTCGCCTTCACCCTCGCCTTCTCCCTCACCTTCGCCTTCGCCTTCGCCGCCCGTGCCGCTGTCGAGCACTTCAACGCCGCCGTCGTCGGTGCTGCTGCCGGTGTCCACGTTGGGACAGCCGAGGAGGAAGAGGAGAGCCGCGAAGGGGAACGCCAGGTGATGCTTCTTCATCCCCCGAGCGTGACAGACCTTTGGCCGGCCGCAAGACCCGTCAGGCCGGTCCGTCTGGTTCGCCGCGCTGGGCCTCGGCCCGCAGCTCCGCCAGCGAGCGGCCGCTGTCTCGCGCCAGCCTCGCGAGGTCGTCATGCTCGGGCCGCAGCCGACCGTCCGCCGTGCGCTTGGCGCGGACGGGGCCCGCGGACGTGCGCACGACCACGTCGTCACGAACGAGCCTGACGCGCCGATCGAGGCGAACGCGCGCGCCGAGCGTGCTCGAGCGAGCGAACAGGACGTCGAGCAGCCGGCCTTCGTCTTCTGGAAGCGCGAGGGCCCGGACCACGTGCGCCGGGCGGCTCTTCTTGCCGACCGCGGGGATCACGAGCGCGTCCACGGCCGGCCCCTGCAGGAGCTCTTCGACGAGGAAGCCGAGGTCCTCGCCGGTCATGTCGTCGACGTGGGCCTCAACCTCGAGCAAGACCTCGTCGACGCGTCCGTTCCCCGCGCGCGAGCCGCTCGTGCGCTCGAGGGTGCCGAGCAGCGCGCGCAGGCAGTTCGGAAAGGGCGCGTCGCGCGTGCCGGCGCCCCAACCGACGCGCTCGATGACCATGGGCGGCTGGCGGCCGTACTCGTCGACGCTGGCCGCCAGGATGGCCGCCCCCGTCGGCGTGCAGAGCTCTCCCTCGACGTCACCGGCGTAGCTCGGCACCCCGCGGAGGAGCAGCGCCGTGGCGGGGGCGGGTACCGGCATGAGGCCGTGCTCGCACTTCACGAGGCCGAAGCCCGTGCGCACCGGCGAGCACAGCACGCGCTCGACCTTGGCCGCCTCGAGGAACCAGGCGGCGCTCAGCACATCGACGATGGCGTCGATGGCGCCCACCTCGTGAAAGTGCACTTCGTCGATGCTGCTGCCGTGCACCTCCGCCTCCGCTTCGGCGAGGCGCGCGAAGATGCGCTCGGCGCGCGTGAACACGGCGTCCTCGAGCTGCGCGCGCTTCAGCACCTCGAGCACGTCGCTGAGGTGGCGGTGCGCGTGCTGCTCGGGGTGGCGCACCTCGCCGTGCAGCGCCCGCACGCCGCGCTTGTCCACGCTCTCGACCACGACCTCGATGCCCTCGATGGGCAGCCGAGCGAGCACGGCGCGCCAGGCCGCTTCGTCGAGGCCGAGCTGCAGCATGGCGCCGAAGAACATATTGCCGCTGATGCCGCTGTAGCAGTCGAGGTAGAGCGCGCGCGTCATGGGGTCTCGTTGTCGTTGCTGGCGGGAGGCTCTCCCCCAAAGCCGCCGCCGGGATCGAACAGGAACGGATAGCGCACCTTGACGACCCCGCCGCCTTCGGGCGCGGGCGCGTCGAGGCCGGACACCTTCTGCAGCACACAGGCCTCGAAGAAGGGCGACGCGGCCTCGCTCTCGACGACGCTGCCCTGCTTGACGACGCCTTTGCCCTCTTCGCCGCTGATCTCGAACTCGACGACGACGCGGCCGGCGAGCGAGGGGTCGTGCTTGAGGCCCTGTTCGTAGCAGGCGCGGATGAGCGGCTTCATGCGCGTCATGGCGTCCTTGATCGCCTGGCGGTCGACGCTGCCCGTGGGCCGCTTCGCCTCCGGCGGAGCGTCGACGGGCGCGCCTTCTGTCGTGGCTCGATCGGTGGCGGCGGCGGACTCTCTCTCCTCGACGTCGTGATTCGACGACGCGCTGACATCGCCAGACGGAGCCGTGGCCTTCGTGCCCTCCGCAGCGGCGAGGGGCTCGCGCTTTGCGGCCGCCCGTCTTGCGTCCTCCGCGGTCCTCGGCGGAGGAGCGAGCACGAGCTTCTGTGCCGGTGCCTCGGTCGCCGCGTTCGCCTGCTCGAGCGTGACCACGTCGTCCGGCTGCTGGCGCAGCAGCACGACGGCGACGAGCACGCCCGCGAGCCCCACCGCGAGCGCGGCCGCCGCTCGACGACGAGGCGACGGCATCACGCGCTCGCCTTGGCCGCGCGGAACGCTTCCTTGGCGGCGTCGACGGTGCGCGTGATCTCGCGCTCGCCGTGCGCGAGCGACACGAAGCCCGACTCGAAGGCGCTCGGCGCGAGGTACACGCCGCGGTCGAGCATCTCCCAGAAGAAGCGGCCGAAGGTCTTGGCGTCCGCCTCCTTGACGGTGACGAAGTCGCGCGGCACCTCCTTCTTCAGGAACACCGAGAACATGCTGCCGGCGTGCGTGGCGACGGCGTCGATGCCCGCCTCGCGCGCGGCGTCGGCCATGCCCTCGGACACGCGCTCCGCCGTCGTCGTCAATTGCTCGTACACGCCACTCACGAAGAGCGGCTTCAGCGTCGCGATGCCGGCGGCCATGGCGAGCGGGTTCCCGCTGAGCGTGCCCGCCTGGTAGATGGAGCCCTCGGGCGCGAGCTTCGCCATCAGATCGCGCGAGGCGCCGAAGGCCCCGACGGGGAGGCCGCCGCCGATGACCTTGCCGAAGCAGGTGATGTCGGGCGTGACGCCGTAATGCTGCTGTGCGCCGCCGAGCGCGACGCGGAAGCCCGTCATCACCTCGTCGAAGATCAGCAGCACGCCGTGCGCGGTGCAGAGCTCGCGCACGCGCTCGAGGTATCCCGGTAGCGGCGGCACGCAGCCCATGTTGCCGGCGACGGGCTCGAGGATGACGCAGGCGAGCTGTCCCTTGGCCTCCGTGAGCAGCCGCTCGAGCGCGTCCGCGTCGTTGAAGGGCACGTTGAATGTGTGCTTCGCGAGGTCCTGCGGCACGCCGGGGGAGTCCGGCAGGCCGAGCGTGCTGACGCCGCTGCCGGCCTTCACGAGCAGGCTGTCGGCGTGCCCGTGGTAGCAGCCCTCGCACTTGACGATGCCGTCCCTGCCGGTGGCGCCGCGCGCGAGGCGCAACGCGCTCATGGTCGCCTCGGTGCCCGACGAGACGAAGCGGATCTTCTCGATGGAGGGCACGGCCTTCACCACGAGCTCCGCGAGCTCGATCTCGAGCTCGCAAGGGGCGCCGAAGCTGGTGCCTTGCGAGGCCTGCTGCGCGATGGCCCTGACGACGTCATTGTGCGCGTGGCCGAGGATGAGCGGGCCCCACGAGAGCACGTAGTCGATGTAGTCGTTGCCATCGACGTCGGTGACGTAGGCGCCCTCGGCGTGCTCCAGGAAGAGCGGCTTGCCGCCGACGCCACGGAAGGCGCGCACGGGAGAATTCACGCCGCCCACGAGGTGACGGCCGGCGCGCTCGAACAGCTCGGCGGATCGCTTTCGCTCCATCTCGTCAGACCTCCGGCCTACCCCTCGCGGGGGACGCTAAAGACCGGACCCTCATACGACGACGGGTGCCTCGCAAGTGAGGACCCGCCTGTTACGGTCACCGGCGTCTACGGTAGGGTTCCGCCCGCGAGACGAACCATAAGGAGCGAGAGCGTGAACGAACCGGCGCCCAGCAACGACGCAGGCAGCGACGGAGGCGAGCGCGCGAGAGGCGGCGGGCTCGCCGTCATCCTGCTCATCGTCTTCCTCGACCTCGTCGGCTTCTCCCTCATCTTCCCGCTCTTCCCCGCGCTGCTCGAGCACTACCTCGGCAGCGAGGGCAACACGGGGCTGCTCGGCAGCTTGCTCGAGACGCTGCGCGCCTTCGCGCCCGCGGGCGAGCAGGCCGACTACTACACCGTCGTGCTGTTCGGCGGCGTCGTCGGCTCGCTCTACAGCCTGCTGCAGTTCATCGCCGCGCCGCTGTGGGGAGGGCTGTCCGATCGCGTCGGGCGGCGGCCGGTCCTGCTCGTCACCGTCGCCGGCGTCACGCTCTCGTACGCGCTGTGGTTCTTCGCCGGCAGCTTCACCCTGCTCGTGCTCGCGCGCGTGCTCGGCGGCCTCATGGCCGGCAACCTCTCGGTCGCCACCGCGGCCGTCGCCGACGTCACGGACGAGCGGAGCCGCGCCAAGGGCATGGGCATGATCGGCGCCGCCTTCGGCGTCGGTTTCATCCTCGGGCCCACGCTCGGCGGCGTGCTCTCGCTCGTGCGCATCGATCTGCTGCTGCCGTCGCTGCCCGGCATCAACCCGTTCTCGGGCGCGGCCCTCGGCGCGTTCGTGCTGAGCGCGCTGAATTTCCTCTGGGTGTGGCGCAAGCTCCCCGAGACGAAGCGCTCGAGCGAGCGCACGGTGCAGCGCTCGCTGAACCCCGCGCGCCTGTTCGCGCCCACCGACGTGCCGGGCGTGAACCGGACGAACCTCGTGTACTTCGTGTTCATCACCGCCTTCGCCGGCATGGAGTTCACGCTCACCTTCCTCGCGCACGATCGCTTCGACTACACCTCGCTCGCGAACGCGATGATGTTCGTGTTCGTCGGACTCATCGCCGTCGTCGTGCAGGGCGGCGTCGTGCGCCAGCTCGCGCCACGCTTCGGCGAGAAGCGCCTCGCCCTCGTCGGCATCGGGCTCATCGTGCCCGGCCTCGTCCTCATCGGGCTCGCGCAGCGCGAGGCGCTCTTGTACGCGGGCCTGTTCTTCCTCGGCGTCGGCAGCTCGCTCGCGACGCCGTCGCTGACCGCGCTCGTCTCGCTCTACGCGCCGCGCGAGCGCCAGGGCGAGGTGCTCGGCGCCTTTCGCTCCCTCGGCTCTCTGGCGCGTGCGCTGGCGCCGCTGTTGGCCGCGTCGCTGTACTGGCGCTACGGCTCGGCGACGCCCTACTTCGCGTGCGCGCTGTTGCTGTTGGTCCCGCTCGGTCTCGCTTTCACGCTTCCGAAACGGTCGTAGTGGGACGCATCAGATGCCGAAGCGATACGCCAACACGACGCCGACGCCCACGGGCGGGCCTGCCGCCACGTCGCTGAAGGGCTGGGCCCAGCCGGCGCGCAGGTCCGCCTCGAGGAGGCCCGGCCCGATGCGGTAGGCGATGCCCGCGACCGCCTGTGCGCTGAGCGCCGGCGTCACCGTGCGCTGGGGCGTGGTGGAGCGCGCGTCCGCGAGCGAGAGGTCGCTGACGACGACGCCGAGCGCGCCGCCGAGGTGGGCGGAGAGGCTCGTCGTGAGCAGCGGTCGCCAGCCGGCCTCGAGGTGGAGCGGGACGGCGCTGTGCTGGCGCGTCAGCACCTTGCCGCTCGGAGCGGTGGTCTCGCTCGGCAGCGACACGAGGTAGCCGAGGCTGAAGCCCGCGTGCCCGCTGCCGCCGAGGCCGGGCAGGCGCACGAGGAATGAGAGGTCCGGGCCGAAGGAGACGAGCGAGCCGTAGTTCCAGCTCGAGCCGAGGCCGGCACCGACGAGCAGGCGCGCGCGCGGGCGCGGCAGCACGCGCACGCTGGTCTCGGCGCTGACCGCTCCGACGCTGCCCGTGATGGTGGCGATGCCCCCCTGGTCCGAGACCTCGGGGATGAGCTGCGCCACCAGGCGGTCTCCGTCGGGGGAGGGGCCTATGATCTGCCCCGCCGTCGTCGAGAGCGTCAGGTTCGTGGGCACGAGCGGGTTGCCGGCCGCGTCCGTCACGCGCGCGACCACCAGCGTCGAGGACTGCCCGTCGGCGAGCACGGGCTGCACCTTCTCGAAGCCGAGGCGCGCCACCGCGCCGGGCTCGACCGCCACCTCGACGCTACCGAGCACCTCCCCCGTCGTGCTGCGCGCGGTCAGGCGCGGCGGCTGTGCGCCGATGCGCGTCGGCAACACCCACTGCACGAGCAGGGCGTCGTCGGCCGCGGGCGTGAGCTTGGCGATGCGGCCGGCGCTGACGTCGACGCGGCCGGCCTCGCGCGGCACGGGGTTACCGGCCTGATCGAACAAGCGCGTGGTGACGACGACGTTCGTGTCCCCGTCCGCCTTCACCGTCGTCGCCGAGGGGACGAGCTCGACGCTCACGGCCGGCCCCGAGAGCAAGCGCACCGCGGCGCTCGCCTTGGACGCCGCCGAGCCCTCGAGCACGGCGTCGACCCGAGCCTGCCCGGTCGCCGTCTGACCCGGGCGGAAGCGGAGGCGATAGACGCCGGGCGCGATGCCGAGCGGGTCGCCCGCGAAGCCGCCGACGCTCGCGCTCACCTCGAGCGGCGCGTCGAACAAGGGGGCGCCCTTCTTGTCGACGGCGAAGGCGAGCAGCTGCGCCTCGCCCGTGCCGTCGGCGGCCGCCACCTCGTCGATCTTCACGAGCGCGAGGCGGTTGAACGGCGGCACACCGAGGTCCACCGTCTTCTGGGACTCGTTGCCGACCGGATCGACGCTGCGCGCCACCGCGCGCTCGGGGCCGGGCGGCGCGAGGATGTCGACGTAGGCGCTGCCGTTCTTGTCGGCGCTCACGGGGCCGAAGGCGCGGTTGCCGATGTAGACGACCACCTCGCTGTCCGGCTTGGTCTTCACCTCGAGGCGGCCTTTGCCCCACAGCGGCAAGGGGAAGAAGCCCACCGTCGACTTCTCCGCCTGGTCGACCTGCGCGCTCAGGATGGCGACGTGCGGAAAGCGCTCCTTCGGGGGCGTGAAGGTCAGCGACCACTTCCCGGGCGCCACCCGCTCGGGGGCTGAGAGCTTGCCCGTCGACGCGCGCAGGATCGGCGGCGCCACGTCGAAGGGCGCGCCGTCCGGCAGCGTCGCGGTCAACGAGATCCGCACCTCGCGGGTCTCGCCGAGCACGAGGTCGCCTTGGGCCACCGTCCACTCGAACGCCTTCACGTCGATGCGCCGCGGCTCCCGCGCCACGTCGGGAGCCGGGCTCGCGAGAGCGCCGAGGAGCAGGAGCGACACGGGCAACATCACCGCGGAGTATCCTACCGCCCCTTCCCGCGGGAGTGAGCTTCTGACCTGCTCTGTTTTCATCACGACGACGCCGGCCGAGCTCGAGGCCTGCCTGCGCCTGCGCCGCGAGGTCTTCATCGACGAGCAAGGAGTGCCCGAGCACGAGGAGATCGACGAGCTCGATCCCGCCTGTGTCCACCTCCTGGCGCTCCCGGGCGCGGGCGCTCCGCTCGACGAGGCCCTCGGCACCGCCCGCTTGCTCCCGATCCCCGACGGGCGGGCGAAGGCACAACGCGTGGCCGTGCGGAAGAGCGCGCGCGGCCAAGGCGTCGGCCGCGCCCTCATGCTCGCCCTCGAGGACGAGGCGCGCGCGCGCGGCGCTCGCGAGCTGATCCTCGGCGCACAGCTGAGCGCGCTGCCGTTCTACCAGCGGCTCGGGTACGAAGCCCATGGCGAGGTCTTCGACGACGCCGGCATCCCGCACCGCATGATGAAGAAGCGGCTGTGAGCGCTCGCGCCGGGCGTCAGCCGAAGCGCACGGAGCAGCGCCCGAGGCGCGCGATGTCGAGATCGAAGACGTCGCCCTTCGCGACCGGCAGCACCGGACCGAGCGCCCCCGACAGCACGACGCTGCCCGCGCGCAGCCCTTCGCCGAGCTCCGCCAGCTTGTTCGCCAGCCACACCACCGCGTTCACGGGGTGATCGAGGCAAGCGGCGCCGACGCCTGTCGACGACACGACGCCATTTTTGCACAGCGCCATGCCGCAGAGCTCGAGGTCGACGCCGCGCGGGCTGAGCGGCACGGAGCCGAGCACGAACAGGCCGCTCGAGGCGTTGTCGGCGATGGTGTCGGGGTAGGTGATCTTCCAGTCGGCGATGCGCGAGTCGATGATCTCGAGCGCGGGCAACAGGAAGTCGGTGGCGCGCAGCACGTCGGCCGCCGTGAGCCCCGGGCCCTCGAGGTCGTCCGCCAGCACGAAGGCGATCTCTCCCTCGATGCGCGGCTGCAAGAGCAGCGAGGTGTCACACACGCCGCCGTCGGCGACGACCATGTCCGAGAGCAGGCCGCCGAAGTCGGGCTGCGTGACCTTGAGCCAGTCCTGCACGGCCTTCGAGGTGATGCCGATCTTGTGACCCACCTGGCGCGTCGGCTCGCCGAGCAACCCGCGCTCGAGGCGCTGCTCGAGGTTCACGGCCTGGATGCGATAGGCGTCGTCCACGTCGAGCTCGGGCACGAGCTCGCTGAGCGGCGGGCAGGGGGTGCGCGTCTCGTAGGCGCGGCTGAGCTGCGTGGCGAGGGCGTCGAGCTCGCTGGCGGAGAGGCTCATAAGGCGGCGATCGCTTTCATCTCGATGAGGAGGTTTGGGTGCGGCAGCTCTTTGACCGCCACGGTCGTGCGCGTCGGTCCGCTGTGCCGCTCGAAGTAGCGGTTATAGACCTCGTTGTAGCCGGCGAAGTCCTGCATATCGACGAGGAAGGTGGTGATGTCGACGAGGTTGTCGAGGTCGCCGCCCGCGGCCTCTAGGATGGCGCGGATGTTCTCGATCACCGCCTCGGTCTGCAGGCGCACGTCCTTGGTGACGCTGCCGTCGTCGTGCACGGTCGCGCCGACGTGCGTGTTGTCGAAGCGCCGCGAGGACACGCCGGACACGAACAGCAGATCACCCACGCGGCGCGCGTGCGGGTAGTGGGCGAGCGCCTGCGCTCTGTCGTCGAGGATGACGGGCGTCGTGGGCATGGGAGCTCCGCGTTATAGCTTCACGGTGATGTTCTTGGTCTCGCTGTAGAAGTCGAGCGACCAGCGGCCGCCCTCGCGCCCGACGCCGCTCATCTTCACGCCGCCGAAGGGCGTGCGCAGGTCGCGCAGGTACCAGGTGTTCACCCACACGAGGCCGACCTCGAGCGCGGCGCTGACGCGGTGGGCGCGCCGCAGGCTCTCGGTCCACACGGCCGCGCACAGGCCGTACTCGGTGTCGTTCGCCATGCGCAGCGCCTCCTCCTCGTCGTCGAAGGGCGTCACGTGACAGACGGGCCCGAAGATCTCCTCCTTCACGCAGCGCGCGTCCTCTTTGAGCCCGGTCCAGATGGTCGGCTCGACGAAGTAGCCCTTCGCGCTCTCGCCCGACAGGCTCGGTACGCCGCCGCCGGTGACGACGTGGGCGCCCTCTTCTCGCGCGCGCTCGTAGTAGCCGAGCACCTTCTCGCGATGCTGCGCGGAGATGAGCGGCCCGGTCGTCGTGCGCTCCTGCCACGGATCGCCGACCACGAGCTCGCGGGCGCCGCGCGCGAGACGGTCGACGACCTCGTCGTAGATCTTCCGCTCGACGTAGACGCGCTCGGAGCAGAGGCAGACCTGCCCCGTGTTCATGAACACCGAGCGCAAGGTGCCCTGCACGGCAGCCTCGACGTCACAGTCAGCGAACAGGAGCGCCGGGTTCTTGCCGCCGAGCTCGAACGAGAGCGGCTTCACCCATGGCGCGGCCGCCTTCATGATGGTCTGTCCGGTGCGGCTCTCGCCCGTGAAGGTGATGGCGGCGACGTCCGGGTGCGTGACGAGGTGCTCTCCCGCGGAGGACGGCCCGAAGCCGTGCACGACGTTGTAGACGCCGGCGGGCACGCCCACCTCGTTCATGACCTCGCCGAGCAAGGTCGCCGTCCAGGGCGTCTCCTCGGAGGGTTTCACGACGACGGTGTTGCCGGCGGCGAGGGCGGGCGCGACCTTCCAGGTCATGAGCAGGAGCGGCAGGTTCCACGGACAGATGACGCCGACCACGCCGAGCGGGCGGCGCAGCACATAGTGGAGGGCGCCCTTGCCGTCGTCGGTGGACTGCTCGAAGGACTCGTTGGCGTGCGCGCGCAGCAGCTCGGCGAAGATGCGGAAGTTCGCGGCGCCGCGCGGGATGTCGACGCTCTCGGCGAGCGAGCGGGGCTTGCCGGTGTCTTTGATCTCGGCGGCCAGGAAGTCCTCGGCGCGCTCGTCGATGCGCCTCGCCACGCGCTCGAGCAGCGCGGCGCGCTGCGCGGGAGACGAGCGGCCCCAATCGCCGCGCAGGGCTCGTCGTGCGGCCTGCACGGCTCTATCGACGTCGTCGCGGCTGGCCTCGGCCACCGCCGCGACCACCTCGCCGGTCGCCGGGTTCACGTCGTCGAAGCGCTGCTGCTTCGAGCCTGCAACGAACGCACCGTCGAGGAAGAGGTCGAGCGTTTGCATGCGGTCCTCGTTGGCAGGGAGCTCCCGTTGGCCAGTTTCGGGTCTTTCGTACCTCGCCCTGGTAGAACGCGACTACAGCCCGCACAAGGCTGTCACGTTGCCTACGACGAAGGAGAGACGACATGCGGCGTTGTCTGACGCTGGTGCTCGCGGGTGGCGAGGGCAGGCGGCTGTACCCGCTCACCGTCGAGCGCTCGAAGCCGGCGGTCTACTTCGGCGGACGCTACCGGCTGGTGGACTTCGCGCTCTCGAACCTCGTCAACAGCGGCTTTCTGCGCATCAAGGTGCTGACGCAGTACCGCGCCACCTCGCTCGTGAAGCACCTGACGCGCGCCTGGTCGCTCGCCACTTTGAACCTCGACCAGTTCGTCGAGCCCGTGCCTGCGGCCATGAACCTCGGCAAGAGCTGGTTCCGCGGCACCGCCGACGCCATCTGGCAGAACCTCGATCTCTTGCGCGACGTGCAGCCGGAGGACGTCGTCATCTTCGGCGCCGATCACGTCTACAAGATGGACGTCGGCCTGATGCTGCAGTTCCATCGCGAGACGGGCGCCGACGTCACCATCGCCACCACCACGGCGCCGCGCGCGGAGGCGAGCTCCTTCGGCTGCGTCGCCGTCGACGACAGCGGCCGCATGACGGGGTTCCTCGAGAAGCCCAAAGACCCGCCGGGCATGCCGGGCGACGACACGCGCACGCTCGTCAGCATGGGCAACTACATCTTCAAGGCCAAGGTGCTCATCGACGAGCTGCGTCGCGACGCCGAGACCGAGTCCGGCCACGACTTCGGCAAGGACATCCTCGCCACCGCGCACGAGCGGCTGAAGGTGTTCGCCTACGACTTCTCGACGCAGCTATGCCCCGGCGAGAGCGAGCACGCGCGCGGCTACTGGCGCGACGTGGGCACGCTCGACAGCTACTTCGAGGCCAACATGGACCTCGTCAGCGTGCAGCCGCGCCTCGATCTCTACAACAGCCGCTGGCCCATCCGCGGCGTGCCGGTCGCGAGCGGACCGGCGAAGTTCGTCTTCAACCTGCCGAACGATCAGCGCATCGGCAGCGCCACCGACTCCATCGTCGGCGCCGGCACCATCGTCTCGGGCGGTCACCTCGACAAGAGCGTCGTGTTCGAGAACTGCCGCGTGAACAGCTACTCCGACGTCTCCGAGTGCGTGTTGTTCCCCTACGTAAACGTCGGCCGCCACGTGCAGCTGCGCCGCTGCATCGTCGACAAGGGCGTGAAGATCCCCGAGGGCGAGCGCATCGGCGTGGACCCCGAGGCGGACCGGCGCCGCTTCACGGTGAGCGACGGCGGCATCGTCGTGGTCACGCGCGCCGACTACGGGCAGGTCGACGAGTACGACGCCATCCCGCCGCGGCCGGGACCCTGAGCGCCGTCGCGCTCCCGGCGCCGCAGATTTCGCGCTCCGTGCCCGCGACGCAGCGAAGTAGATCGCCCCCATGCGCCTTCTCTTTGCCAGCAGCGAGCTCGCTCCCCTCGCCCAGACTGGTGGCCTCGGGGAGGCGGTGCTCGGCCTCGCGCGGGCGCTCGGCGCGCGCGGACACAAGGTCGAGTGCGTCATCCCCGGCTACGCGCGCGCGCGCTATTCGCGCGCCTGCCCCGAGCTCGCCGACACGGGACATGTGCGCGTGCCCTTCTCGGGAGGCGCCGTCGACGGCCGCTGGCGCTCGGGGGAGATCGCGCCGAACGTGCGCGTGACGCTCTTCGACGCGCCCGCGCTCTTCGATCGGCCGGCGCTGTACGACTACGCCGACGATCCGCTGCGCTTCATCGCCTTCTCCCGCGCCTCTGCCTATCTCGCCGAGTCCGAGCGGCCCGACGTCCTCGTCGCCCACGACTGGCACGCGGCGCTCTCGCTCGCGGCGCTGCGCGTCTCGCTCGACCGGGGACAAAACCGCGGCATCGGCACCGCCCTCGTCGTGCACAACAACGCCTACCAGGGACGCGTGGCGCCGGAGGCGATGGCCGACACCGGCCTGCCGGCGGAGCTCTTTCACGCCGACGCGCTCGAGGCCTGGGGCGATCTCTGCCTCCTGAAGGCGGGCATCCAGTGGGCGGACCGCATCGTCGCTGTGTCGCCCTCGTACGCCGAGGAGATCAAGGGCTACCCCTCCGGCCAGGGCCTCGAGGGCGCCTACCGCTTCAAGGAGCGCCGCCTCGTCGGCATCGCGAACGGCATCGACACCGAGCGCTACGATCCGGCGCGTGACGTCGCGCTGCCCGAGCGCTTCTCCGCGCGCGACATGAGCGGCAAGCGCCGCTGCCGGAGCGCCCTCCTCGACGAGATGCGCCTCGAGGGGCCGCCGCCCGGGCTCCTGCTCGGCGCCGTCGGCCGCTTCTCCGAGCAGAAGGGCTGGGACGTGCTCGCGGCCAGCGTCGACGGTCTCGTGCAGCAGGGCGCGAGCCTCGTGCTGCTCGGCGACGGCGATCGCCGCATCGCCGCCTCGCTCGAGGCTGCCGCCCGTCGCTACCCGGGGCGCGTGGCCCTGCGGGTCGCCTTCGACGACGCGCTCTCGCGCCGCATCTACGCCGGTGTCGACGGTGTGCTCGTGCCCTCTCGCTTCGAGCCTTGCGGTCTCGTGCAGCTCATCGCGCAGCGCTACGGCGCGGTGCCCGTGGCGCACGCCACCGGCGGCCTCATCGACACCATCGTCGACGAGCGCAAAGGTCCCGGCACCGGCTGGGAGCGCAGCACCGGCCTGCTGTTCCGGCCGCTCGACGCCTCGTCGCTGCTCGACGCCGTCTCCCGCCTGAAGCAGCTCGGACAAAGCGGCGGCCTCGAGGACGTGCAGCGCCGCCTGTGTGAGCTCGACGTCTCCTTCGCGCGCTCCGCGGCGCGCTACGAGGAGGTGCTCGCGGCCTGCGCCGCCGAGGCCGAGACCCGCCTGCCGTGAGGCATCAGCGATAGCGTGCGAGGCGCCGCGCGAGACGGTGGCAGAAGGCGATGGCGCGCGGGGCGATGACGTCCTCGAGGTAACGCAGGGCGACCGCTCGCCGCGCGGGGCCGTCGAGCCCGTAGATCAGCACCGCGGAGCGGGAGAACCCCGCGCGTTCGCGCCGCTTCAGGGCGCGCTTCGGCCGGCCCTGCAAGAGCGTGATCTCGAGCGCGTGTCCTCGGGACGAGAGCTCGCTTGCCGATCGATCCATGAGACCTCCTCGCGGTCTCTCATGGGTAGCGCTCGTCGGCCGATCCGGTAAGTCGCGAAGATCTGCAGCGTCCTCGTCGTGAACCCGAAAGGAATGCAGACACGCCGCGTCAGCGCCCGCGTCACCTCGACCGCTATTCGCCCGGCAGCCCGTCGAGCAGGCGCAGCGCGCGCTGGTGCCTCTCGTCATCGGGCGTCGTGTGCTCGAGCAGCGCGCGGTAGCTCGACGCCGCGGCCTCCGGGTCTCCCGCGCGCACCTGCGCCTGGGCGAGGCTGAAGCGCGCGTCCACGGCGACGGTGCTCGCGGGATCCATCTCGATGACCGCCTGCAGCGCGCGCGCGACGTCCTGCGGGTCGGCGCCGAACAGCGAACGGTTGGCCTTCTCGTACGCGTCCCGCTGGCGCTTCAGGGCCATCTCGGCGGACTCCACCGCCGGCGGCGGGGCGCGGGTCAGCGTGGCCACCTCGGTCTCGCTGTCGGGGCCCTGCACGACGAGGAAGCCGCCGACGGCGACGGCGACGGCGACGAGGCCCACGAGGAGGATGGCCGCGCGTCTCGTCGGCGCCGGCTTCTCCGCCAGCGGGATGTCGATGTGCGAGGCCGGGTGCGGCTCGCGCGAGAGCCGCGGCGGCGGGGAGAACTGTCGCAGGGAGGCCGCCCCTGGCGCCCCGCCGTCGTCGAGCCCGTGCTCGCGCAGCGGGCCTTTGACGCTCGCGGCGCGCTCGCTCGACGGCGTCTCGTCGGCGGCCGCTTCGTCGAAGATCGCGCTCAGCTCCGCCGTGGAGACCGTCGGCGCCGCCTCGGGCCGGGGCGCGTCCACCTGCGTCGTGGCGACGTCGGGCGGCGCCTCCGCCGCGGGGGCCGCGAGGGGCACGACGCCGAACGGCGCGCCGGGCTCTCCCGTCAACGAGCGCAGCGCCGCCAGCGCCTCCTCGTCGTCCGGCCGCAGCATCGTGTAGCGCACGAGCGCGGCGGCGACGTGCAGGAAGCGCCCCTCGTCGTCGGCCTCGCGGCGCAGCGCGGACAGCAGGGCCGTGTCATAGGGCCCGCGCGCGAGCGCCTGCTCGGCCTGCGTGACGCTCGACGACGGCGGGCCGGAGACGAACCAGCCCTCCTCCTGGGCCATGCGCAAGAGGCGCGCGCCGGCGCGCCCGTCGTCGGGACAAGCGGCGCGCGCGCGCAGCAGGGCGAAGCCGGCCTGCCGGCGATCGGCGGCGCTGCCGAAGGACAGCTCACCGGCGCTCGCGACATCGCGACGGGCGAGGTCGACGCTGAGCGCGCGCGCCGTCTCGTGCGGCGCCGCGACGAAGCGCGCGAGCAGGCCCGGATAGAGCTGCTCGAGGCGCAGGGCGAGCGGCTCGAGCGTAAACAGCGCCTCCTCGGCGCTGGCCGGCCGGTCGGACGGCGCCGTGCGCCACATGCGCTCGACGAGCGCGGCCAACAGCACCGGCGCGCCTCCCGCCCGCAGCAGCAGCAGCGGGCGCTCTCCCTCCCGTACGGCGGCGCGCGTCTCGGCCGCGCTCGCCCTGCGAAACGGGCTCTGCCCGGTCAGCGCTTCGAACGCCAGCGTCGCCGCCGAGAAGAGCCGGGAGCGCACGTCGAGGCTGTGCCCGGAGGCCTCCTCGGGGCTCTCGGACGCCGCGCGCTGGGCGTCGTCATCGTCCTCTCGCTCGTGGCTGAGCGTGACGCGGCCCGCGCGGTCGAGCACGACGGTGCTCGGGGCCACGCGCCGATCGCCATAGCTCGCCGCCACCTCGCGTAGCACCGCGCGCAGGATGAGCACGACGACCTGCACCGGCAGCGGCCCCGCGTGCGCGAGCAGGTCCTTGACGCTCGGCGCCGTCGGCATGACCGCGCCGAGCGCGCTGTGCAGCGCGGCCGCGCTCGTGCCGGTGAGCGGCGTCGGCGCCGGCTCCGAGGAGAAGGGCGAGAGGTGTGGGCCCGAGACGCCGCCGAGGCCGGCGTCGAGCGCCTTGGCGGCGACGTCGCTGGTCGCGGGCGCGGCGAACGGCGAGCTCAGCCGCGGCCCGTCCGGCGGGAGGGAGAAGGGCGTGTCGGCCTCCACCGCGTCGCCTGGCACGACGTCGAGGGGGCCGCCGAGATCGGCGCCGAGCTCAACGTCGAAGTCCATGTCACGCACGACCTCGTCGATGTACCGGGCGGTGGCGTCGGGCTCGGCCGGCGGCGCCGTGGCGGCTGACGGGTTCCCCTGCTCGTCGAGGCGGCGCATGGCCTCGAGCAGCAAGAACGCGGTCGGCGCGCTCAGGTTCTGCGCGCCCGTGGGCGCCTGGTAGACGAGGTGAAAGCCGCCGCTCTCGGCCGCGCACAGCGCGTAGAAGGCGTCCTCGGCGCTCCGCTCGCCGAGCGAGGCGAACAGCGCGCGGCCACCGTCGAACTCGAGGCGGCCGATCTCGCCGCCGTCCGGCCAAACGTCGACGACGGCGCTCTTCTTGCCCATCTCGATCATCTGCACGAGGTCGGCGACCGAGAGCTGATCGAGGGTACCGCGCACGCCGCGGTCGGGCAGCGAGCTCGGCTCGAGCTCACCGGGCGTGTTCGGCGGCGCCGCGAAGGGCCCCGTCGTCGCCGAGGCGGCAAACGGCGAGGGCGTGCGCGTGCGCGTCATCCCCGTCGGTGTCAGCGCGGTCGACGTCGGTGGCGGCGGGCTCTTGCCCTCCTGCACGGCGCTCACGTAGCGCACGTACTCGGCGACCATGTCGCGCCCGACGGCGCTGCCGAGGAGGTCCTGCAGGTCGGCGCGCACCGCGGCGGCGCTCTGGTAACGGACGCTGAGGTCGCGGGCGACGCAGCGCTGCACGATGGCGTCGAGGGCGGGCGGCACCTCCTGGCGCAGGGTCGAGGGCGGCGGGAGATCTTCTTCGAGCACGGCCTTCAACGTCGCCAGTTGGTTGGCGCGCTCGAAGTGGCGCGCGCCGGTACATAGCTCGTTGAGCGTGAGGCCGAGCGCCCAGATGTCCGCCTGCGCGGTCAGCTCGAGGCCGTGGATCTGCTCCGGCGGCACGTAGGCGTGCTTGCCCTTCAGCATGCCCGCGTTCGTGATGTGCAGCTGCCCCTCGGCCTTGGCGATGCCGAAGTCGAGCACCTTCACCTCGCCGTGCCGCGTGAGGAACAGGTTCGAGGGCGAGATGTCGCGGTGCACGAGCTTGAGCGGCGCGCCGCCCGGGTCGGCCAGCGTGTGTGCGTAGTGCAGGCCGGCCGCCGCCTCGCTGATGCAGTGCACGGCGACGTCGAGCGGCACGGGGACGCCGCTGCTCTTCGCGCTGCGCAGCACCGCCGACAGATCGATGCCGTCGAGCAGCTCCATGGCGAGGAAGTACGAGCCGTCCGCCTCCCCGAAGTCGAACACCTGCACGACGTTCGGGTGCGTCAGGCGCGCGGCCAGGCGCGCCTCGTCGAGAAACAGCTCGGCGAAGCCCTCGGCGCCCTCGGCGATCTGCAGATGTCCGAGCACGCGCTTGAGCGCGACGTCCTTCTGAAAGCCGCCGGGCCCGTCGGTGCGCGCGTGAAACACCTCCGCCATGCCGCCGGTGGCGAGCGAACGGACGAGCTGGTAGCGGCCGAGGCGTTGCAACATCTTTGACGCAGACTAAGCGATCGAAATCTTGGTTCCGCAACCCTCGCGTGCCCGACCCGAAGGAAGACATGCAGCGGGGTGGAGCAGACCCTGCAGGGGGCACAAGCTCGCGCGAACGCTAGCGGCTGGCTAGCCTTTGTTCACCACCCGTCGACGTTGACGCCGGTGTGGGAGATCGAGCGGAGGCCGGATGAGCTCCCTTGTACAGCGCGGTTTTGCCCCCTATCTCGCGGCGCTCTCGCTGCTGGCCGGCGCGTCGCTGCTGGCCCTCCTGGTCGGCGAGGGGGGAGCGCATCCGAGAGACCTCGCCGCGCCGGGGAGCGAGCCGCGCGCGGTGCCACGCGCCGGGCCCTCGGCCGCCGCGCCGCCGCCGGGGCCGGCCGAGGAGCGGGTGCAGGGCCTCTGGAGCCGCTGGCCCGATCGCCAACACGAAGGCGATCCCCTGCGCTTTTATTACTTCCACGGCGACGGGCACGGGCTCTACCGCTACGGCCGCGTGGGCTTCACGAACACGCACAGCTTCGACTACCGGGTGTCGGAAAACACACTCGTCGTCACGTTTCGCAAGTCCGGCCTGCGCCACCGCCTGCGCTACGCCGTGGAGGTCGGGCGTGACGGCCGCCGCGTGCTGCACCTCGAGAATGATCCCGAGGAGGACGGCGTCAAGACCGACTATTTCTTCGTGCCGCCGCCCCCGGCCGCGCACGCGACGCTGCACACCCCCGCCGACGCGGCCGCTGCCAAGGGGCCGCCCGGCCGCATGTGGATCGAGCTCAGGGAGTTCGCCACCGGCGGCGTCGGCTTCTCTCTCTACCAGCTCGGGCCGGCGGGCATCGACGGGCGCGGCACCGGCTGGCACCACCGCGGCGACTTCGACGACTGGAGCACGGAGTCGCTCAGCTACCGCATCGACGCGCACAGCATCGCGCTGCGCTTCGATCTGACCGGCGAGCGCGCCACAACCCCGTACGGCGTCGTCACGGGGGATGACCAGAAGCGTCGCCTGGTGCTGCACGAGGACCCGCGCAATTGGTGGCAGCGGGCGACCTACACGGACATGGGCCGCGCCTTCGGCATGGATTTGCGCGCACAGCTTGCCTTCGGAACGGGCGCCCTCGCGCGGGGGCTCACGGCGGTCGACGCAGAACGCGATTGATCGCCTGGTCGGGGCACGGGATACCGCGGCATCACCGGGCGAGGCGCCTCCCGCTCAGCCTCGAGGAAGACCAGGGACCGATGCGCACCGATATGGCTCGACGCCCGCCTCTCTCTGAACGCATTCGCCTCATCCGCATCTTGCGGACGCACGGGCTCCGTGCCGTCGAGCGCCTTCGCGCCGACGAGCTGAAGGTGGCGCTCGACAAGCTCGGCCTGACGCTGCCCGAAGAGGGCACGCCCGCCTACGGCGTGGCGCCGCTCGAGCCGCTGCCCTCGTCCGAGAGCTCGTCGTCGAGCGCGCCGTCCTCGGCGGCGCCGTCGTCGCCGTCCTTGCAGCAGCGTGGCGACGAGGTCGCGCCAGACGCCGAGGAGATCACGGCCGAGCACGCCATCGATCCCATGGACGCGCGCTTCCGAGAGCCGGCGGCGTTCGTGCCCGCGGGCGAGCGCACCTTCCTGCGCCTCGTCGCCGTCGACTGGCAACATCTCTTCGCCACCTGGGACACGGACGCGCACGCGCGCGCGCGGCTCGGCGGTGATGACGCTCTGTTGAGGGTGCGCGTGGCGGACTCCTCGCTCGACGAGCCCGGTGACGTCCTCTTCCACGAGCACGTGAAGATCTCGGCGCGCGGCTGGTACCTGCGCGCGCCCGAGCAGCGCCTCCGCGTCGTCGCCGCCTTGACGACGCCGAGCGGTGAGGTGCTCTGCGTCTCGAACGCCACCATCGTGCCCCCGAACCACCCGGCGCCTCCCGGTCCGCTGCGCTTCGCCAGCGTGCCGGTCGGCGTCGATCGGAGCCGGCTGCGCGGCGGCCTCCTCTTGCGGGCGCTCATCGACGACGAGACCGACCTGCCCGAGGGCGTCGTGGTGGCGGAGTCCGGCCGTCAGGTGCGCGCGCGCGCGGCGTCCGAGCAGGGCGACAGCGCGCCGAGCTCGGGCAAGCGCCGGCTGCTGTCGCAAGGCGGCCCGACGCTGCCGAGCACGAGCGCGTCCTCGTCATCGGGCTCGGCCCCCTCCTCCTCGGCCCCCTCCTCCTCGGCCCCGTCGTCGTGGCGCTCGGCCCCGTCCTCGTCCGGAGCACAGCGATGAAGGCAGCGAAAGACCAGGGACGGGCCGCGTTGGTGCTCACCTTGCACGGCCACCTGCCGTGGGTGAACCACCCCGAATACGACAACTTCCTCGAGGAGGACTGGTTCTTCGAGGGCGTCGCCGATTGTTATCTGCCGCTGCTCGCCATGGCCGACGGCTGGGCGCGGGACGGCGTCGACGCGTCCTTCACCATGGACATCTCGCCGCCGCTGCTCTCGATGATGGTGGAGCCGAACCTCGTCGGGCGCGTCGGGCGTTACCTACACGGGCGGCGCACGCTCATCCGCCGCTACCTCGAGCGCCTCTCGTGGGACAGCCCGTTCCGCCGCGCGGCGGAGCACGCGCGCGACGAGGCCGAGCACCGCGCCGAGCACTTCGACACCATCGGCCGCGACCTGCCGAGCGCCTTCCGCCGCCACTGGGACGAGGGGCGCATCGAGGTCATGACCTGCGGCGCCACGCACGGCCTCTTGCCGGTGTTGCTCGACGAGGGCAGCGCTCGCGCGCAGGTGTGGGAGGCCGTGCGCACGCACGAGCGCGTGCTCGGACGACGACCGCGCGGCATCTGGATGCCCGAGTGCGGCATCACGCCGTCGAGCTTCGATTGCTTCGCCGAAGCGGGCCTGACCTTCACCTTCGCCGAAGATCGCGCGGTGCTGTACGGCGCCCCGCCGCCGGCGTACGGCGCGCTCCGCCCGGTGTGGACGAGCGAGGGCATCGCCGTGTTCGCGCGCGATCCCGTGAGCGGCAAAGAGGTGTGGAGCGCGAGCGAGGGCTACCCCGGCGACTTCCGCTACCGCGAGTTCTACCGCGACCTCGGCTACGACGCCGACGACGCGCTGCTCGACGAGCACCACAAGCAAGGCACGGGCGACCGCAAGAACATGGGGCTGAAGCTGCACCGCATCACCGGCCGCGTGCCGCTCCATGCCAAGCAGCCCTACCACCCGCACGACGCCCAGCAGGCCATCGAGCAGCACGCCGGGCACTTCGTCGAGATGCGCGTCCAGCAAGCCCAGCGCGCCAAGGAGGAGCACGGCGTGTGGCCCTGCTTCACCGCCGCCTTCGACGCCGAGCTGTTCGGGCATTGGTGGTTCGAAGGCCCGCGCTTCCTCGACGGCGTCATTCGCCGGTGCGTCGAGCGCGCCAAGCACGACAAGGCCGCGCCCGTGCCGGTGAGCGCCTGGCGTTACCTCGAGGAGCAGCCCCGTCACCAGCTGCAGGAGCCCGCGGTGTCGTCGTGGGGCGACGGCGGCGCCTTCACCGTTTGGGTCAATGGCGAGAACGATTGGCTCTGGAGGCTGATTCACGATTGTCGTCTGCGGCTCGGCCGGCAGGTCCGACGCTTCGCGGCCGGGGCGCAAAATGACGTCGAAGCGCGGGCGCTGAAGCAGGCCACGCGCGAGATGTTGCTGGCGCAGTCCTCGGACTGGCCCTTCATCCTGACCATGGGCACGCAGATGGGCTACGCGCGCGAGCGGCCGGTGACCCACCTCGCGAGGGCGCATCGCCTGCTGCACTACCTCGAGCGCGGCGACGTGCAGCTCGACGACCTGCTGCAGATGGAGCTGCGCGACGGTCTGTTCGCCGACGTCGACCCGTCACCGTTCGCCGCGGACGCGTGAGCGCTGGGTCTCGGCGGCAAGCGATCCGCCGTCACACGGTCGCCACCGCTCCGCACCGCTTCGCACCGCAACGCGGCACCTGGCGCACACGCCGGGGACGCGGACTGCAGCGCATTCGTGCGCGCCCGCATGGCCGACAGCTTGCATTGCTCGCCCTTGTCGTCGAACACTTGGCGCTCGAACGGAGGAGAATGTGTTGTCCAGCATCTGGCTGGTGGGCCTGCTCGGGCTCGCCGCACAGCAGGGTCCGGCGCCCGCTGATCTCGCGGATCCACCTCCGCCCTTGGAGCTCGAGGAGCCCGCGACAGAGCGACAAGAGCCCACCGTCCCCGCCAGGCAGAAGGCGCAGCGACGAGAGGCGCCCTCCGCGGACCCCGCCGCGACCGACAGTGCCGACGATTTCCCGCTCCGCGTCGTAGGCGCGATCTGTGGCGGCATCCTCGGGTTCTACGCCGGACAGTTCCTGAACCCGCTGCTCTTGATTCCCCTCGCTCTGGTCGTCGTCATCGCTGCCCTGGCGGCCCCGGCGCTCCTCGTGTCCGTGCCGACGTGGATCCTCGCTGCGGTCCCGATCGCCATTCCGTGCGCCTACGTAGGCTTCCCGGCCGTGATGATGGTCTTGCCCATTACGGGCGCCATCATCGTCGGGACGCTCGGCTACCAGCAGGCGCCCAACATCGTGGGGAACATTGGCCGGCGCTTCCAGGCGGGCCCGCCGGAGAGCGAAGGCGAGGCGATGGCCTACTGAGCCTGCCCTGGGAGAGGCGGCGGCTACGCGCTCGCCTTCGGCATCGGGCGCGTCTTCGCCGTGTGCCCCGCGAACAGCCAGGCGGTCTCGAACACGCAGGGCGAGAAGCGATGCTCGACGCCGTCTTCCCGCCAGGCGAGCGCGCGCTTGACGACGAAGTCGTACAGCAGCGGGTTCGCCTCGTAGACCTCGTTGCAGCGAAGGCGGTCCTCCTTCGAGAGGTAGCCGAAGCGCTCGAGCCATCTCGTCGACACCAGCGGGTTGATGGCCGGCAGCGGATAGTCGCTGCCGTTGACGAGGCGCGGGTGCAGCTCCTTCGCCTTCAGGAGCTCGCGCAGCGGTCGCCCCGAGCGATTGAATTGCGTCATGGCCGAGATGTCGGCGAACAGGTTGTCCTCGTATTGCTTCTCGCCCATGAGCCGCAACCACAGATCGTAGGACGCGAGCTCCCGGCGCTCGGCCTCCTTCGCGTCGAGGTCAGCGCCCTCGCCGAGGCCGGCCGCGTGCGCGACGACGACGCGGACGCCCTGATCGAGCGCGCGCCGCAGCTTCAGCACGTTGCCGAAGGACTGGCTCTCGGCCGAGTCCACCGCCTGCTCTTCGCCGCTGTGCGTAATGAGCAAGAGCCCGAGGTCATTCAGCTTCTGGTAATATTTGTCGAGCCGCGGCAGCGCCGGATCGATGCCGTGCGCGTTCGGTAACCATTTGATGGCGACGGCGCCCTTGGCCTTGGCCTCGTCGAGCCGCTCGAGCGCGTCCTTACGGTAGGGGTGAATGGAGGCCGCGGCCCGCACGCGCGGGAAGCGCTCTTTCACGCGGTAGAGGTACTCGTTCGGCGTGTGGATCTCGGAGCGCTCCTTGTCCTCGCTGCCGTCCTCCCGCACGCGATAATCGAAGGCCATCAGCACGATGGCGCCGCGCGGGTACGCGAGCTGCGTGAGCTGCGTGAGGCGGGTCAGGTACTCCTCGTCGGCGTGCCCCTGATGCTCGACGCCAGAGGCGAGCAGGTAGAGGTCGAACAAGAGCCGCTTCTGGAATTCCTCGCGGTAGGCCGGATGCACCCAGCAGCCGCTGTCGCCGGTGCCGAGGCCGATCAGGTGCACGTGCGTGTCCCACACGCGCGCGGGGGTGAGGCCGTCGAACATGCGCTGCACGAAGCCGCGTGTGCCGGGCGGCGCCCGACGAGGCCGGCCGTGGCCGAGGCCGGCCTCGAGCAGCGTGGAGCAGCCGCCGAGCGCGAGCAGGGAGGAGGCGGCGGCGCCCTTCAGGAGCGCCCGACGAGGGAAGCGTTGGCTCATGGGCGGAGACGTTATCACCGCTCCTGCTGAAGGCTCCCTGGCGCTCTACCCGCGGCGGGGGCGAGGCATTAGGTTCGTTTCCCCGAGTCTTGCCCGATAGGTTTCCGCCGATGACCGTCCGCCCGCGCAGCAGCCGCCAGAGTTATCGCGCGTTCCGCGAGGAGCTGCGGGAGGAGGCGCGCTCGCGCACGCTCGGCATCGGGCCCGTGAAGCCGGTGCCGAAGGACGGCGGCAAGAGCGCGGGCGGCGCCGGCGGAGGCAGCGGCCGTCACAAGGTGGGCCGTGACGACGTCGGCCGCGGGGGGCGCGGCGGCCGCGGCAAGGCGCCGCCAGGGCCGCGCACGCGGAAGTTCCCGGAGCTGTTCCGCGCCTTCTGGAGCTTTCTGCCGGGGCACAAGAGCCTGCTCGCGCTGGCGCTCGGGATGCTCACCATCTCGACGCTGATCGGCCTCGCCATGCCGGCCGGGCCCAAGATCGCCATCGACTACATCCTCACGGACGCGCCCGGGCCGAGCGGCATCCCAAGCTTCCTCGGCCTGCCGCACGACCGGCAGACGCTGCTCTGGATCCTCGGCGCCGGCCTCATCGTCCTCGAGCTCTTGAGCCTCGCGGTCGACCTCATCGGCCGCTTCGCGCTGCTCCGGCTGTCAAAGCGCCTGCAGAACGAGGTGCGCCGCAAGGTGTTCGATCAGGCCGTGCGCCTGCCGCTCTGGCGCATTCACAAGCTGCGCGCGGGCGGCGTGGCGAGCCTCATTCGCGGCGACGCCGGCAGCGCGTCCGACCTCGTCACGATGATGCTGTACACGCCGTGGCGCTCGGTCATCAAGCTGGTCGGCACGCTCATCATCCTGGCCGCCGTGGATTGGCTGCTGCTCGTCGGTGCGCTGGCGCTCTTCCCGCTCATCTTCATCAGCCACCGCACCTGGATCGCGCGCATTCGGCCCATCTATCGCGGCGCGCGCCAGACGCGCGAGAACGTCGACGCGCACGCCACCGAGGCCTTCGGCGGCATGCGCGTGGTGCGCGCGTTCGGCAAGGAGCACACCGAGAGCTTGCGCTTCACGGCCGGCGCGCACTTCATGGCGCGGCAGGAGATCTTCGCCTGGTGGTGGTCGCGCGCGCTCGAGCTCATCTGGCGCCTCGGCCTGCCGGCGACCAGCGTGGCCGTGCTGCTCTACGGCGGCATGCGCGTCGTCGAGGGCACGCTCACGCTCGGCGACGTGATGATGTTCGTCACCTACAGCATGATGCTGCTCGGCCCGCTCGAGGCGCTGGTCTCGACGGCGACGTCCATTCAGAACTCGCTCTCGGGCTTCGATCGCGTGCTCGACCTGCTCGACGAGGAGCGCGAGTTCCAGAGCGACACCCTGAAGCAGCGCTTGAAGCGCGACGACGTCAAGGGGGAGGTCAGGCTCGAGCACGTCAGCTTCGCGTACCCCGGCAGCGAGACCAAGGTGCTCGACGACGTGAGCCTGACCGTCGCGCCGGGCCAGATGGTCGCGTTCGTCGGTCCCTCGGGGGCGGGCAAGACGACGCTGTCGAACTTGATCGCGCGCTTTTACGATCCGAACGAGGGGCGCGTCCTGCTCGACGGCCAGGACCTCAAGGAGCTCGACGTCACGAGCTACCGCCGCCTGCTCGGCATCGTCGAGCAGGACGTGTTCCTGTTCGACGGCAGCATCGCGGACAACATCGGCTACGCGCGCCGTGACGCGTCGCCGGAGGAGATCGAGCGCGCCGCCAAGCTCGCCGCCGCGCACGAGTTCATCCTCGCCACCGAGGACGGCTACGACACCGTCATCGGCGAGCGCGGCGTGCGACTGTCCGGCGGGCAGAAGCAGCGCCTCGCCCTCGCGCGCGCCATCCTCGCGGACCCCGCGCTGCTCATCCTCGACGAGGCCACGAGCAACCTCGACTCCGAGTCCGAGGCGCTCATTCAGAAGAGCCTGACGACGCTGATGAGGGGCCGCACGAGCTTCGTCATCGCGCACCGCCTCTCGACCGTGCGCGGCGCCGACCTCATCCTCGTCATCGAGGACGGCCGCATCGTCGAGCAGGGCACGCACGGCGAGCTGTTGGCGAAGAACGGGCGCTACGCGAGCTTCCTCGAGGCGCAGCTCGAGCGCGATCGGGAGGCGACCGCGGCGGAATAACAGCGCTGATTCTTGCCGAGGGTTGAACGGAGCAGACGCCGAAGATCAACGCCTGCGCAAGACCATCGTGCCCGTGTCGTCGCATTGCTCCGAGCGATAGGTGCCGCTGAGCCGCCGCTCGGCCGGATCCCAGCTGAGCTCATACACGTCGTCGTAGCAGAACTGCCAGCCCGGGTTCGGTCGGCTCACGAGCGGCTGCACGTCGACGAAGACCGCGTGCCCGTCGTCGCGCAGCTCGCCGACGAGCTCGCCCACGCTGAGGCCTGCTTGGCCTTCGACGCGCAAGCGGCCGTACAGGCGATCGCCGCAGCGGCACATGACGAGCGTGGTCTCCGCGTCCGGATCGTTGCCGGACAGACCACCGGCGAAGCGCTCGCAGGTGCCGTTCTCGACCAGCGTGCCGGGCACGTACATGAGCGCGCCGAGGGTAATGGCGAGAGTGGGGAGCAGAGCCTTCCGCGCGACGAGGGACAAGCCGTAAGACATGAGGCCACCTCTCCTTGCCACGCTAGCAAATGCAAAGAGCCCGCCGCCCTTCGCATGGGCTGCGTGGCGCGATGAGGGACAGATCCTCAGGGGGGGCCGCCGTCGGCGCCGGCGTCCGTACAGGCGCTCTCGAGCAGGCGGGCGCGGGCGGGCTCGGGCGTCGCCGCGCGCCGCACGTAGTCGCGCATGTGGCGGCAAGCCTCGGCGTCCCGTCCGGCGCGCTTGTGCAGGACGGCGAGCAGGCGCAGGGCGTCGGCTGAGTCGTCGTCGAGCGCGAGCGCACCCTGCGCGAAGCGCGTCGCGGCGTCCGTGTCGCCCTGGCGGAGCGCCTCGCGTGCGCGGTCGAGCTCGAGCCGCGCGCGGACGTGCGCGCGCTGTTGTGCCACCGCGGCGGGAACGGCCGCCGGCTCGTCGTCGGCAGGCGCGCCGAAGAGGTAGGCAAAGAGCGCACAAAGGGCGCCGAGCACCAGCACGGCGAGCAGCCCGGCGCGGGCGCTCACGCGAGATCCTGCCCGGCGCCCTCTGCCTCGAGCGCGCTGTAGCCCTGGCGCGCCCGACGGAGGAAGCGCAGCGTCAGGGACACCGCCGAGACCGTCAGCCCCGTGGTCAGGCCCCACCACAGGCCCGCGGCGCCGCCGTCGAGCCAGTAGGCGAACAAGAGCGCGCACGGCATGCCGACGGCCCAGTGGGAGCAGAGGTGAATGGCGAAGGGCCACAGGGTGTCGCCGGCGCCGCGCAGCGCTCCGGAGGCCACCGCTTGCACGCCGTCGCTGAGGGCGAAGAAGCCGGCGATGCGCAAGAGCACCGAGGCGGCCTCGATGACGCCCGCGTCGTCGGTGAAGCCGCGCACGATGAGGGAGGGGAAGAGCAAAAAGCACACGCCCGTCGACGTCATCAAGAGAAAGCCGAGGCCGATGCCGCTCGTGCCCGCGAGGTAGGCGCCGCGCTGATCACCGGCGCCGATGCGCTGCCCGACGACGACGCTGGTGGCGCTGCCGATGCCCATACAGGCGTGGAAGGGCGCGGACGCGATGGTCAGCGCCACCTGGTGCGCGGCGAGCTGCAGCGCGCCCATGCGCCCCATGAGGAACGACACCGACGAGAAGAAGGCGACCTCGAAGGCGAACTGCAGGCCCATGGGCATGCCGACGCGCAGCACGCGCGCGAGCTCGTCCCGTCGAGCGGCGGCCTCTCGCCAGCGGGCAAAGCGCGCCGTCCCCCCGCGCTCGGGGCCGACCCGGCGAACGGGCTCGACGAGCAACACGCACTGCACGTAGTTGACGGTGGCGGAGGCGATGCCCGCGCCCGCGGCGCCGAGCGCGGGCACGCCGAGCGCCGGCAGGCCGACGCCCACGAGCCCGTCGTCGCCGAACACGAGCAAGAGGTCCGCGGGGATGTTGATGACGATGGCGGCCAGCGTCGCGAGCACGGCCGGCCGGGTGATGTTGTGCCCTTGCAAAAAGCCGCGCAGCGCGATGAAGGCCAGCGACGGGAACAGGCCCGGCAGGCGTCCGTACACGTAGGTGCGCGTCGGCTCGATGACGCTCTCGTCGAGGCCGAAGCGGTGCAGGGAGGAGAGCACGACGACGATGAGCAGGCTGCCCGGCAGCGTCGCGAGGGCGGAGAGCAGGACGCCCTGCCGCATGGCGCGGCGCGCGCGCTCGTGATCGCCGGCGCCCACCGCTTGGCTGACGAGGGGCTCCATGCCGATGACGGCGCCCATGCAGAGCACGAACACGGTGAAGAAGATGCTGTTGCCGAGCGCGACGCCCGCGAGATCGGCGGCGCTCGCGCGTCCGACGACGGCGGTGTCGGTGAGCGAGATGAGCGCCTGGCCGAGCTGCGCCGCGCCGAGCGGCACGGCGAGCTTCACGATGGGCTTTAGCACCGGCTCGGTCTTCGGCCTCGCGTCGGGCTGGGCTGGCGGCGGTACGACGGGCGGCACGCGGCTACCGGACCTTGAGGCGCGCGAGCGGACCGGTGAAGGTCAAGCACTGGGTCCGCATGGGATCACAAGGCCACAAGATGCCCTCTGTGCGCACCCAGCGCAGCTGCACGCGCGAGCCCTGCTCGAGGCCGAGCCGGTCGAGCTGGCGCCAGAGCGTGAAGCAGCCGTGCTGGCCCTCGCCGTTGACCGTCACGAAGGCGCGCAGGGCGCCGCCGTTGAACAGCTCCTCGCCGCGCTCGTCCTGGGCGGTGATGGCGAGCTCCAGCGTCTTGCCGGCGTAGGCGCGCGCGACGTCGACCTGCAGACAGAGGTCCTGCATGGCGTCGTCGGGCATGACCACGTTCGCGTCCGGCTCGCGCAGCCCGACGTGGATGCACGGCACGCTGCGCGCGCTCTCGACGGACGCGTCGGCGTCGCCTTTGTCGCTCGGCAGGGCGCTCGTGCAGCGGACACCGCCCGGCCCCGTCGTGCGCAGCGCCGGCCGCGGCGGCAGCGGACGCAGCCACATCTTGCCGCGCGCGAAGCTGATGACGGTGTGGTGCCGCATCATGACGTCGTTGCCGAGCAGCCCGGCGCCTTCTCCGCGCGCCATGGTCGAGCCGAGCGCGAGCACCCGCCCGGCGCTGACGACCTCGTCCCCGAGGTGCAGCGGGTCGAGCACGAAGCGGCCGCGGTTGCGCGACTCTCCGCCGACCGCGAGCGTGCGGCTCTCGTAGGCCAGATCGGCCGGCAGCCCGCCGTTCACGCCGACGAGGGCCGGCACCGAGGTGCCCGACGCGCCGGTGTCGACGATGAGCGGAAACTGCACCGGATCTCCCTGGGCGCTCCGCGCGGTCGCCTTCACTTGCAGTTGGCGCTCTCCGACGATGAGCGACACCGCGCGGTCGCTCGGCTCGACGGGAGCGGCGCCCGGCTCGAACAGCCCGACGAGGCCCTCGTCGGCGGCCAGGTAGAGGTCCACCGACTGCAGGAGGTCGGCGCCGATGAGGAACAGGCCCGGCTGATCGCCGATGACGAGCACCTCGGCGTCGACCCAGCGGTGCGCGCCGATGTGCAGCTCTCCGAGCGGCAGGCGCTCGCCCTCGATGACGTCCCCGTGTGCATCGAAGGCCTTCACCGCGCGTCCGCGCGGCGTGTACGCGGACAGCACGCCGAGCTTCGCCGCCATGGGGACGCTCATGACCGTGCTCATGGCGCCGGTGTCGAGGGTGGCGGTGGCCGGGGTCCCGTTCACGCGGACCTTCGTGACGAGCTGCATGGACAAAAGCGGCGCCTCGATGGGCAGCCAAACGCCCTGCGGGTAGCGCGAGGGCAGCGTCGACAGGTCCGAGCCCGCCGGCGAGCGCGGCGGCTCTCCGCTATGGGGGTGCGCGGCGCTGCCCTTCGACGACGCGATGACCTCCGGCGGCGGCTCGCCCGCCTTCGCGCCCGTACGCCCCTCGGACGACGTCGCGCAGGCGGCCGAGAGCAGGCTCGGCAGGGCCAGCAGGGCCAGCAGGGACAACAGAGCTCGGGAGCGCGCGAGCGGCAGGTCCATGGCCTTGCTTGTAGCACGGGCTCGACGACGGCCGCGGCGCGGCGACATCGCGCTCAGGACCCTTGCCTACCCCCCACGGGGTCTGCAAGATGCCGGCTATGAGCATCGACACCAACGAAGCCCAGTCCTCCGCGAACACCGGGAAGCGCTCCCGCTCGACGAGGTCGAACAACGCCACACCCCGTGTTGGCGAGGGCGGTGCCGAGGGCAAGATCGAGAGCGGCCCCGCGAGCACGTTCTTGTACGACGGGCCCGGCAAGCTCGCGGCGAGCAGCGTCTCCGTCGACGACGCCACCGTGATCCGCTGGTATCGGCTGCACTATCAAGCGCGTCAGATCGACGAGCGCGCCACCCGCTACGCGCGCCGCGCCATGGGCTGGTCCTATCACGCGCGCTGCGGCGGCCATGAAGGCATCCAGGTCGCGCTCGGCTCGATCTTCCGCCAGAGCCAGGACTGGCTCTTCCCGTACTACCGAGACGGCGCCCTCGCGCTCGCCGCGGGCCTAAGCCCCTACGAGATGTTCTTGAACGGCCTCATGAAGGACCAGGACCCGGGCGCCGGCGGACGACACATGTCGAACCACTTCGCCAAGCCGGCCATCCGCGTGCAGAACGTGTCCTCGTGCACGGGCAACCACACGCTGCACGGCGTCGGCGTCGCGCGCGCCATCCGTTACTACGGCAAGGACGAGATCGCCTACACGAGCCAGGGCGAGTCCTCGACGAGCGAGGGCTACTGCTACGAGGCCTACAACGGCGCCAGCCTGCACAAGCTGCCCGTCTGCTTCGTCATCCAGGAGAACGGCTACGGCATCAGCGTGCCGACGCGCGAGCAGACCGCCAACGTGCGGGTGGGCGACAATTACCGCGGGCTCATGAACCTCAAGGTCATCCTCTGCGACGGCACCGACGTGTTCGATAGCTGGCGCGCGCTCCTCGAGGCGAAGGCGCACATCGAGTCCGGCGCAGGGCCCGCGCTCATCAGCGCGCGCTGCGTGCGCCTCGGCGCGCACTCGAACGCCGACGCCCAGGAGCTCTACCGCAGCAAGGAGGAGCTCGCCGCCGCCGAGGCCTGGGACCCGGTCGCTCGCCTGCGCGCGCACATCCTCGAGAAGAAGATCCTGAGCGAGAAGGACCTCGTCGCCCTCGAGCGCGAGTCCGACGAGCTGCTCGACCGGGAGGCCGCGCGCGCCGAGGCCGAGACCGATCCGACGCCCGAGAGCAACGCGCAATTCGTCATTCCGCCCGCCTACGATCCCGAGAGCGCGAGCGACGCCACCACCGAGCCGCCCGGCGACGGACAGGAGAAGCTGCGCGAGGCCATCAACCGCACGCTCAAGGAAGAGTTCCGCCGCAACGAGCACACGTTCCTGTGGGGCCAGGACGTCGCCAGCGCCGACAAGGGCGGGGTGTTCAACCTCACAAAGGGCCTCATGCAAGAGTTCGGCAACGACCGCGTCTTCAACGCGCCCATCGCCGAGGACTACATCATCGGCACCGCCAATGGCATGAGCCGCTTCGATCCGAACATCCGCGTCGTCATCGAGGCCGCGCAGTTCGCCGATTACGTCTGGCCGGGCATGGAGCAGATCGTCGAGATGGGACACGAGTACTGGCGCACCAAGGGCCAGTTCTCGCCGAACGTCGTCCTGCGCCTCGCGTCGGGCGGCTACATCACCGGCGGCCTGTACCACTCACAGAACGTCGAGGCGATCATGAGCCACCTGCCGGGCATCCGCGTGGTGTATCCCGCCTTCGCCGACGACGCGTCCGGTCTGTTGCGCACGGCCATTCGCTCACAAGGGCCGACGTTCTTCCTCGAGCCGAAGTACATCTACAACCGCAAGGAAGCCCGCGCGGGGCAGACCGACGAGAACTATTGCATCCCGTTCGGCAAGGGACGCGTCCGCCGCGAAGGTGACGATTTGTCGATCATCACCTACGGCAACACCGTGCACCTCGCGCTGCAGGCCGCCGAGACGCTGGCGCAGGAGGGGCACTCGGTCGAGGTGTTCGACCTGCGCTCCATCAAGCCCCTCGACGAGGACGGCATCCGGGCCACGGTGCAGAAGACGGGCAAGGCGCTCGTGCTGCACGAGGACCACCTGTTCGGCGGCATCGGCGGCGAGGTGGCGGCGATCATCGCGCGCGATTGCTTCATGGACCTCGACGGGCCCGTGTTCCGCTGCGCCGCGAAGGACATCCCGATCGGCTTCGCGCCGAACCTCGAGCAGGACACGCTGCCGAACGCGAAGAAGATCGAGGCCGCCGCTCGCGAGGCCTTGGCCTTCTGAGCGGCGCTCCGCGAGCGCGGCCGCGACAGCGTCTGCGGCCGAGCGGACTACGGCTCGAAGTACTTGAACTCGTCCCCGCGGAAGTTCCGCAGCGTCCACTCCTTCCCCTCGTGGGCACGAACGTAATTCGGCTGCAGCGGGATCTTCCCGCCGCCGCCGGGGCCGTCGATGACGAAGGTCGGCACCGCGAGGCCGCTCGTGTGTCCGCGCAGCATCTCGATGATGTTCAGCCCCACCTCGACCGGGGTGCGGAAGTGGCTGACGCCCTCGGCCAGGTCGCACTGGTAGATATAATACGGCCGCACGCGCTGGAGCAGCAGGCGGTGGTTCAGCTCCTTCACGATGCGCCAATCGTCATTGACGCCCTTCAAGAGCACCATCTGGT
>CAYLZW010000024.1:0-35558 GCA_964388085.1 uncultured Myxococcales bacterium | reverse complement strand
GGGAGCTGCTCAAGGTCGCCTCGGGTGGCGTGGTCTTCACCACCATCCAGAAGTTCATGCCCGAGACCCGCGGCGACACGTTCCCGCAACTCTCCGAGCGCTCGAACATCGTCGTGGTCGCGGACGAGGCCCACCGCAGCCAATACGACTTCATCGACGGCTTCGCGCGCCACATGCGCGACGCCCTGCCGAACGCATCGTTCATCGGCTTCACCGGCACGCCCATCGACGCGGCCGACAAGAACACGCGCTCGGTCTTCGGCGACTACGTCAGCGTCTACGACATCCAGCGCGCGGTCGAAGACGGCGCCACGGTCCCCATCTACTACGAAAGCCGTCTCGCGAAGCTCGAGCTGAAAGAGGAAGAGCGCCCGCACCTCGACGAGGCCTTCGACGAGCTGACCGAGGGCGAGGAGCTCGAAGGGCGTGAGAAGCTCAAGACGAAGTGGTCGGCGCTCGAGGCGCTCGTCGGGACCGACCGGCGCGTGCAGCTCATCGCGAAGGACCTCGTCGAGCACTTCGAAGCTCGCCTCGAGGCCATGGACGGCAAAGCGATGCTGGTCTGCATGAGCCGGCGGATCTGCGTCGACCTCTACAAGGCGCTCACCGCGCTACGCCCCGACTGGCACGAGGAGAGCGACGACAAGGGCGCGATCAAGGTCGTGATGACCGGGTCGGCGTCCGACCCGAGCGACTGGCAACAGCACATCCGCAGCAAGCAGCGCCGCGAGGCGCTGGCCAAGCGGTTCAAAAACCCGAGCGACCCCTTCAAGCTCGTCATCGTCCGCGACATGTGGCTCACGGGCTTCGACGCCCCGTGCATGCACACGATGTACATCGACAAGCCGATGCAGGGGCACGGTCTGATGCAGGCCATCGCGCGCGTGAACCGCGTATTCCGGGACAAGCCGGGCGGCCTCGTCGTCGACTACCTGGGCCTCGCCGATCAGCTCAAGAAGGCCCTGCACACGTACACCGAGAGCGGCGGACAGGGCGAGACGGCGCTCGACCAGGAGGAGGCCGTGGCGCTGATGCTCGAGCGCTACGAGCAGTGCTCGGACATCTTCCACGGCTTCGACTGGAGCGCTTGGATGAGCAGCTCGCCGGCCGCGCGCCTTTCGGTGCTGCCCGCGGCGCAGGAGCACGTGCTCGCCCAAGAGAGCGGCAAGGAGCGGCTGCTCCAGGTCGTCACCGAGCTTTCGAAGGCGTTCGCGCTCGCCGTGCCGCACGACGAGGCGATCCGCATTCGTGATGACGTCGGATTCTTCCAGGCCGTGCGCACGGCCATCGCCAAGACGCAGGTCGGGGACCGGAAAGGCTCCGGCGACATCGACCACGCCATCCGGCAAATCGTCTCGAAGGCGATCGTGAGCGACCAGGTCATCGACATCTTCGCGGCGGCCGGCCTCAAGAACCCCGACATCTCGATCCTGTCGGACCAGTTCCTCGCCGACGTGCGCGGGATGAAACACCGGAACCTCGCGGTCGAGCTGCTCCGGAAGCTTCTCAACGACGAAGTGAAGGCGCGCTCGAAGCACAACCTGGTGCAGGCTCGTTCCTTCGCGGATCTCCTCGAGAAGTCCGTTCGTCGCTACCAAAACCGCGCCATCGAGGCCGCGCAGGTCATCGAGGAGCTGATCGAGCTCGCGAAGGAGATGAGGGCAGCCCAGAAGCGCGGCGAGGAGCTTGGGCTCACCAGCGACGAGCTGGCCTTCTACGACGCGCTCGAGGTCAGCGACACCGCCGTCAAGGTCCTCGGCGACGAGACGCTGCGCACCATCGCGCGCGAGCTGGTCGACACGGTGAAGCACAACGTCACCATCGACTGGACCGTGAAGGAATCGGTCCGCGCCAAGCTGCGCGTCATCGTGAAGCGCATCCTTCGCAAGTACGGCTACCCGCCCGACAAGCAGGAAGCCGCGACAAACACGGTGCTGCAACAGGCCGAGCTGCTGTCGGACTTCTGGACCGCACACGCGGGGGCATCAACGTGAAGTACGCATACGAAGACCTGAGCCCCGAGCAGTTCGAGACCCTGGTGGTGTTTCTGTGCCAACAGCTTCTCGGCATCTCGGTGCAGGGCTTCTCGAAGGGGCCCGACGGTGGCCGAGACGCAAAGTTCGTCGGCACGGCGGACCTCCACCCCAGCAAGTCGGCGCCGTGGACCGGTACCGTCATCGTTCAGGCGAAGCACACGAACGGCGTCAACCGGACTTTCTCAGATGCCGATTTCTTTAGTTCGACGGCCGGCGACACCGTGATCGGCAAGGAGATCCCCCGCATCAAGAACCTGAAGGCGAAGAGCGCCATCGACCACTACATGCTCTTCTCAAACCGGCGCTTGGCGGGGAACGCCGAGGAGACGATTCGTGGGCACATCTCCAAGGAATGCGGCCTTCCTATCGGTTCGCTCTACCTTTGCGGCATCGAGCAGCTCGAGGTGTGGCTGAAGACGTTTCCGCGCGTTGCAGCGCTCGCGAACATTGACCCCGTGGATTCGCCGCTGATCGTGAGCCCTGACGAGCTTGCCGAACTGGTTGAGGCGTTCGCCCGCAACCAGCAGATCATCCAGTCGGCCGTCGACAACCCTCCGACGCCGCGCGTGTCCTACGCCGACAAGAACGCGCTCAACAACATGTCCGAGGAGTACGCCAAGTTGCAGCGGCGGAACTACCTCAAGGACACGGCTCAAATCCAGGCGTTCCTGGCCGCCCCCGAGAACGTGCGGCTGCGCCAGCTCTACGAAACCGTGGTGACAGAGTTCCAGCTCAAGATCACGGCGAAGAAGAAGAACCACCAGTCGTTTGACGGTGTCCTTGAGTACCTGACGGACCTCCTGTTCGGCCGCGATCCGGTGTTGCGGGCGAACAAGCGACTGACGCGAGCGATGCTCTTCTACATGTATTGGCACTGCGACATCGGAGCGACGGAAGACGATGCTTCGACCGACTAAACACTCCCACCCGGATCGAACGGTAGTTGGGGTCGCGCTCGTGCTTCTCGGGCGCCTGAAGTCGCGGCGGCTCGACGAGTACGACGCGCTGCGAAAGTTCGCGCGCAAGGCCATTGCCGGAGGGGACGTGCTTTTCCTGCCGGCCCTCAACTTTCTCTTCCTGCTCGGTCTTGTCGAGTACCGCGCAAAAACCGACTCGCTCGAGTACCTGGGGCCCAATGAAGCTCTCTAGGCTCTACACGAATCGTCCTGCCGTCGTCAGCGCGGTCGACTTCACGTCGGGGCTGAACGTCGTGTTCGCGGAGATCCGACTGCCGCAGAACCGTAAGAAGGACACCCACAACCTTGGCAAGACCACGCTGGGCAGACTTGTGGATTTCTGCCTGCTCTCTGGTCGCGATTCGAAGTTCTTCCTCTTCAAGCATCAACAGTTGTTCGACGGGTTCGTGTTCCTGCTCGAGATTGAGTTGCTCGACGGCTCGTACGTGACGGTTCGACGCGGAGTGAACGAGCCCACGAAGATCTCATTCAAGCGCCACCAGGCACGCATGCAGGACTATTCCGAACTGCAGGCACCACAGTGGGACCATGTCGATGTGCCGTTCGAGCGCGCGAAGGACCTGCTCGACGGAGTTCTGGACCTGCGAGCGATGAAGCCGTGGGACTACCGGAAGGGGCTCGGCTACTTGCTGAGGTCGCAGGACGACTATCGCGACGTCTTCCAGCTTCGGAATGGCCACAAGCACGTCGAGTGGAAGCCGTTCCTCGCGCACGTGCTTGGATTCGACTCGGCGCTCGTCGAGGGGCTGTACAAGAAGGAAGCGGAGCTTTCGGACAAGCAGGCGACGGTCCAGACCATCCGAGCGGAACTGGGGGGCTCAGTCGAAGACGTCAGCAAGATCGAGGGCATGCTGCTGCTAAAGCAGAAGGAAGCTGCGAAGAAGCAGGAACTGCTCAATGCGTTCGACTTCCGCACGGCTGACAAGGAGAAGACCAAGGTGGTTGTCGATGACGTCGATGCGCGGATCGCAGCGCTCAACGCCGAGCGCTACTCCTTGAGCCTCGCCAAGAAGAAGATCATCACCTCGCTCGAGGAGGACCAGGTTCTCTTCAATCCGGATGATGCGCAGCGACTCTTCGCCGAGGTCGGCGTAACCTTCCCTGGGCAGCTGAAGAAGGACTACGAGCAGTTGATCGCGTTCAATCGAGCGATCACCGACGAGAGACGGCAGTACCTGCAGGAAGAGCGCGCTGAGATCGAGGCCGCGCTGAAGCGCGTGACGACTGATCTCACTGAACTCGGCAAGCGGCGATCCGAGATGCTGGCGTTCCTAACGGACACCGATGTCTTCACGAAGTATCGCCAGGTCTCCGATGAACTCGTCGGCCTGAAGGCGGACATCACGTCGCTCGAGCGGCAGCGCGGCTTTCTTCATCGCCTTCAGGAGATGCGGACGGAGATCAGAACCCTCACCGACGAGAAGGGCCGGCTGCAAACTCAGATCGAGGACGACGTCGAGAAGCAAAATTCGGACGGAACGAGTCTATTCTCGTCGATCCGGGTGTTCTTCAGCGAGATCGTGGAAGACGTTATCGATCGCAAGGCGCTCCTCAGCGTCGCTCCGAACCAGCAGGGGCACCTTGAGTTCCGAGCAGAGATTCTGGACGAGTCCGGGAACGCCACGAGCGCCGACCTGGGCCACACCTACAGGAAGCTGCTCTGCGTGGCGTTCGACATGGCCGTACTGCGCGCCCACCTTGAGAAGAAGGCGCCGAGGTTCGTCTACCACGACGGGGTGTTCGAATCGCTGGACGACCGGAAGAAGGTCAACTTGCTCGCTGTCATGCGCGAGTACGCGAACTTCGGGCTTCAGTTCGTCATCACGCTCATCGACTCCGAGCTTCCAGCCCGGGCCGAGGGCGACGAGTCCATGTTCGCTGACGAGGAGATCGTGCTCCGACTCCACGATGAGGGCCCTGATGGTCGCCTCTTCAAGATGGCCGCATGGTAGGGGGAGCTTTTGGCGTGGTGCGGGTCATCATCCTCGAGAACAACCATCGGCCGAACCGCGCTCAACCCGCCGCCAACGTCGTCGCGTTCACGGGGACCACCGCGGGCTGCGCGGATTCATCCCGCACGCGGGAGACTCGGCATGACCCGCAAGAAGAAGCCGACCGCCTCGCTCATTTGCTCCTCTGCAGCCGAGTACCTGACCTTCGTGGCGGCCAGCGGCACGGGCGTCGTCGAGGCGGTGGCGCTCGTGCCTCGCGCGCCGACCGAGGTGCCTGCACAGCCGCAGGCCCAAACGAGCGGGGCTCCGCGCCTGATAAGAGACCAAGCAAACCAAGAAGTGGCGAGACCGTGAAGGCATGGAGGAGCCCATGACAAAGCCCTCCCTCGAAGCCCTCCTGCGCTCTGGCGAGTGGACCGGCGCCGAGTTCAAGGCCAGCAAGAGTGCGCTGCCGAAGTCGGTCTTCGAGACCGTCTCGGCCTTCGCCAACACGCGCGGCGGCTGGATCGTGCTCGGCGTCACGCAGGACGGCGAGCGCTTCGAGGTGAGCGGCGTCGACGAGCCCGACAAGGTGCAGAACGACTTCCTCTCGGTGCTGCACGCCGGGCAAAAGATCAGCCACGACGTGGACGTCTCGGAGCACCGCTACGAGCACGACCGCAAGGTGGTCCTCGCTTTCCAGGTCGCCGAGAACCCGCGCCCGCGTAAGCCCGTCTACCTCGACGGCGACATCCGCCGAACCTTTCTGCGCAAGGGCGGCGGCGACTACCGCGCCCAGCCGCACGAGATCGAGCGCATGCTGCGCGACGCCTCCGCAGATCGCTGGGACGGCGAGCCCTTCACGCGCGTCGACCTCGACGAGGTGTTCCAGTCGGCGAGCCTGAAGTGGTACCGCGACCGCTTCCACGCGACGAACCCCGGCTTCGACGTCGAGCAGCCGCACCACGAGTTCCTCTATGAGTGGGGCTATCTCGTGAAGGAGAGCGGCAAGCTCCTCCCGACGCGCGGTGCGGTGGCCCTGTTCGGCTCGCTGCGCGGGGTGCGCAACCTGATCCCGAAGCCGGTCCTCGACGTGAGGTTCCTTGGCTACGCCAGCACGGAGGACTTCGACGAGACGCGCTGGATCGATCGCATCGTGAGCGAAGTGAACATCATCGAGACCTGGCAGCAGCTCCTCGCGAAGTACCTCTTCTTCATGCCCAAGACGTTCAGGGACATCGACCCGGCCACACTCGAGCGGCGCGACGCGCCCGCGGGCTTCCGCGTCTTCCGCGAGGCCGCGATGAACCTGCTGATCCACCAGGACTACGGCGACCACTCGCGCAAGGCCGTCATCGAGTTCTTCACCGACGGCATCAAGTTCTGGAACCCGGGCGACAGCTTCGCCGACGAGAAGCACCTGCTCGACCCCGGCGAGAAGGACGTGCGGAACCCCGCCATCGCGATGGCCATCCGCCGCATCGGGATGTGCGAGCAGGCAGGCACCGGGCTACGGATGATGCAACGCGAGTGGCAGGCGCTCGGGCACGCCCCGCCGATCAACACGAACGACCGCATCCACAAGTCGTTCGCGACGTTCCTGCCTGAGCCCCGGGCGCTCGCGGAGACCGCCACCCCTCATGAGACCCCTCATGTCGCCCCCCATGAGACCCCTCATGTGACCGCCGAAGTAGCGCGGCTGCTCGGAGCGCTGCACGGCGAGATGCGCCGGGACGAGCTCATGGCGGCCCTGGGCCTGAACGACCGGAAGCACTTCCAGTCGCGGTACCAACAGCCCGCGATCGCCGCCGGCCTCATCGAGATGACCCTGCCGGACAAGCCAAAGAGCCGTCTGCAGCGCTACCGCCTGACGGAGGCCGGGAAGGCGCTGCGGAATCAGGGGGGAAGGACGTGACGAACGTCGCCGTTACGCCGGTCGTTTCTGGCCACGGTGATCGGGAGGGCCATGACGTCCACAGCGGATCGGGCGTAACCATGCGAATTCTTGGCGCTTCGATTCTGGCCACGCCGGGGCGATGGCCAGAATCCGCGGCCAGAAGCGGCGGCCCGAACGGTCCGCCCAGCTTCGCCGCGGGCGCGCCCGCTCGGTTCGCCGCGCCACACGCTCGGGACGGGCGCGCCCCGGGCCAACGTGGGCGTCCTAGTGGCGCTCGTCGGCGAGCCCGAGATCGCTCGGCTTCAGCGCGCTGGCTTCAGTTCGGACCGGGTCAAGAGGGCCTCGACCGCCGAGCGCGGCACGCTCCGTCGCGGAACACGACGCCCGTTCTGGGTCGGCCTCAGCTCGAAGACGAAGGCGTCGCTGGGCGCGTCGATGATGCCCGGGAGGCAACGCGCGTCCTCGGGCAACATCGTGCGCTTGCGAAGCTCGAAGCCGACTGCCTCGACGAACCACTGCGTCGCGCTGACGGCGTACATGCGGCCGACGCCGACCTCGTACGCGTGGCGCACGATGTACTCGACGAGCGCGCGGCCGTGCTTCTGCCGCCGACAGGTCGCGCGGACCGCGAGCGCCCGCAGCACCGAGGCGTCGCCGTACTTATCGAGTACCGCGACGCCGATGACGACGCGACCGTACTCGAGGACGACCCGCGTCCGCTTCCCGCCCGCGGGCTCGAGCCAGAGCTCCGACGTGGGGAACCAGGTCGTCTCCAGCAGCATGTTCGCGACCAGCTCATCTCGGGCCTCGAGCGCGCGGAAGACTCGGCGCGGCGGCCCCTTCGGCTTTTCGATCTGCCGCGAGGTGAGCGGCGGCTCCGGCGGCGGCCAGGGCTCCCCACGGCGCTCGGCGCGGTGCTTCGCGCGCCACATGCCGAGCAGGGTCTCGGCGAGCACGCCGGCCACCTCGTCGATGCGGCGCTGCACGTCGGCGCGTCGTTCCTCGCGCGCGGTGTCCGCGTCCATGTCTTCGGGCTGGCGGGCCTGGTCCATGCGGACCACTCAGGCTCGCTTCGCCGCTACAGTCCAGCGGGAGCCGGGACGGTTCGCTTTCGCTCAACGTGTCCCAAGGGCACTCGATCCCGAGGAGGCGGACTCATGATGGGACAGAGCGAATCGGCGAATCTGTCCCAGCGCTCTCGGCGCAAGTTCTCGGAGTCGCAACGCGAGAGCCTGCGTGGGTCAGTACGAACATCCGAATCTGTCCCAGAAGCGTTTACCGAGAGCGTTCGCAGGCTGCGCCGCACACGGAGCCATTCATGCCGTCCCACCAACCGGTGGGGCCGCGCCGTTTAACACGAGCCCTGGCTGGCGACGGCCGGGGCTCGCGTGGTTCTGCGCCAGGTTTCGCGGGGATTTGCGCGTAGTGGTCGTCGCGCGCGGCTCTCGGCGACGCGGCGGCAGAGAGCACGCGCGCCGTCGCCGGCACCCGTCTTGGGGCTGATCGTGCTCTCCAGAGCGGAGAGCGGGGAGAGAGCACGGGGCCGTATTTAACGGCGGGCGCGGGATGGGCAGAGCTTCTTTAACAGAGCCCCCGCCGGCTGTACCCTGATAGGAGGACTTCTCGACCGGAGCTGTGGATACGAGAACGTGGGCTTTCCGATCCGCCAGGACGAAGCCGCTCTCCACGAGCGGGTGCTCGCCGCTGATCCGGTGGCCTCCGCCGACGTGTTCGCGGCCTTCGTCGACCCGCTCGTCGCTGCGATCCAGCGCGACCTCCGCTGCGACTCCGACACAGCCCGCGACTCTGCCATCGACGCCATCTTCGAGTACCTCGGGGCTCCCTCGAGCTACCAGCCGTCCAAGGGGCGGCTGAGCACCTTCCTCGCCCACATCACCAAGCGCAGGGCTACCGACCGCATCCGTGCGCGTTCCGCCGAGGCTCGCCGGGAGCAGGAGTTCGGTTCCGTTGTCGAACTTCACGCTTCGGCTCCGAAGGAAGAGATGGAGCGGGCCGTGGTGGCCCGAGAGCTATGGCACAAGGTCGAACAAGCCCTGAAGGACGACGGCGATCGGGCCGCGGTGGCGCTCATCCTCGATGGAGAGCGCTCGACGGAGGCTCTCGCCGAAGCGCTCGGAATCCATGGGCTTCCCCAGCTCGAACGCCAACGCGAGGTGAAGCGTCACCGAGATCGCCTCGTCAAGGTGCTCGAGCGTCTCGGAGCGAGGCTGCGCGATGAGGAAGGAACCTAGTTGGCTAGGCCATGCCGCCGAGCGGGCCCGAAGCGAGCCCTGGACCCTCGGCCGCCTCCTGTCCCGGTGCTGCGAGCTGGAAGGGACCTCGGACAACGACATCGCGGCCGAGCTGGGGTGCACCCCGGATACGCTCCGCTGGGTCTACCTCTGCCGGGCGCCCTCCGAAGAGCACTTCGCGGAGGACGTCGGGCGCGTCGCCCAGCGCTTCGGTTTGGAGGCGAGTCGCCTTGCGGCCCTGGTCCGGCGAGCCGATGCCGTGGCCGCGCTCGCGGCGCCGCATCACGACACAGGCGACGCTGAGCTCCTCCTGGCTGCGCGTGACCGTGAGGATACGGAGGACTCGCAGTGACCGCCCGATGGCTGCACGAGGCCCTTGAGGCCGGCGGGCTCAGCCTGTCTGACACCTACCCGCGCGACTTGTTGTCCATGGTCCCCTTCCATCTGCCTGTCGCGTTCATTTCGATCGACGAGCTCGCCACGACGAAGCTCGAGAAGTGGCTGGCCCATCGGCGGATCGCGTACCGATCTGATGGTCGTCGTCGCAGACTGCATGGAGCGCTCGTGGCTCGAGCCGGCCGCGGGGTCATCTTCATCGACTCGACCGATGGCGTCGAAGAACAGCGGTTCACCGCTGCCCACGAGATCGCGCACTTCATCGAGGACCACCTCATGCCCCGTCTGAAGGCGCTCAAGGCTTTCGGCGAGGGCATTCTCCCCGTGCTCGACGGACGGCGCCCGGCGACGCCAGAGGAGTCCGTGTCGGCCGTCCTGAACCGCGTGCCGCTCGGCGTGCAAGTCCACCTCATGGATCGCGGCCCCCACGGCACGATCTGCAGTTGGGACGTCGAGGAGCGGGAGCAGCGCGCTGATCGACTCGCCCTCGAAATCGTAGCGCCGGCGAAGGCCGCTCTTCGGGAGCTGCGACGTGCGGGGTACACCGCCGGTCAGGCCGAGATCGATGGGGCACCCCAGATCCTGTCGGACCGATTCGGCCTCCCGATGAGCGCCGCGGCCCCTTACGCGAACCTCTTGCTCGGTAAGCGACGGTCGCGTCCGAAGTTGAGCGAGATCCTCGTCGGAGGGAGCGACTGATGAGTAGATCCACCCCCTCGGGAACGACCGTGACCGAACGGCAGGCAGCCCGAGCCACCGCCCCAGCACAGGAAGCCGACGTCCAGGAGCTGTTCGTCGGCGATCGCGAGTACGCGCAGGCGTTCGGCGAGGACCTCGCGCGCACCCTGGACGTCGACACCTGGGCGACCGGCATCGACTGGGAAGGAGCCGTCGCCCGCCTGCGGAGCGAGATCGAAGCCGCCGTGCACCGCGAAGAGTCTCTCCGCGAGACGGTGCGCCGCGAGGTACTGCCCAAGATCGGCAAAGCAACGGGAGCGCCCGAGGAGGCGGGCGTCTACTTGGCCCTCCCCGACGAGCTTGCGAAGGTCCACGAGGGCCTCCTGTTCCCCGGACAGGTTGAGGCTGTCGACGGCACTTCGGTCTCCCACGACACGCTGCCCCTCGGCATCACGCAGATCGGCATCGCGGTGGTGAGCTATGGGGGAACCTCGGCGACGTTCGCCCAGCGTGTGTATCGCAAGGAGATCGCGGGGCGCTCGTCAGACCCGTTCAAGGCCGCGCTCGAGGTGATCGATCGGCGCGATGCAAGGTCGGGTGTCGACCAGAAGGACGGCCTGTCCGAGCTCGCGCGTCGGGGCATCATGACGTACGCGGAGCGCAGGATTCTGCTCGACAAGGCCACTGCGCCGTGGCGCATCGGCCACGGGGCTCCGGCACCCTACGAGATGCTGACCGGGTCCGGCAACATGCGCCTCTTCGAGGCGTCGCTCGACGTGCTCCGCCGCATGATCCTGGACTTCAAGCGGTTCGTGTTCATCCCGAGCGCGCCCGGAGAGCGAGGCCTCCTGACGATCGGGAACGCCCTGTCGGCGGGCGAGTACGTGGTGATCAACACCATCGAGGGGGTCATCGAGCGCATCGTCGAGCGCGGCCACTACGGCGCGCGTGAGAAGGACAAGGCCATGCAGTTCGTGCGGGAGTGCGGACCTCACGTCATGTACGGCATCTACTGCGCGTCGGAGCACTCGCCGCCCTACATGTTCTACGCGCACCGCGAGCACATCCATCTCGCCGCCCGGATCGCCATCGCGGACAGCATTCTCCGGCCAGCCCGCGGCTTCCCGATGCTGATCGACGTCGCCGACGTCACGTGCAAGAGCGCCTTCGGCGCAGCCGGATTCCTTGGATTGATCCACGACGCGTACGCGCAGGCCGGCGTGCCCATGCGGTACTTCGGCGAGCGTGAGACCCGCCGGTAGGAGGAGCGACATGACGACCACCTCAGACAACCCCACAACCTCGCCGAACGGACAGGACGGCCTCATCCGAGAGACGCCCGAGGAAGTCCTCGCCGAGCTCGATACGGTCGCCGAGGCCGGCCGTAAGCATATGGCTGCGCTCGATCCCGAGCTGGCGGACGCCGTCGGGTTCACGCACTTTGATACGAGCTCGAGCGAAGACAACCTGGTCACCGTGCTCCTTGCGCGTGGCGACCTCGAGCAGCTGGCCTCCCAGACGCTGGTGCGGATCAAGTCGCGCGACGACAAGCGCAGCTACCTGGGCGTCGTGGTGAAGGGCCCCTTCTCCGAGCCCGATGCGGTCCCGCCGAACTCCTCGATGGCCATCGGCGTCGTCGTGCAGGGCAAGAAGGTCCAGTACACCTTCGACTACCATGGCCGGTGCGAGGTGGAGATTCTCGGGGAGGAGAGCAACGGGAACCTCGTGCCGCCTCGCTACCGCCCGCGGCCCAAGAGCCCGGTCTTCGTCCTCGACGAGGCCGAGAGCCAGGGCGTCCTGGGCGTCGGCGGTGACCTGTCGCTCGGGCAGGTGGTGGGGTACGAGAACATGGAAGCGCGCATCAGCTCCAAGGACAAGGCGGTGCTCCCGCGTCACACGGGGATCATCGGCACGACCGGCGGCGGGAAGTCGACGACCGTGGCCACGTCGATCCACCGCTTTCAGGATGCCGGGATCGCGACGATCGTTTTCGACGTCGAGGGCGAGTACACCCACGTCGACGAGCCGACGGACCACCCCGCCATGCTCGAAGCGCTGAAGCGCCGCGGCATGAAGCCCGACGGCGTCCGCGATCTCCACGTCTACCACCTGGTCGGACGGGAGACGATGAACCCCGGGCACAAGAACCGGCACGAGTTCGCCTTGAACTTTTTCAGCCTGTCGCCGTACGCGATCGCCGAGATCCTCGAGATGAGCGATGCACAGCAGGAGAGATTCCACCGCGCGTACGATGTGGCCAAGCTCCTTCTGCGAGACTTCGGTGTCTTCCCGCGCCGCGGAGACGACGCGGAGGAGCGGGAGGCGCTCGAGGTCGACGAGCTCACGACCGGGTGTCCCAAGATGACTCTGCAGCACGTCCTCGACGTCGTGAACGCGTACCTCTACGTGCTGAGCGACGTCGGCAAGGCCGAGCAGAAGAGCGCGAGCTCGGGCGCGGGCCGGAAGCGCAAGGGTGCGGCGATGGAGGCGATCGGCGAGGACGGAGGTGCTCCCGATGCGGCTGCAGCGGCCACGCCCAGCATCCCGCTCTTCTCGGAGTTCAGGAAGACCCCTTCGATGGTGCTCCAGCGAGTGCATGCGCAGAAGAGCAGTCACGAAGGGAGCTGGCGCGCCCTCGCTGCGCGCATTCACCGGCTCCGGCGGCCCAAGATCTTCGATGTCCGCGGCGTGGCATCGATCGACTTCAAGGAGATGCTCAAGCCCGGTCGCGTTTCGGTTGTAGACTTCTCGGACACCGACTCGCCCCAGCTCAACAACCTCGTGATCGCCGACATCCTGCGGGGCCTCCAGGAGGCGCAGGAGGAGCGCTACAAGAGCGCCTCGAACGGCGCGGAGACCATCGTCCCGGCCCTGATCATCGTCGAGGAGGCGCACGAGTTCCTCTCGGCAAACCGCATCGCGCAGATGCCGGTGCTCTTCCAACAGGTGGCCCGCATCGCCAAGCGCGGCCGCAAGCGGTGGCTCGGTCTCGTGTTCGTCACTCAGCTCCCGCAGCACCTCCCCAACGAGGTCCTGGGCCTGCTCAACAACTTCATCATCCACAAGATCTCGGATAGCGCCGTGATCAGCCGGATGCAGAAGTCGATCGGCAGCATCGACGCGAGCCTTTGGAACCGCGTTCCCCGCCTGGCGCCCGGCCAGGCGCTGGCCTCCTTCGCGAGCTTCGCGCGGCCGCTGATGGTCGCGATCGATCCGGCCCCATGCAAGCGCCTGCTCGTGGACTGATGGGGATGGAGCTATCCTGCCGACTTCTCGAACGTCAACAGGACCTCGTTGCGGAGCCGGGCGTCGAGCGCTTCTCCAGCGTCGTCGGATGACGGTGGCGGAAGATACCGGCGGTTGGGGGGAAGTGCTCGCTGTGTGCGCTCGACGAGGTCGAGGCCGTGAACCTCCCCGAGGTGGACCAGGGCGTCCGAGTTGCGGACGAACACGCCGCGGCGAGTCGTGTCGCCCACGACCAGGACTGCTGCACCTCCCGGCTTGAGCACGCGGTGGATCTCTCCAAGCACGCGCGCCATGTCCGAGAGGTAGCGTGCGAGCTGCCGGCGCTCGCGTGCCGGCAACCCCTCGATGTCGCCCATCTCGGCCATCGCCGCGGCGACCACCGGGTCGTCGAGCTTGGCGCCCGCGCCAACCTCGGTGCCGATGTTGGTCGCGCGAACCTCCCTGAGGCCGCTTACCGGATGGCCCATCCACGCGAGGGAGAACTTGTGGCCCCTGAGGTAATCGATGGCGTTCAGATAGGGAGGCGAGGTGATCACGACGTCAATGGTGGCGTCCTCGAGCGGCAGCTTCCGCGCGTCTCCTGGCTCGATGTGAGCCGGGGGGGGACCACCAGTCTGTCCCCGCGAGAACGGGGATGCCTTGAGCACCGTCTCGACGGCTCGAAGGAAGTGCTCGAACGGGCGGATCGGCTTCCGATCGGTGACGCGGTGAGGCCGGCTGTGCGCCACGTCCAAGGCCATCGCGGCGCTCGCTTGCTTCGTGATGATGAGCCTCGAGAACGAGCACCAAAGGACGCGGCGGACGGTCGCATTCCGTGTTGCTTGGACGGCGCTGGCCAGTGCCGTGAGTTGCCGGCGGTTCGTCTCGTCGAACCAGTAGCGCGTGAACGTCTTCGTCTCCTCGTCAGCATTGCGCGGGTACGCATCCGCGAGGCGGACTGAGCGGGCCGCGACAGTCGCTCGATCGAGGACCCGCTTCGCCGTTCGACGGACGGTCTCTTCGTCGATGTCGTCACACCAGGTCTGAGCGATCAGAATGGCGAGGGGATCCGTGTCGAACCCAACCGCCTCGTGGCCGAGCGCTCGGGCGACCACCGCGGTGGTGCCCGAGCCCACCATCGGATCGAGCACGCGGAGCTTCTCTCGATTGGTCGCCTCGAGCACCTCCCAGGGGATGGAGCCCGCCATCCGCGCCGGGAAGGGGTGGATCGGACGCGGGATCATCGCCACCTCCGGAGGGGTTGCGGCGACGCCATCAGGGGTCGGTTCGACGGTCTCCACTGATGAGGAAACGCGTCCTCGGATGACGGACTGGGACACGCCAACAGGGCAGCGCTCATCCGGCAACCTCCACGCCCGGGCCGAAGGCCAGCCGCGGTGCTCCCTCTGCAGCCGACGCTCGCTCGACCTCACGGACGAGAGACGCCAGCGTCGAGAAGCCGCCGCGATCGAAGATGACCTGGGGCACCTTCATGTACCGCCAGGTCTTGCCGGACACCGCGGTGACCTCGTTGCACCACCGCTCCATCTGGGCGTCCTTGGCAGCTACCTCGACGTCCTCGCGGCCCTTCGTCTCGATGATCCAATTGACGGGGCCGTCCGCGGTTGTCTGGACCACCACGAAGTCGGGGTAGTAGGTGCCGACGGCTCCACTGCTCTTCAGGTACTGCACGTGGAAGCCGGTGAACCACTCGGCGAGCTCCGCGAAACGATCCACGTCGTTGGCGCGGTCGACGAACTGCGCGAAGCGCGCCTCGAAGTTGTTGTAGCAAGCGACCACGTTGAAGATGGTCCTGTCCGCCACGACTGACTGCCGCCGCCAAGTGAATTCAGGCGTGTCGGATAAGCGGTACGGCTCGCCGACGACCTCCACCGACTTCTGCTCGGTCGTGAGCTCGCCGATGCGACGGGCGAAGACGCGCGCGATGCTCTCGAGGAGCGCGCCGTTGTTGAGCGCCCGGCGGACCCCCACCTCCTCGAGCTCGACCTTGTGCCCGAAGCAGCGCTCCCGCACGTACTCGCGCACCTTCGGAAAGAGCGTCGGAAAGCCCGTCGTGATGCGCGCCTTGTGCATCACGCGCTTGGTCAGGGACGAGAGGAGGTTCTCGATGGCGGGAACGTTGTCGTCGTTGAACTCGACCTCATCCGAATGCACCGTGACGCCGACCGTTCCGTGCTCGAGCTGAATGAGCCGGGACAGGTCTTTGTCGAGGTCTTCCTCGGTGGCGAGCGGCCCGAACGACGCCGGCTCCAGCTTCTCGATGTTCTTGTAGGCGCGCTCGAAGAGTGCCGTCGTCCGCGGGATCTCGATGTCGTACTTCACCTTCTCGGCGACGGGGTAGACCTTGACGCCCGGCTTCGGCGGCGTCTTGGTCGTGGCGATGCCCAGGCCCTCCTTCTCGAGCTCGCGGACGAAGTTCTCGAACGCCTGCGTCCCGATGAGCTCGAGGATCTGGGTGTTGCCGCGCGGTATCTTCCGCATGAGCCGCAGGCCACGGCCGATCGCCTGCTCGGGGAGGATGTTCGCCTTGGCGGTGAACGGTCGGAGCCCGAGGATCACGCTCACGTTGCGGACGTCCCACCCTTCGCGGAGCATGAGGACGGACACCACGGCGCGGTAGCGGCTACGTCCAGAGTCGATCTCTCGCGCCGCCTCGCGGGCCAAATCGAGGTCCTGCTTGCTGATCTCGCCTTTGTCTTTGCCGCGCTCGTTGATGTGGATCGTCAGCACGCGACCCTTCAGGTCTGACTCCCGCTCGAGCCGGTCCGCGATGGAGTCGGCATCCTTGGTCGTCTCGGCCATGACGAATAGAATCGGCTTCTCGCCGACGGCCCCGTAGTCCTTGCGGTGCTCTCGCCAGCGCGCGACCGCGATGGAGATCCATTCGTTGTACGCGTCGCCGGCGTCCTCGTGCGCGTACTTGTCGGGGTCGGGTCGATCCGTCTGGTGGATGATGAGCGGCGTCTTGACGATGCGATCCTCGACCGCCTGCGCGAGCGGGTAGTCGACGATGATCCAGGGGAAGAAGGTGCCGTTCTGGTTCTTGGGCGTCGCGCTCAGGTCAAGCCATGCCACGAGGCCGCGTTCGTCCCTGTCTCGGAGGTGGGCATCGAGCATGAGGAGCGTCTCGTTCCACTTGAGCGTGTCGTCGTGAACGTGGTGCGCCTCGTCGTTCAGGACCATGAGGTTCGGCACCCGCTTGATGCGATCGAGCATTGGCTCGCTCGCCTGGATGTTGGTCTTGGGCGCTGGCCCAAGGAGCGCCGCCACGGGGTTGATCGGGCCCTCGTCGACTTCCTCGCGGTCGTAAATCTGCTGGATGTTCGTGACGAACAGGTTGCCGGACTTCTTCGGGAGCGAGGCCTCGCCGCGCAGGATGACGTTGAGCTGCCACTCAGCCTTCCACTCGGGCGGGAGGATCGGCAGGTCGTGGAACACCTTCCCGGACTCGAAGTCCTGGCGAAGGCGCTCGAACACGATGACGTTGGGCGCGACGACGAGGAAGTTGTCGGCGAGATCGGAGTCCTTCTCGAAGCGCCGGTGGAAGTAGGACCACGCGATGACGAGTGCCATCACGACGGTCTTGCCGGATCCCGTCGCCATCTTGATGGCCATGCGTGGGAGCCACTCGCGGGGGAGATCCTGCTCGACGACCTGGCCCAGCTCGGGCACGAAGCGGCGGATCTTCCGGGCGCCGCGCGTCGTGATGCCGAGCTCGAGCTGCGATCCCTCCGGCTCCTCATAGAACTCCGAGATCAGCTTGAAGACGTCGCGGTGGCCAAGGACCTCGTGGAGGTACACCAGGGTCTCAACGGCCTCGCGCTGGCAGAAGTAGTAGCGAAACGGCTCGCCCCACGGGAGGTGGTGGTCGTCCTCGAACCAGAACTGGAGGAGACGGCGAATCGTGTCGCTGGCGCCGGCGTAGCCCGCCCCGCGCCAGGCATCGACTGCCTCGCGCAGGCGGTTGACCATCAAGGCCTTGCTCTGGCGCCGGCCCTGGACGATTTGCCAGTCGTTCTCGCCCTTCTTGAGCAGGTGGCTCGTGGGGCGGCTATACGGATCGCGGTCCGGGATCTCGGGTAGGTCGATGCCGAGAATGCTCTCGGGGGAAGGAGCCTTGGCCATCGCTACTTCGCCTCCCACTCGAGCAGGTGACTCGTGTCGTTGCCGAAGATGTCGACGACCTTGACGAGGATCCGGTACTTGCCAGGTGCCTCATAGGTATGCTCTGGCGTCTCGACCGCGAGTGACCTGTCGCGCCGGGTCCGGTAGGTCTGCCACTGGTTCACGAACGTGTCATCACGGAAGTCCCAGTCGACAGCCCAGTAGTCGATGTAGTCGGACCACTTGCGGATCTTGCTTCTGACATCGTCGGGGAGCAGGTCGGTGTTCGGAATGACGAAGTCCTTGAGCCTAACCTTGATGCGCCGAGATGCCTGTGCGCCCTTGCCCGTCGAGCGTACATCGACCTCAAGGTAGGCGAGGTCGAAGAACTGGACGTCGCCCGCGTCGACGGCGCGGCGGTCCATGACCTCCCTCGGGATGTTCAGCAGACGTAACGTGACGCCGTGCTGCGCCTTCGCCATCTTGGCTAGCGGGTCATGCAAGCCCATCTCCCACTCCCAGCCGAGCACGTGTAGCTCGCGAGCACCCATAGCTTTTGCCTCGAGGACAGACTGCTCGACCTCGCTGATGGTGACCGGCGAATCGACAGCGCCTACGTGAACGAGAGCAGGCCCCTTCCTTCCGTGGATGTGCGGCGCGTTGACCGGCTGGGCGCGATAGAGGTCCAATACGAAGCGTACGTACGCGGCGACGGCTGCGGAGTCGGGTTTCGTCGGCTCCGCTGTTCCGAACATTACGCCCAGCCAGTGCTTGCGCTCGTACCTTCCCAAGTTCAGTATTTCGAATGGGCAAGCCCCGCGCTCCTCAAAACGCTGTTCATCCGTGACGCGAAGCCCCAATAGCCTCTTGCGTGTCACGTGAATTGCGAAGCGGCCCAGGTCGCAAGCGATCCAGCGGCGACCAAGTCGCTCGGCTGCAACGGCAGTCGTGCCTGAGCCACAGAAGAAGTCTGCGACGAGGTCGCCTGGATTCGAACAGGCGAGAATGATTCGTTGCAAGAGTTTCTCGGGCTTCTGTGTCGGATAGCCTGTGGCCTCGTCGACGATTGGCGAGTTGGCGACCATTGACGGTATGTCTGTCCATACACTCCCAATCATTCGACCTTCATCAGCATAATAGATGTAGTCCTTGCCATTTACGGTTCGGATGCGATATTGGCGCCCGTGTTCGTCGGTGTGTCGGAAGTGTGTTTTGGTACTTCCTTTGGCAAATGGTTCGCGTAGTAGAGGATTGTTGGTGTTAAATGTCCAGCTGTCTCCTTTTGAGTACGCAAGCAGGGTGTTGTGTTGGATCGAAAAGAACTTACGACTCTTCGCGCCGGTTCCTAGTTGCCATACTATCTCTCCGCGAAAGTTGCTTGCTCCAAAGACCTCGTCCAAGACGAGCTTCGCCTCGTGGCCAACGTTGTCGTCGAGATGGACGAAGATAATGCCCTTTGGCGCGAGTAACTCGCGCATGAGCTGCAGGCGGGGAGCGAGCATGTTCATGAAGGAGCCCTTTCCGTCCCTCCACATGTCACGGTAAGCCTTCATCTCGATTGATGATGGCGCCTTTTGAATTGTGATGTTTTCCTCTCCAATTGCTGTTGTTAGGGAGAAATCGGCTCCAGTGGCAAATGGTGGGTCGATGTAGATAAGATTGATCCGGCTGGCGAAATCCTCGAGTAGCGAGCTCAAAACGTAGAGGTTATCTCCCCAGATGAGCTTGTTCCGCCAGCCATCATCGCTCACGCTTGTGGGCCGCGCGCCAAATAGCGGTAATGTTCCTTGCACAAGTGCCTCTCGGGAGGCACGGCCCTCTTCGATAACTTCGATGAGCTGAAACGGTAGAGCGACACGAGGCGGTTCGACGGCATCGCCATTGTCGTCGTACTTACCTGGCCAAACCAGTTCCATTCTCGTGGTGCGACGGTTGTGCGTGCCTCCTGTTGCGGCCGGACGCTCGTCTCGCTGAGCAGGTAGTGTATGCTTCTCCGGTCTGTTCCCATGAAACTCATCGGCTGACATCCAGCTCACCTCTTCTTCCGCATCGTCTCCTCGGGACCGCCCTGTCCGCGCGCGCCTCACTCGTCCGTTGTTCTTCTCGGCTCCTGACGCCGAGGCCGATGCCCGAGCATCAGCACCGTTCAGGAGCTGCTCGATGAGCGCGTTCCGGCGCCCCCGCGCTTCGACCCGCATGAGCTCGCAGACCGTCCTGACCTGCTTTTCGCTCAGGTACTCGATCAGCTCCTCCGGCTTGGCCCGTCGGGCTCGCGACACCCCTGCCGCCATGTCCTCGCGGCTTCGACGATCGATCCCGTCGATCTCGAGGTCGTCGCAGACCGTCTTGAGAAGGTCGCGGTCCATGGTCTCGATAATCGCGTGCTTCAGCTTCATGCCGTCCCCGTCTTGCTGGCTGCGACAAACTCGCGTCCCGCGGAACAGAGGCGCAAGTAGTCGCAGGCGGGACACGCGCGCGCCGAGACGACCGGCGGCATCTCGTTCTCACGCAGCGCACTGGCCGCGCGCCTGACGTGCCCCTTCACGTCGTCGATGAGATCCTCGTCCACGGATCGAGGCTTCTTCTTTCGCTCGTCGAGGTTGTAGATCTCGACGTAGTCCGCGTTGCGTCCGGTGAGCTCCTGGTAGCCGAGCGCGTAGATGTGAAGCTGCGTCTCGGTCACGTCCTCTGCCTGGGCACGATCGGTGCTCTTGAGGTCCACGATCGTGGTCTCGCCCGTGTCGCGTCGGCGCACGAGGTCGATGCGCCCGGAGACCGTGACCCCGTCACCCAGGTTGATCTCGACGGCCTTCTCCGAGAACTCGATGTTGGTGAAGTCAGAGGCGTTGTCGCGGAGGTAGTTGCCGATCACCTTCTCCGCGCTCTTCTCCAGCGTTTCGCGGAGCCTGGGGTACGCATAGGGCACATGGAGGTGCGTCTCCACGAGCCGGGCAACCTCCGACTCGTCGGGCACGTCTCCGCGGATCGCTCGCGCATGCACCTCGGCAAGCGCGTCATGGAGCGACTTGCCGTAGCCCAGCGCCTCGTGGATCGGGGCGTTGAACCCGTAGAGGATGCGCAGCTTGAACTGGTAGGGGCACTCGAAGAAATACTTCAGGTCGCTGAAGGACAGCGTGACGTTCGCGATGGAGGCGCGGGCCCGCGACACCATCCGTGGCCGCGCGCTGTAGTCCTGCCGCCGGCGCTTGACGTACTTCGACGCCAGCACGTCCTCCCAGAATTCCGACGCGCGCCGGTAGCGGTTGTTCTTCCCTTCGATCGGCGCCCACGTCAGGAACAGGAACTTCTGGCTGCGCGTCATCGCGACGTAGAAGAGGCGGCGCTCGTCTTCGATGGTTCCCTCGTAGCGCTGCTGGCCCACCACACCTTCGCGCGGCACCAAGTGCCAGACGTTCCGACCGCCCATGCGTGGCGCGGGGAAGCGGTTGCGCAGGAGCGCCGGCACGAACACGACCGGCCACTGCATCCCCTTGGCCTGGTGGACGGTCATGATGCGGACGGCGTTCGGGTTCGCGTACTGGTTGTCCTGCCAGCCCTCCGGGTAGGCGTCCTCGGCCCGGAACTGGAGGAAGTTGGCGAACTCGTCGTACTTCCGGACGGGATCGGAGTGGTAGTGGATGCTCTCGAAGTCGGAGATGAGCTGGCTGAACTTGCCGAGGTTGTAAAACACGACCTCGCCGCGCTCCGAAGAGACCGCCTCCTCTCGTAGGCCCACATCCTCGAGGAACGTGAGGAACTGGCGCTGGAGGCTGTAGTAGGACCAGCGCTTCTGCTCCGCTTCGTCGCGCATGGCCGCCTGCGCCTGGGCGGCCTTCTTGATGGCCGCCTTGATGGCCGGCTTCTTCATGCCGAGGTCGGCAGCGACCCACACGTCCGCGAGCTGCGTCTCGTCGATGCCCGGACGCGCGGCCATGAAGTAGAAGAGCTGACGCGCTGCCTCGGCCTCCGCGGTGTCGAACAGGTTGTTCATCCCGCTGACGACGTACGGGATCTGGGCGGCCTCGAGCGCTTCCGTGATCGGCTGCCCGTTGGTGCGGACGCTGCGCAGGAGGATCGCCATGTCGGCATACGAGAGGCCGCGCTCCGTCCCGTCGGGATCCGTGAAGGCGACGCCGGTCAGCGACTTGATCGTCTCGGCGACGAACGCGGCCTCGCCCTCGGGGTTGTCGAAGGAGAGGGCCACGAGGTCGCCGGCGTCGTAGGGCTGCGCGTCCGTTGGCACCATCGCCTTGTCGAGCCGCTCTGCGTTCTGGGCGATGAACTCGCGGGCGGTCTCGACGATGCCGCGGCTGCTGCGGAAGTTCTCCTGGAGACGCGCCTCGGCCACGCTGCGATAGCGCTTCTTGAACGTGAGGATGTTGCCGACGTCGCTACCTCGCCACTGGTAGATGGTCTGGTCGTCATCACCGACCACGCAGATGTGCGCGCCCATGTCCGCGAACAGGCGGACCAGCGCCTCCTGGATGGGGTTGACGTCCTGGTACTCGTCGACGATCACGTGCTTGATGCGTGCGGCGAGGCGCTTCTTGAGCCCCTTGTCGGCCACGAGAGCCTTCACGGCGTCTTCCATGATGGACGAGTAGTCGAGGTACCTCTTGTCCTTCAGGAGATCGCGATAGGAGCGGAGTCCGCCGACGATCGAGGTGCCGCGCAGAGCGCGCTCGGCGAGGTGAGCCTCCCGCAGGACGGCGAGCGCATCGACGTAGCGGCGGGTGTCGATGTAGCGACGAAGGGACCGGCCATCCAGATCGGCTGTGGTCGTGAGGCCGCTCTGCCTGCTGCTGCGATCGACGAGCAGCGACTGCTGGACCTCGTTGAGGACCTCGAACTTCATGTACTCGGGGACCTCGGCCTTCAGCAGTTCGAGGCAGAAGGCGTGGATCGTCCCGACGAACATCTCGGCGAGGCCGGGGATGTCGCCATGGGCCTCGCGAACCCGGTCGATGACGCGCTGCTTGAGCTCGGCCGCCGCCTTGTCCGTGAACGTGAAGGCGATGATGTTGGCCGGTGTGAAGCGTGGCGACGCCGACGGATCGAGCAGGTTGGCCACGCGCCGCGCGACGACCTCGGTCTTGCCGGACCCTGCGCACGCGATGAGCTGTAGGTGCCCCTCGCGGTGGCCAATGGCCTTGAGCTGTTCGCTGGTGAACTTCACGCGCCCCCCTGGTCGATACGGGGCGCCGCTGGAAGATCGCCGGCGCGCGCAAAGCTGAACCAGTCCTCACCCGCGATGACGAGGTGGTCGAGCACGCGGATGCCGATCAGGCCGAGCGCATCGACGAGCGTTTTGGTGAGCCGGTGATCGGCGGTGGTTGGCTTCGCCGTTCCCGTGGGATGGTTGTGGGCGAGGACGACGGCGTGGGCCTTGTGCCGAAGCGCCGCCTCCACGACGTGCCGCGGCTCGACGTGCGCCTTGTTGACGGAGCCCGTTGCGACGAGTGCCGGTACGATCGGCCGAAGCTGCGTGTCGAGACAGACGACGTAGAAGACCTCGTCGCTGCGCCCGACCATCAACGGAACGACGAACTCGGCCACCTGTTCGGTCGTCTTGAGGCTTTCGGTGTGGCGGCAGCGGTCGTGGAGGTACCGACGCGCAACAGCCGGCACGAGCGAGAGAAGCGTGGCCGCACCTTCTCCGATGCCCTCCGTGGCTGCGAGATCGGCAACGTCTGCGTCGAGCACGCCCGACAGCGAGCCGTGCCTCCGGAGCAGGAGGTGTGCGAGCTCGTTCGTGTCGCGGCGGGGGATCGCGTAGAAGAGGAGGAGCTCGAGGATCTGGTGGTCCTCAAAGGCGTCGAGACCTTCCTCGCGGAACCGCCGCCGGAGGCGACCGCGGTGCCCCGCGTGCAGGTTCTCGGTGGAGGCGCCGCCCATCAGCGTCCCCCCTCCTCGGCCTCGGTGAAGTCGGCGAGGTCGATCTTCGCCTGCTCGGCGAGCGTCTTGATCTTGTTGAGCGCGATCGGGATCGGACGACGGCGCCCGCGCTCCCAGTGGTTGACGGACGTGAACGAGACCCCGATGCGGTGTGCGAGCTGCTCCTGGGTCAGACCGAGCTGGCGACGGATCTCCTTCAGCAATCCCGGGATGTTCAGCTCCGTCATCGTCCTCGGCCTGGCTCGTGGGGCAGCGCCTGCCTGGCGCTATAGCGCCCTCTATATACAGCGACGGCCGCTGGTCGAGCAACCACTGGGCTGCACACGCTTCCGGCAGTCCTCGGTCACTGGGCGCTGATGCTCGCCCAGGCGCGCCGCTGTTCGGCCCACGGGCTCGGGGCATCGCAGATCGGCAACCAGGCCGTCGCGGGCTCGCCGACCAGCCTGACCGCCGGCACGGTGACGGCGCAGATCGACGCGCTCGTGGCGGCGATCAACGCGCGCGTCGTCGCGACCGCGCTCGCCTCGACCACGACGCCCGGCTCGAGCCTCGTCGGGGCCGACGCCGTGGCCGGCCGCCCGGACTCGCTCGTCGCCGGGACGGTCGACGCCCAGCTCTCGACGCTCCTGTCGCTCATCAACGCGCCCGCTCGGAAGTCGGGCGACACGTTCACCGGGAACATCCTGGCGAGCGTCACCGGGCTGGTCCTTGGGGCTGCGGGCGCTCGATGGAACGCGTTCCTGTGTGACGTGAACGCGACGGCGAGCGCCACGGGTGTCCCGGCGGTGCGTGCCTTCGCCTTCGACGAGAACACGCCGGCGATCATCGGCAGCTGCACCGGCTCGGGTTTCCCCGGCCTATCCGAGAGCGAGGCCATCGAGGCGAGCCATCCGAGCTTCCTCGGCGGGAAGATCTGGGACCTCATCAGGGGCTGGGTCTTCCTGCCGCAGCACACGGGCGACGTGCCGGACGCCGTCGAGATCGACGGCGTCACCCAGCGGAACATCGTGAAGGGCTGGGGCAGCGTGACCGCCGCGGGCGCCTTGAACGCCCCGCACTGGAACGTGGCGTCGATCAGCAAGCCGGGCACGGAGCGCTACTCATCACGTTCGACGTTGATCCGGGCACCGTGAACGCGGTCGTGGCAACGGTGAACTCGGGAGCACTGAGCGCGAACTATCCGTCCACGTCTTCTCGCCCAACGGCATCAGCTTCGGTCGACATCAACAGCGGCGGCACGCTCACCGACCTGGCGTTCATGTTCGTCGTGCTCGGCGCGTAGGGAGGAGCGATGGCGACGGTCAGGATCATCAAGCGCAACGACGGCATCATCCAGACGCAGCACCGCGGCGACGAACGCTACGACGAGACCACGCTGCCGCCAGGGACGACGCCGAAGGACATCGCCGCGGAGGTGATCGTCGACGCGGACGATCTTGCCGGCGTCGAGGATACGCAGGCGCAGATCGACATCGCGGATGGACGCCTGGTCAAGGACCTCGCGCGGAAGCCTCTGCATGTCGAGCTCGACGAGCGACGACGCGCGGCCGCGGTCGTCCTGGACGACCTTGACAAGGACGAGGCGATCGAGCCGGCCGTGAAGAAGTACCTCGTCGCGCTGCGCGACCACCTCAACATCGGGCCGTCACACGTCGAGCACCGGCAGCCCGAGACCGTCTAGACCGAAGGGAGATAACGATGGCGAAGATCCTCAAGGCCACGATCCTGATGCTGTCGGAGGCGCCGGACGGCCAGCCCGGCGTCGCGGGCAAGGGGGTCGCGAAGTACATCCTCGGCGACGACGGCGACCCCGCGGTGAGCCGCGTCAGGATGCTGGAGGTCAGCGCGGCGGACCTCTCCATCCCCGCGGACGAGCTCTACGTGCGCGTCGTCGCAGACGTGAAGGCGGCCGAGGGGCTGGACTGATGCCGGCCGATGCCACCACCTGCTTTGTCGTCGCCGGGCGCGACATCGAGGCGCCGGCGGGCCTCGACATCACCAACTTCCGCGATGGTGGGGTCCACCGCTTCGTCGGGCAGACCCGCACCGCGCCCGGTCACCGAAGAGACGAGGGCGCCGAACCGCCGGTTCCTCATCCGCCGGATCGCCGAGGTCCTCGAGGCCCGCGAGAGCGGCGTCGCGGCCGAGCCGACGCCGGACGACACCGCGCAGGACGAGACCACGCCCGCGCCCGCCGCGGCCGCCGACGCGCCGGACGCCGGCAACGCCGGAGAAGGGGCGACGGAGAGCGCCGACGGAGGCACCGGGGAGCGGCGGCTCTCGAAGCTCTCGGTCCTGGAGCTCCAGGCGCTCTACGTCGAGGTGGTCGGGCGCCCCACCGGCAGCTCGCACAAGCGCTACCTCATCTGGAAGGTGAGGCAGGCGCAGAAGGGCCGCATCCCGGTCGGGCCGCGCGGCAACCGGCGCGCCGACGGCGAGGCGGTGGACTTCAAGGTGCTGCCGCTTCGCATGGAGGCCGACCTCCGTCACCCGCCTCGACGAGGCGCGGGAGCGTCTGGGCCTGAAGAGCCGGATAGAGCTCTTCCGCCGCGCGCTCCACGCGTTCCTCGGCGAGCAGGGCGAGGCCGAGATCGCGGCGCTGTTCGCCGCCGAGGCGTAGATGGGCGGCGAGCACGACAAGCGCCGGCTCATCGACTGGATCCGCGCCGAGGTGCAGCGCTCCACGGGACGCCGCTACCGCATCGACCTCGAGTCCCTCGACCTCGAGAGCCTGCGCGACCTGCAACGGCTCCTGCGCGACCTCGACGCCGAACACCGGATGGCTGTCCAGCGGGCGCGGATGCTCCCCTGGCGCGCGCCTTGAGGGCCACCCGATCCGCCAACAACAGGTGCGTGTTGACATCAACCGCCACAATCGGGTAACATAGCCTCCGTCCTCGAAGCGGCCGGGTGCCCCTTCCGGGGGCGCACGGAGAAGAGCCGCGTGGACCCAGAGCCTGGCGCCGTCCTGACGATCGAGGAGCTCGCCGAGTACCTCAAGATCTCGAAGTCGACGCTCTACAAGCTCGCGCAGGAAGGGCGGATCCCGGGCCAGAAGGTCGGCAAGCACTGGCGGTTCCGCAAGGACGCGATCGATCGTTGGCTGGAGGAGACGCCGTTCACCCGCGACGACAAACGATCGAAGTAAAAAGGGGGCGTTGTCGCCCGGCCCGACGAGGAGACAGAACCATGGCTGAAGAACTCGAGCAGCCCAAGAACCTCACCCTGGAGAACCTCAAGGATGCTGTGCGATCGGCGGCAGCCCTTCGCCTTCAAGTCAGGCTCCACGGCGTGGGCGGCGACGGCGACAAAGTCTTCCCGCCCACCTATGCGGGCGGTGTCTACGCGGTGGAGGATCGGAGGATCGCCGGCAAGGTAGTCCGGTGCGCAGTCATCGACAGCGTCCAGTCCCAGGCTAACCGGATGGAGGAGGCACTGCTTGATGCATTCCTTCCGGCATGGCGTGAGCTCGATCCGAATGCCGCAGGTTCACCGTCGTGCGACTTGCCGGTGCTCGCCCTTCACATCGACTCCCACGGCTGGGTGAACTCGCTCACCGCTCCGCATCGTGTCCACGACGCGATCCTGCGCGACAGCGAGATCGGCGAGGAGCGGATCACTAACGGCGAGACCGAGGACGTGAAGGTGCGGTTCCGCGAGTCCACCATCGGCCGGAGGATTGTCGCGGCTCGGCTCCATGACGCGGCAGCGCTCTACGAGCACTGTCCCACGGCGCTCATCTTCGGAACGTGGGACTCGACCGCGGGTGAGGGCTTGGACTCGGCAAAGATCCCTCGGGCTGTCGTGTCCGAAATCGTCGGCGTCGACATCACGCCCGGGATCCGCACCGCGTCCCGGATAGATCCCCTGGGCATCCGCGCCCAGTCAGCCACCGTCTATCGGCTGAAGGACCGCGAGGACGACTGGACGCTCGAGGAGTCGGAGGCAGCGAAGAACGACAAGGGGGAGGCGAAGAAGTTCGGGAAAGGCAAGCCGTCCGACATCAACCACGGCAACGTCACGCCCGACATGCCTCGCTTCGACAGACAGGAGATCCGGAAGCAGAACCTGGACAGGCTGCCCGACCTTCTCGAGACGACTCCCCTCCAGCTCCGCTACGAGCTCAGCTCCGGCGACGGGCGCATCGACAGCCAGGGCTCCTTCCGCAGCGACGAGGTCCGCATCCGCCCTGGGGCGGTCAAGCCGGGCGGGATCACTATGGACCATGCGCTCCACACCTGGACGCTCTCGTGCACACAGCTCCGCCGGCTCCGGTTTCCGATGTCCTCTGCCGGCTCCGATGGCGGCGCCGGCGCGGCATCGGCGGAGACGAGCGACGCGACTGCCCCGAACCAGACACCGCCAACGCAGGAGCAGCGAGACGAAGCGGCCCGGACGGTGCTCGCAGCATTGGCCCTCTACGCTCTCACGCTCCAGCAGGAACGGGGCTACTGGCTCCGCTCCCGCTGTGAGCTCGTGCCCAGCGAACCGATCGTGCTTCTTCGTGTCGGAGCCTCGGGTGGCTCTTACTCGCTCGGAAGCTCGACCGACGTGAGGACCAAGCTTTTCGATCCTGCGCTCGCTGAGGCCGAGCGCCTCGGTGTGCGATGGTCGAAGACCGTCACGATGCTTGAGCCCACCGAGAAGCTCAAGGAGCTCGTCCGACGGAGCGATGCACGCGGCCCCGAGCTCGAGACCGAGCCGGGAGAGGAGCCGGCGGATGCTGGTGCTGCGAGTTGAGTTCCTGACCGGCGTTTGCATGGCCACGCGGCACAACGACCCGACGCGCTCGGCGCCGGAATGGCCGCCTCATCCGGATCGGCTCTATTCGGCCCTCGTCGCCGCTGCCGCGGAGCCCGATGGTTCGGGCGGGACGGATCTACCCAGTGGTGCCGTACAAGCGCTCCGATGGCTGGCCGAGCAGTGCTGGGGGGAGAACGGCGAGTGCAAAGCCCCGCTGCTCCACGCCCCGCGCGCCCACCGGCGCACGACGCCTGCGGTTCCCATGCCGTCGAACCCGCACGAGGACGAGGTCTGGCAGAGGCCGAAGAAGGATGGATCCCGGTCCCCACAGAAGTCCTTCGACTTCCGGACCCTGCTTCCAGTCCATCGGAAGAAGGCGTTGCTGCCTGTCCCTGCCGTGGTTCCCGAGGAGCCTGCGGTCTACTTCGTCTGGCAGGACGCCGACGCCGGCGAACAGCTCGCAGTTCTCCGCTCGATCTGTGACCGCGTCACGTACCTCGGTCGCTCTCGTTCCCTGGTGCGCGTCACGGTCGAAGACGACGCGCCGTCCCCGACCCACGTGCCAGATTCGTTCGGCGGCCTGGAGCTTCGAGTACCGGCAAAGGGTCGCCTCGACTACCTGATCGACAAGTTCCGCCGTGATGGTGGCAAGCCGGAGCCGAGTCCGCCGACGCGATACCGCCGGATCCATGTTGCTCCGCTACGGCCGGAAGGCTTGCGTACCGTCTTCCACCGCCTCTGGGTCTTCCAGCCGCGAGACGACGACCCAGCGCTGCCCTCCGTCGCGACGATTAAGCTCACTCAGGCACTGCGTCGCGCTTTCCTCGAGAGTGTCCACCATGTCGTGTGTGGCTGCGAGCGTTGGAGGGAGCAGGTTCCGCCGTGTCACGAGGCTCGGGAATGCTACGCGAAGATCCCGGGCACGCTGAGCGGCCACGCGCCGGACGGCGGTCGCCTCGATGCTCCTCACGTGGCATTCGCTGCGCTGCCCTTCGTGCATCCTGTACAGCGGCACGCCGATGGCGGCATCAAGGGTGTAGGCGTTCTCGTGCCGCGAGACATGGAGCGCGACGTGTCAGTGATGACGGTGCTGGCCCGGGGACTGCGCGGTATCGAGCAGCAAGGGCTGCGGATCCCGGGGGTGGGCCACTGGCGGCTACGCGAGGTGTCGGCTGATGATCCACCCCTCGCGACGCTCGATCCACGCACATGGTCAACGTCGTCTCGCACTTGGACCACGGTGACGCCCATGGTCTTCGGCCGCTTCCCCAAGGCGCGCAACGGGGGTGAGGCCAAGGTCGTGCTCGATTCGCTACAGCTCGTCGGGATCGATCCCTCGCGAGTCGTCGAGCTCGCTGTCGGCCGGCATTCGCCGCTTAAAGGCGTCCCACCGAGTTGGTCGTTCAAGACGAACCGCGGTCGGGATGAAGTCAAGGAGCCCCGCCGGCCGATCCGGCACGTGACGGTCCGGTTCGATGCGCCGGTCGCCGGGCCGCTTGCGCTTGGCCCCCTCCGCTACTTCGGTCTCGGCTTGATGCGGCCGTTGGAGGCGTAGGCGATGGCGAACCTCAAGCCCGACGACTTCGCCGAGTTCTTCAGGGCCGTGCACAGCACGGAGAAGGAGCCGAGGGAGCTCTTCGATTGGCAGACGCGTCTGGCCAACGAGGTGCTCGCCGAGCACCGCTGGCCCAACGTCATCCGCGTCCCGACCGGTTGCGGCAAGACGAGCGTTCTCGACCTGGCGGTGTTCGAGCTGGCTCTTCAGGCGTCCCGGAACGCTCAAGACCGAACGGCGCCGCGAAGAATCTGCTTCGTCGTCGACCGGCGGCTCGTTGTCGACGAGGTGACGGATCACGCCCGGCGTATAGTCCGCGCGGTCCTGAGAGGCGCTGCGGGTTCCGAGGTCGCACCGGTCGTGAAGGCCGTTGCCCAGCAGCTTGCTGGGTTGGCGCCCGGCTGCGCTCAGCCGCTGAGGCTCGTCCGGCTGCGCGGGAGTGTCTATCGTGACGACGGGTGGGCCGCGGACCCCCTCACCCCTGCGATACTGGTCTCGACCGTCGACCAAGTCGGGTCGCGTCTCCTCTTCCGCGGCTACGGAGTCAGCCAGCGGAACTTGCCCGTCCACGCCGGCCTTCTCGCCTTCGACACGCGCGTCATCCTCGACGAGGCGCACCTGTCCGCCATCTTCGCGGACACGATCGACTCCGTCCATCACTTTCAGAAGCTCGCCGAGACCTCACCACTGCCCGAGGAACGCCTGCTCACGGTCGTGCGGATGTCCGCAACGGCGGGAACGAGCACACGTCCGTTCGATCTCTCGCAAGAGGACCGTCGCGACGCGCGCCTGAAGCCCCGGCTCGAGGCATCGAAGCGGGCGGTCTTGGTCGCCGTCAAGGTCGAGCTAATCACGAAGAAGCTACGTGATGAGCAGCCTCGCAAGGCGCGCGAACAGGAGCGGCAGAATCGCCTCGCACTCGCCGATGAGATCGTCACACAGGCGCGGCGCCTCGCTGGGCTCGACGTGGAGACGGCCCTGCCCAACGCGCCGCGTGTGATCGGCGTTGTCGTGAACCGTGTCGCCACGGCGCGGCGCGTATTCGAGCAGATCGAGAAGCTCGACCAGGCGAAGGGCTCGAAGGCTTTGCTGCTCACGGGGCGCATTCGACCTTTCGACCGGGACCGGCTTCTCGACGAGTGGCTGCCGAGAATCCGAGCCGGTCGCGAGCAGGAGCCTGACGAGACGCTCTTCGTCGTTGCGACGCAGACTGTCGAGGTCGGAGCCAATCTGGACTTTGACGCGCTGGTCACGGAGGCGGCGCCGCTCGACGCGCTTCGCCAACGGTTCGGCCGCCTCGACCGGCTGGGGAAGCGACGCGAGAGAGGCGCGCCGTCGCCTGCAAGCGTCGTCATTCGCAGCGACCACGCGAGGAGCACTGATGACGACCCGATCTACGGCTCGGCGATCGCTGCGACTTGGAAGTGGCTCTCCTCGAACGAGGTCGCGTCGACGACTGGCAGGGGCGCCGCAAGGCAGCAAGCGGTCGACTTTGGGATCAACGCTCTTGATCAGAAGCTCCCCGCGGATCCGGATGTCTTGCGACCGATGCTCGCCCCGACCGCAGAGACTCCGGTGCTATTTCCCGCGCACCTCGATGCGTGGGCGCAGACCAACCCGCGTCCGGATCCTGATCCCGACGTCGCGCCGTTCCTCCACGGACGCGCAGACACGCCGGCGGATGTTCTGGTCGTGTGGCGCGCCGACCTTGACCCGGATCGTTCCGCGTCGTGGCGGGCGATTGTCTCGGCGATGCCGCCGCTTACCCGCGAGGCTGTGCCTATCCCGATCTACGAAGTGCGGGCCTGGCTGCGGCAGGCGGCAGAAGCGGACGTCTCGGATGTCGAGGGCACGCGGGCCGAGCCAGATGACGCCTTCGCCGCGGCAGGGCGCGACGAACGGCGAGTGCTGCGGTGGCGAGGCAGGGATGACGCTCGGGTGGTGGGACCAGACGACCTACGCCCGGGGGATACCTGCGTGGTTCCAGCGCGCTACGGAGGCAGCGACCGCTTCGGATGGCAACCAGATCGCCGGGATGCGGTGGAGGACATTGCGGAAAGATGCCTCGCCCAGCTCATCGCCTCCTATCCCCACGACGCCTTCCGTCGGCCCAAGCTGCGGCTCCGCCTGCACCCCTCCTTGCTGCCGGACGCCGATGACGCCACCCGCGACCATCTGCGTGCGCTCCTGCGGGCCGTGGTTGGCGCGGCGATCTCCGAGGAACACGACGCTTGGGCCGCGACGCGCCGCCTGCTCGAGGCGATCGTGCCGCTGGTGAACGACCCGCACGTGAAGGCCGCTATCAAGGCATTACATGGACAGCGATGCCGCTTGACACGATATCCGGTAGACGACGGAGTCGTGGCGGAGGCCTCGGTGATCATCGACATGCCGCAGACCTTGCCCGAGGTCGAGCAAGAGGAAGACGAGCCCGAGGGCGACGAGGCATCCTTCACCGGCCGGCAGGTTCCACTGGACGAGCACCTGAAGAGCGTGGGCGGTGTCGCCCGGGACTTCGCGAACGCGAGCGGCCTCGACTGGGCGCTTATCAAGACCATCGAACTGGCGGGCCTGTGGCACGACCAGGGCAAGCGTGATTGGAGATTCCAGGCATGGCTGCGCGGCTCCGAGCTGCAGGCGCTTGCCGAGGAGATTCCGATCGCAAAGTCGGGCGCCGACGCGACCCAATGGAAGCCGTCGGCCGAGTTCGGCTACCCACGGGGTGCACGCCACGAGTTCGTCTCGGTACGGCTGTTCGAGCAGGCGGGAAGGTCCATCGCCGACGGCGTCAACGTCGAACTCGCGCGGTTCCTCATTGGGACTCATCACGGCTTCGGCCGACCGTTTGCTCCCATCGTGACGGACGAGCGCCCGGTCGATGTGAAACTGACGCTTGAGGGCCGAGATCTGGTGGTCTCGAGCGACCACCGATTCCATCGCCTCGATGCTGGCTGGGCGGATCTCTTCTGGTCCTTGATCCGCCGATTCGGCTGGTGGGGCCTCGCCTATCTGGAAGCTATCCTCATTACCGCCGATCGGACGGTATCCGCGCGCGAACAGAAGCGAGCGAACGAAGCGCGGGGGGAGGTGCCGTGAGTACGCTCAATCTGCCAGGCCTCAGGGCGCACCACCCCCTCGGCTTTCTCGCGGCGTGCGGAGTGCTTCGTGTGGCACACAACGCTAGTCAGAATGAGGTACGGCTCGGCTGGAGTGTCGCGAAGACCGGCTTCGGCGAGCGCATGGCGACAATTCAAGGAGCCGCGCGCGACTCTCTGATCAAGCTGGTGGCCGAGAGTGCCGGCACCGTCGTCAACGCGCTGAAGAATCTTGGAACGATCGAGGCGGAAGCGCCGGTGGTCGAATTCCGATCGAACGTTAGGAGAGCGCGAGAAGATCCAGGCCTTCGCCCAGCCTTCGATCTGCTCTCCTCATCAGCTTCCGACATAGTGCGGCGGCGGAAGACGACCGGCAAGCACAAGGGCAAGCTCGTTGTCGCGACGACGCACCTTGCGATGACCTCCGGTCAGCAAGATCTCCTGAGTGGGGTCCTGAAGACCGCGGGGAAACTGGCGAAGCGGTCCAGCTCCGACAAGATACCGTCATCCGTTTGGAAGGGAATCGAGAAAGCGTTGTTTGGTCCGTGGACCTACGAGGATGATGAACACTCCTTGGGCTGGGATCCTAACGTTCAGCGCCTCCACGCGCTTCGGAACATGGCGCCGGGGCCGGACACAAAGCGGCGCTCCGTCTGTGCCGCAGTCTTCCTTGCGACCCAAGCGCTTCCTCTCTTCCCTTGCTTCGCGGTCGGGAGCAGACTCAGGACGACCGGTTTCCACCGCGATGACGATGAGGACTGGTTCTCGTGGCCGGTGTGGAGCGAGGCGATCTCGCTCGACACATTGCGTTCGCTCCTCGCGCAGCCATTCAGCGCCGATCTGAGGCAACGCGGCGTCGAAATCGTCTATCGATGTCGGCGCTCCCATACCGGGGGGACTCAGGGCAACTACCAGGTGTTCAGCCACGCCGAGGAGCGTCCTTGGTCTCGTCCAGGCCGCCGTTTGCCGCGCGATCCGTGGAAGGCCGGCGCAGCAGGGTCATGACCACCTCCGCCAAGATCGTATGGAGCGGCGTCGTCACCTCGGTGCAGCCGCGCATCCGGCTCACGCGATCGTTCGACCAGCGGAACCACACCTACCAGGGCTACGTTCTGCGCGTCCGCGGGATGGTTGGCGACGAGGCACGCGATGTCTCGGTCGCAATCGGCGAGGCCGCGCAGGCCAAGCACGGCTTCCAGGTCGGCGACACGGTGAGCGGCGAGGGCGAGCCCGTCGCCGATCCCCGGCTCGAGACCGCGGAGCTCTACAAGGCGAGCAAGCTGCGCGTGGTGGCTCGCGCCGCCGGAGAGCCGAGCGCGCCGCCGCCGTGGCACGGTCTCGCGCCAACGCTGCCGGTCTACCGCGAGCGCGGCCACCGGCGGCTCGCGGCGCGCACGTACGACACCTCGTGCAGGAGCTGCGTCTGGGGCGCGCTCATGGCGGTGGAGATGATCGTCGACCACTGGAACCCGAGCCAGAAGCGCTACCGCACCGAGACCTTCTGCTACGGTCCGCTCTCATGCCGACTCTACAAGGCTGGGCCGACCCGCAAGGTGCCCGGCCGCAAGGGCATGAGCTGGGAGGAGGAGGACTGGGTGGACGAGGACGCGGTCTGCCACCGAGATCCGGATGAGTGATCGACGTTTGGTTCGACCCAACCTCGGTCAGCGCTCGAGTGGAACGGAATACGCATCTTCGTACGTCATGGCGGCGAACCCCAGCATCTCTGGACCGCAGCGCAGCGGAACGTGGTGGTGCACGGCTCGCGCTCCTCGTCGGGCAGGGGCTCCTCCCCGCCACAAACGCCGTGGAAGCCGGCGCAGCAGAGCAGCCCATCCTGGCAATTACCGGTGCTTCCGTTGGCGAGGTCCTGACCCGGGGAGCACGGCTCTCCTGGGCCGGGTCTCGATGCGGGCGGTGACCCGGAATTGGCCGCAGCGGCACCGGACCCTTCATGGGACGAGCGGTGTGACGACGTTTCCCCGGGCCCCGCTGTAGGGTGGCGGGTCGACCGGGTAGCGCCACAGGCCGGAAGTGCTACCAGGAGCACGAGAAACGCGGCGGGAACGAGACGGCGGGAAGCGAGGACGCGCATGGCGCTGGGGCATCCTAGCATCTCGAGAGCTTGGGCGGATCCGAGCTGCGGTACCGAGTTCCGTGCCTGAACGGCGAGGTTGCGGTGATGGTCCGGCTGCGCTCGTCGATGCGCTGAGGGGTTGGCCACCCCCCGACATCGCCGACGTGCAGCACCCACTCGAAGCGCACGCCGAGCGACACCTCGAAGGCGAGGACGTCCTCGTAGAGCCGGTCGAGGGCTCCGTGGATGTCGCCGGCGGCGCAGATCATCATGGCTCGTCCACCATGCCCGCTGTCGGCGGGTAGTCCAAGATCGGGGACTGACCAAGTGACCAAGTCCGTCGTGGGTCCACCGCGCTTGGTCACTGACCAAGTCGCGGAGATAGGCTCAACAGCGTCGAGCCTTTTCGCTGCCCGGGATCGGGGCGGCGACGGCCGCACACGTTCGCCCGTGTGCCCCAGCCACCCGGAAGCCGGCCCCTGGCTGCCTCGATCGGCTAACCCGGCCACCACGGGCCGCACAGCACCTACGGTCGCGCACCTACGGGCGTCTCCGGCGGCTCTCAGCGCAAGTGCCTGAGAAGAATGATGTTCCGCGGTGGCCTCAACTCGTGCAAAATGTCGGGCTCTCGGGTAGGGTTCGTCTAAGCAAGGCGCTACCCGAGCCATTTTCTCGC